>NZ_QEIO01000152.1 GCF_003336425.1 Marinitenerispora sediminis | reverse complement strand
GGCCCGGGGGAGCGGCCGTCGCGCGGCCGCTCCCCCGGCCGCGACCGGGTCACGGGCTCCCGGCAGCTCCGCCGGGCCGGAGCACGGCGGCGAGCTCGTTCCACAGGTGGGCGGCGCTCTCGGCGCCCTTGAGCAGCAGTGCGACGTCGACGCTCTCGTTCGGCGCGTGGATCCGGTCCTCGTCCAGGCCGACAGCGAGGAACACCAGCGGAGCGCCGAGGACGTCGGCGATCTCGGCCTCGGGGCCGCTGCCTCCCTCGCGGGTGAACAGCACCTCCGTCCCGAAGGCCCGCCGCATGGCGTCGCGGGCGGCCCGCACCGCGGCCGAGCCGATGTCGGAGGCGCAGGGCCGTACCCCGGGCCCGGCGAAGGTGACCGTGGCCCGCAGCCCGGGCGGCAGCGCGCCGGCGACGTACTCGCGGACCAGGGCCTGGACACGCGCGGGCTCCTGGTCGGGGACGAGCCGGAAGCTCACCTTCGCGTGGGCCGACCGGGGCACGATGGTCTTGGGCCCCGCACCGGTGTGGCCGCTCCACATGCCGTTCACCTCGGCGGTCGGGCGGACCCAGACGCGTTCCAGCGTGCTGTAGCCGGCCTCGCCGGCGGCGGCCGTGCTGCCGGCCGTGCGCAGCCAGGCGGCCTCGTCGAACGGCAGCTTGGCGATGAGGGCGCGTTCGGCGGACGAGACCTCGACGACGTCGTCGTAGAAGCCGGGGACCGCGACCCGCCCGTCGGAGTCGTGCAGTCCGGCGAGCAGCGCGGCGAGGGCGTGCGCCGGGTTGGGTACCGCGCCGCCGAAGGAGCCGCTGTGCAGGTCGGCCTCGGGGCCGTGGACGTCGATCTGGCAGTCGGTGAGGCCGCGCATGCCCACGCACATCGACGGGGTGTCGGCGCTCCACATGGTGGTGTCGGAGATCACCACCACGTCGCAGGCCAGCCGGTCGCGGTGCGTGCGCAGCAGCGCCCCGAAGTTCGGGGAGCCCGACTCCTCCTCGCCCTCGACCAGCAGCCGCAGGGTGACCGGCGGAGCCGCCGCGCCGGACGCCGCCAGGTTGGCGCGCAGGCCCAGGGTGTGGAAGAGGACCTGGCCCTTGTCGTCGGAGGCGCCGCGGGCCCGTATCCGGCCGTCGCGCTCGACGGGGGTGAAGGGGTCGCCGTCCCACAGCTCCACCGGGTCGACCGGCTGCACGTCGTGGTGCCCGTAGACGAGCACGGTGGGCGCGTCGGGATCGGCCGCCGGCCATTCGGCGAAGACGGCGGGTGCGCCGGAGGCCTGCGCACCCGGGGACGCACCGCCGGTCGGCCAGATCTCGACCGTGGGGAACCCCGTCGCCGTGAGGTGCGCGGCCAGCCACTCCGCCGACCGGCGGACGTCGTCGGCCCGGGCCGGATCCGCCGATATGGACGGAACGGCCAGCCACTCCTTGAGGCCGGCGACGAACTCACCGCGATGCCGTTCGATGTACGCGCGCACGTCCTCCGTCAAGGGAATGGCTCCTCGTCTCGTCGGTTCGTCCGGCGGCGGGCCCGCCGAGGTCTGTGTACAGCGGGCCGCCTCCATTGCGCAACGCGGAACGGCCCGGTCGTCATCCCGGGCGCGGCCGAACGGCGTCCCGGCGCCGATCCCCGCTCGGCCCCCGCGCCCCGCCTCGACGCACGACCGCGCGATCGTGACCCGTTCCGGCAGGCCCGCCCATTACCGGGCCGGAAGCGTCCTGATCAGCGCGGTTCTGGCCCACCCACGAACCAACGAACGCGATCTACTAGGCGGCGCGCACGGGCCCGGCCTCCCCGGGGGACCCGCCCGGGGCGGTACAGCGGGGGCGCCAGGCCCCAGGTGCCGTTGCCCCGCCCGTGAAACCAGGTCGGACCCGCCGCTATCATGCGGTTTGACACTTTCGTTGTTTTCGCCGCCCCCGGCGGGGAACCGGGCACACCCTCCCGGCACACACCCGTGGTGCCCCGCCCCGGGGAGGCTGCGACGGACCGCCCTCGGCCCGACAGCTCAGGAGAGACCCGCATGTGGGAGTCCCCCCGCACCGCGCTGGCCGCGCTGGCCGCGCTCGCGCTCACGGTCGGCGTCGCCGGATGCGCCGGACCCGGCGGCACCGAGACCGCGGACGACACCCGGGACGAGACCACGGCCGAGGAACCCGCCCCGCCGCTGGCCTTCGCCCCCGAACCCGCCTTCGAGCTGGACACCGGCCCCGGCGAGGACCGCCCCGCGGTCCTGCACGAACAGTCGGTGTTCGTCGCCGACGAGGGCGGCGTGAGCGTGTTCGACACCGCCACCGGCGACCGGACCGCGCGCGCGGACACCGAGCACACCCCCCTCAACGAACCGTGGACCGTGGCGGAGGCCGACCCGGGGCAGCTCTCCGAAGCCGAGGCCGCCGAGCTGGAGGCGCGTGCGGCCAGCAGAGCGCCGGTGGGCCGACCCACCGTGGCGCACCAGGACGCGGCACCTGCCGTCCTGACCGCGCACGCGGTACGTTCGGGGGAGGGGGAGAGCGGGCCCTACGCGCTGGAGGTCATCGCCCTGGACGCCGCCGACGGCCAGGTTCTCTGGCGCCACCTCGTGGAACTCCCCGACTGGGACACCGACGACGGCGCCCTCTCCGCCACGGTCGAGGCCGTGCACGAACAGACGGCGGCCCTGCGGCTCATGGGCGACCGGATGATGACGGGCGCGCTGGCCATCGACACCCGCAGCGGCCGGACCCTGTGGCACGACGACCGCTTCGTCATCATGGGCGCGGACGGCGACACCCTGGCGGGCGTGCTCTTCACCGAGGACGCCCAGGTCTTCCAGGGGATCGGCATCACCGACGCCGGGCAGCGGTGGTCCACGACACTGGACGCGCCCCTGATGACCACCACCACCGTGGGCCCCTACGTCAACGTGGAGGGCCAGGGCGACAGCCCCCGCCTGCTGCGCTCCGGCACCGGCGAGGCCGCCCCGGCCACCGAGGACGGCCTGACCGAGCAGACGCGCTGCATGGAGGACGCCTCCGCCACGGTCGTGGTGTGCGCCGGACCCGACGAGGGCGCCCTGGCCCTGGACTCCTCCACCGGACAGCAGCTGTGGCGCCTGCCCGCCGACACCAGCGCGACCTGGACCGGCACCCCCACCGCGGCCTACGGCGACCTGATGTACGTGTCCAGTGAGGACGCGACGGTGGTCATCGACCCGGCCACCGGAGCGCTCGTCCACGACGACGCCGGAACCGCCCCCGACGCGGTGAGTTCCTCGGCCGCGCTGGTCTGGGACGAGGGCAGCAGGAACCTGAGCGTCCACCACCCCGCCGACCCGGTCTCCTAGCTAGGGGCGGGCGCGCCCGGCCCGCGCGGCCACCCCCTACTCCGGAGCCACCTGGGGTCACCCTGTGGATGGACGGCCGAGCGCCCGCGGGCCCGCCTAGTCTGAGCATGTCAGGCGGCCGCGGCGGGGCCGCGGGCCAGCGGGGCGGATCGGGCGGTATGGGCGAGGACCAGCAGGCAGCGGACACGGCGGGCGGTGGGGCGAAGGGCGCCCACACCGTCACCCGGCTGGTGCGGCGCGCGCTGCGCGACGCCGTCCGGACACCCCCGGCCCAGCTGCCCCGGCTCACGCTCCCCGCCGAGACCAGCCCGCGGGCGGTGCTCGGCGGCATCTGCGCCGGCATCGCGGACCGCCGCGGCCGGTCGCCCGCTCTCGTACGGCTGCTGTTCGTTGCTCTGCTCCTGCCGGCGCTCGCCTATCCCGTGATCTGGCTGGTGCGCATCGCCCGGCGCCCGGAGGCACACGGCCGCGACCGCGCCAACCGCCAGCTCTTCCTGGCGCTGACGGCCGCCGCCGTCACGGCCCTGAACACCGCCCAGGCCCTCGCGCAGGGCCTGCCCGTCACGGTGGCGCTCGCCGCCGCCCTCCTGCTGGGGCCGCCGGTCGCCCTGGTGGGCCGCAGTCCGCTGGCGGCCTGGCGGTGGCTGACCGCCATACTGCCCGCCGTGCTGGTCGGGATGCGGCTGGTCCCGGCCGCCTTCGTCGAACCTCCCCTGGCCGCGATCGCCTGCTACCTGCCCCTTCTGTTCGCCGTGGGCACCCAGTACCCCCGGCACGTGGTGGCCGGTGTCGGGGGCTGCACCGCCGCCATGGTGGTCGTCTCGGGGGCCGTCGCGGACGCCGACGCGGCGGTCCTGGTGTGGAGCATCGTGGTGGCCGCCGTGGTGCTGATCGCGGGAGACAACGTCCGGATGCGGCGCGAGGCGGCCGCGGGGTGGAGCCCTGCCTCCGATGACGACGTCCGGCCGGAACGCCGGCGGGCGCCGATCCCCGTGTGGGACGGCGTCCTCGACGCGCTGTGGCGGGCCCCGACGGCCCGGCCCGGCGGTCCGATCCGGCTCCCCGAGCACCCGCGCCGCCCGCGTGCGGGACGGCTCGTGGCCGGGGTGTGCCAGGCCCTCGCCGGCGGGTCGCCGCGGCGGGCCGCCGCTCTGCGGGTGCTCTTCGCGGCCGGCTGCCTGCTGGGGTTCACCGGAGGCGTGCTCTACCTGCTGTTCTGGCTCGTCCTGCCGGCCGGGCCAGCGGACTCCGGGGCGGCGGACGGCGGCGCGGACGCGCAGGGCGAGGGAGCCGGCGGCACGCGCCGGCCGGCCTCCACCCGGGAGTTCCTCGCGTGGCTGGTGCTGTTCGCGGTCGGCGCCGCGGTGGCCTCGCTGGCCACGGTGCAGATCGTGGCCTTCTTCTCGGCCAGCGCCCCCGTGGCGGTGGTGTTCGGGCTCGCCTTGGGGCTGCCGCTCGCCGTGCTCCCTCGTTCGCCGCTGCTGACGTGGCGGTTCATGGCCATCGGCCTGTTCGCGCTGCTCTTCCTGGCCGCGCTCGTGGGCGGGGGCGAACCACTGCCCGCCTCCTTATCGCGCGCGCTGTCACCGACCATCATGTGGCCGTGGCCGGTCGCCGTCCTGCTGGCGCTGCCGGTGGTGCTGTACCTGGTGGCGATCAGCTACCCGAGACGGATCACCGTCGGCGTGGGCACGGTCACCGTGGTATTCGACCTCCTCGCGGCGAGTCTGCTGTGGGGCACTCCGCTCCTCCAGACCCTGTGGCTGGCGGCCGTCGCGGTCGCGGTGCTCGCCTACGGGCACAACGTGCGGGCCCGCCACGCGGCGCAGCGCGAACTCGCGCAGGAGAGTGCGCTGCGCCGCCAGGACCGGGCGCGGCAGGCCGTGCTGGAGGAGCGGTCCCGCATCGCGCGGGAGCTGCACGACGTGGTGTCGCACCACATGTCGCTCATCGCCATCCAGGCCGAGGCCGCCCCCTACAAGTACCCCGGCCTCACCCCGGAGACCACCGCGACGTTCCACACCATCCGCGACACCGCCCGCGACGCGCTCACCGAGATGCGGCGCGTGGTGGGCCTGCTGCGTGCCGACGGCGAGGGCGCCGAGCGCGCGCCGCAGCCGGGCCTCGAACAGCTGCCCGACCTCGTGTCGGGGGCCCGGCAGGCCGGCATGCGGGTGACCGTCGAGCTCGCCGCCCCGCCCGCCGACCTGCCCAGCGCGATCGGCCTGTCGGCGTACCGCATCGTCCAGGAGTCCCTGAGCAACGCCGGGCGGTACGCGCCCGGCGCCGACGTGCACGTCGAGGTGTCCCGCGCCGACCACCTGCTCGTCGTCCGGGTGCGCAACTCCCGCACCGACCACCCGGCCGCCGCCCCCGACCTCGACTCCGGCGGGCACGGCCTGGTGGGCATGCGGGAGCGCGTCGCCATGCTCGGCGGCGCACTGAGCGCCGGGCCGCTCGCCGGCGGCGGCTTCGAGGTCCACGCCCGGCTCCCCCTCGCGGATCCGCCGACGGGTTAGCCGGCGGGTCTGCCGGGGGCACCGGCCGGAGAGCTCCGATCCGGCCCACCGATCGTGCCGAACCGTGCCGAACCACCTCTTCCGGCGAGGCCGTAGGCTGAGCGCCGTGCCCATCACCGTAGTTGTCGCCGACGACCAGGCCATGGTGCGCGACGGCATCGCCACCCTGCTGGACGCGGCCCCCGACATCAGCGTGGTCGGCCAGGCCGCCAACGGCCGTGAGGCGGTGGAGCTGGCACGCCAGCGCCGGCCCGACGTCGTCGTGATGGACGTGCGGATGCCGGTGCTCGACGGCCTGGCCGCGACCCAGGAGATCACCGCCGTCGACGGCGATCCGGCCGCCGGCACCCGCGTCCTCGTCCTCACGACATTCGACCTCGACGAGTACGTCTACGAGGCGCTGGGGGCCGGGGCGAGCGGGTTCCTGCTCAAGGACGCGCCGGTCGAGGACCTGCGCTCCGCCGTCCGGGTGGTGGCCGGGGGCGAGGCCCTCCTGGCGCCGTCGGTGACCAAGCGGCTGATCGCGGACATCGCGCGGCGCCGCCGCGAACGGATCCAGGGCCGCCCCGAGGCGTTCGCCGACCTCACCCCGCGGGAGGTGGACGTGCTGCGCCAGATCGCCCGCGGGCTGTCCAACTCCGAGATCGCCGAGGAGCTGTACCTCGCGGAGCAGACCGTGAAGACGCACGTGGGGCGCATCCTCACCAAGCTGGGCCTGCGGGACCGCACCCAGGCCGTGGTCTTCTGCTACGAGAACGGGCTGGTCTGAGTCCACTCGGCCGGACCTCCAGAGGCCGGTCCGCCTGTCGGGCCGCTCCCGGATGAGGCTCCGCGTGGCCTTCCCGCTCCACAGCCGCTCGGCCGCTTTCCCCGCTCCACAGCCGCTCGGCCGCTTTCCCCGCTCCACAGCCGCTCGGGCTGGTCCGCCGCGCGTACTCCTCGCCCAGGCGCGGGGCCCGGCGCGGGCTGGCAGCGGTGCGTAGCTCCGGGTGCGGCACCGAACCGTCCGGTGCCAGCTCGGCGGCAGTCTCGACGCCGGCGGCGACCTCCACCCGCCGGGCGGCGAGCGCTCCTCGGTTCCGCTCGCCTCGGAGCGGCCGCACCCCGCGTCGCCCGCGGCCGGGTCCGGCCGTGCGCCGGACCGGCCTCCTCACTGACCTCACCCGGCGGACTCAGGTGCGTCTCCCCTCGTTCGGTGGCGGAGGAGCCCGAGCAGGGTGATCGGGGAGGGCGCTACGGCCGTCTCGCGCGGCCGCGCGCCGTCCGGTCCGGCCCCCTCCATGGCGAGCGTGCCGCGCTGGGCTCCCGCCCGCCCTCCAGCGTGCGGCGCTCGGCCGCGGTGGCCGGGAAAGCAGGGCGGTCCCACCGTCGTGGCCGAGACCGCACCCGGTCCGCGGGGGGGCACGGCCCGGCGCCGGAATGCCGGTTCTGGCCGTGCGAAGGTAGCTCCCCGGAGCCAGGGCCGGAACCACTCCCAGGACCGACGACCAGGCGGTTCCACGCTTCCTAGCGTTCCGGCCATGGCTCGACTCACCCGAACACTGGCGGTGCCGGCGCTGCTGGCGACGATGCTCGGCACGGCCGGCCCGGCCGCCGCCGAAGCGGTGCCGGGTCCGCTGGACTACACCGCCGCGACGCCCGGCGGCCGCCAGCTGCTGGCCGAGGATCCGGCCGGCTCCGGGCGGATCGTCGAGGTACTGGGCGACCTCGCGACGGCCGAGCACGTGGCGGTCATCGTCCCCGGGAGCGGGCAGCACCTCGGCAACTTCCGGTCCAACCCCGAGCACCCCGGCACCGTCCCGGTCACCAACGGTGTGAACCTGCTCGCCGAGACGCGGCGCCAGCGCCAGGACACCCGGGTCGCGGTGATCGTGTGGCTGGGCTACCTGCCCCCGCAGTCGCTGAACCTCAGCGCCGTCACCAGCGGCCTGGCGCGTGAGGGCGCCGCCGAGCTCGTGCGCTTCGTCAGTTTCGTCCGCGCGCAACTCCCCGCCGACCCGCACGTGACACTGGTCTGCCACAGCTACGGCACCGCGGTCGGCGGCCGGGCCGTCCTGCGGGCGGGCGTGGCCGACGACGTGGTGGCGCTGGCCAGCCCCGGCATGGGCGTGGACAGCGCCGACCAGCTGCACGCCCGCGTCTGGGCCACCCGCGCGGCCGACGACTGGATCCGCTTCGTCCCCCACGTCCGGCTGGGCCCGATCGGCCACGGAGCCGACCCCGTCGCCCCCGGCTTCGGCGCCCGCGTGTTCGCCGCGACCGGGGCGCGCGGCCACGAGGAGTACTACGAACCGGGTGGCGCCGTGCTGACCAACACGGCACGGATCGTCCTCGGTGACTACGACGACGTCCCGCTGGTCGCCTCCTGATTCGCGGATGAACCTCCGCCGCCGCACGGCGGCCCAGCGGAACCGCCAGCGGGCACGCCCGCCAGCCGGGGCGGGAGCGGCGGCAGCGGAGCGGCACCCCGCCCGCCCCCGGACCAGCACCCCGCAGCGGCCGTCCGCACGCGCCGAGGCCGCCGCCTCGCCACCCGAGACCGGCAGCCGGCTTCCGCCCGTGGAACCCCGGTCGCTCCCCTACGGCCACCGGCCGCCACGGCCATGAGGCGATCACCGGCCAGGACGTACCCGCGGCTGTCCCGCATCCCGCCGACCGACGGCCCGGACACGTATCCCGTCGACGCCGCCCCCACCCCGCCCCGGAACCGGCAGCGAACGCACCGGGCCGACCGGGCGGGGCCCCAGCAGCCCGAAACCCGCCGTCCGGCCGACCACGCGGCACGGAAGCCCCGCCTCTGGACCGCGTCGGACTCCCGTGCCGCTGACCGCGTGTCCCCGGCCGCTGGGCAGCAGCCCCAGCGATCGCCTGGCCGGGGCCGAGGCGGTCAGCCGCCACGCCGCGCGCACGTGCGGGTGACCGGCACTCCCGCGTGCGCCGGCCGACAGCCGGGAATCCGGAGGTCGGAGCGGCCGGTGCGCTCCAGCGGGCGCGTCAGCGAGCGCCCGGCCCCCAGCCCCGGCGAGACCGTCGGCAGCGGCAGGACCTCCTCCGGCCGGCCGCTCCCGGAGCCGTCCGGGACTCACCGCGCTTTCCCCCGCGGACGGCGCACCGCCGATGCCCCGCCCCCCGAGGATCGGCGCACGCTCACCGCGGTTGTGGTCGCGCACCCGCGAAGCCGGCAGCGCGTGCTCAGGGGGTCCGGAGGGAGCACCGACCAGCCGCCGCACCGCGGTCCCGGCTCGCGGTACCACGTCCGGCACCCGGATCGGGTCCGGCACCGGCTCGCGCGTCCGTTCCGGCCGGCCGCGTCGGCTGGCTCGGCGGTCACCGGATCGGCAGGCCCGGCATCACGCCCGGCGCGCCGTCACCGCCCCGGCGGCCGACCCCGTCTCCGCGGCCTCACTCCGCCTCCGGAAGGCGCTCCACCAGTGCGGCCAGGCCGACCGCGTCCAGCAGGTCGGCGGGACGGATGGTGAGTCCGGCCCGGACGTAGTGGAAGGCGGCCCGGACGTTCCGCAGAGGGACGCCGGCCAGTTCGGCCCACGCGATCCGGTAGGCGGCCAACTGGACCGCCACCGCGCGGCGCTCGCGGCCGGTGCCCGGCGGGCGGCCGGTCTTCCAGTCCACGACGTCGTAGTGGCCGCGCGCCCGGTCGTGGAACACCGCGTCCATGCGGCCGCGCACCAGGCGGTCGCCGATGATGGTCTCGAACGGCACCTCCACCTCCAGCGGCGTGCGGGCGCCCCACTCGCTGGCCTCGAACAGGCGGCGCAGCTCCGCGAGGTCCTCGTCGGGGCCGGCCTCCTCGTCGGCCGCGCCGGGCAGTTCGTCGGGGACGAGCAGGCTCTGCTGGCCGTAGCGCTGCTCCAGCCAGGAGTGGAAGGCCGTGCCGCGGCGGGTGTGCGGCGCGGGCGGGCGCGGCAGCGGGCGGCGGATCTGCCGGGCCAGCGCGGCCGGGTCGCGGGCCAGGGTCACCAGCGACGAGACCGTGAGGTGCGCCGGCAGCTCCACCTGGACGGTGCCGTCGCCGCCGGAGGGCTGCCCGTCGCGGTGGGCGAGCAGCAGGTCGGTGTCGCGCCGCCAGCCGGACAGCCGCCGCCGCATCGCGGGCGGCATGTCGGCGCGGTCCAGCCGCGACAGCCACTCGGCGCCGGCGCCGTCCTGGGCGAGCCGCACGAGGTCGGCCCCGGCGCGGATCCGCCGCTCCCGCTCCGCGGCCTCCCCCTCCTGGCCGCCGGCCGGCGGCCAGGAGACCGGCTCCACCTCGACCAGCCGGGGGTTGGCCGCCCCCTCGTCCGGCGGCGGCACCCACTCCGCGACCCGTCCCGCGCCGGCCTCGCACGCCTCCCTGATCTCCTCCAGGAACGGCGACGGGCCGCGCCGTCCCCGCGCGGTGCCGCCCCACCAGTGGCCGGTGCAGAGCAGCGCGTAGGAGGCCCGCGTCACGGCGACGTAGGCGAGCCGCCGCTCCTCCATCCGGTGCCGCTCCTGGTCCGCCGCGACGAACCGGGCGATGTCGTCCTTGCCGACGTCGGCCAGCTTCGGCAGCCCGGCCGCGTCACCGCGCAGCGGGAACGGCAGCTTCTGCTCGTGCTTCAGCCAGGCGCCGGAGTCCCGGGCGTTGGTGGGGAACAGCGGAGACCGCCCGCCGCACAGCCCCGGCACCACCACCAGCGGCCACTGCAACCCCTTGGAGGCGTGCACGGTCATCAGCTTGACGGTGTCGCTGCCGCCGACCCGTTCGCCCGGTTCCAGCCCGTTCTCGGCATCCTCCGCGGAGCGCAGGTAGCTCAGGAAGGTGCCCAGGGTCGGGTCGTCGCTGTTGCCGACGAACCGCACCGCGGCGTCGACGAACGCGTCGAGGTCCGCGCGGGCGGCGACCGGGTCGCGGCCCGGCCGCGCCGCCACCTCGA
This sequence comes from Marinitenerispora sediminis, assembly GCF_003336425.1. Taxonomy (GTDB): domain Bacteria; phylum Actinomycetota; class Actinomycetes; order Streptosporangiales; family Streptosporangiaceae; genus Marinitenerispora; species Marinitenerispora sediminis. The sequence goes on along the minus strand of NZ_QEIO01000152.1, from coordinate 1,858 downwards.
TGTCGAGCCCGAGCGCGCGCTCGACCTCGGTGACGAGGTCGGGCAGCGGCTGGCCGACCAGCCGGCGCAGGCCGCGCAGCTCCTCCGACAGCCGGCTGAGCCGGGCGTGCCCGGTCTCGGAGTAGCGCTCGGCCGGCCCGAGCTCGTCCAGGGCGTCCACGAGGCTGCCGTTCTCGGCGGTGAGGTCGAGGACGGTCTGCCGCAGCAGGTCCGCGGGCCCGTTGGCGGCGCCCTCGGGGTCCGGGGCGGCGTCCGGCCCGGCGGTCCGGGGGGCCTCGTCCGCTTCGGGGGGCGCGGTGCGCAGGTCGCGGCGGGTGCGCTCGGCGAGCTCCTTCGCGCGGTCGCCGAGCGCGACCAGGTCGCGGGGGCCCAGGCGCCACCGGGGACCGGTGAGCAGCCGGGCCAGCTCGTTGCCGGCCGTGGGGTCGTGCAGCACCCGCAGGGTGGCGACGATGTCGCGGACCTCGGGGACCGCCATGAGGCCGCCCAGCCCCACGACCTCGACCGGGATGTCGCGCTCCTCCAGGGCGGCGCGCAGCACCGGGAACTGCGCGCGCTTGCGGCAGAGGATCGCGACGTCGCCCGGGGTGATCCGGCCGCCGCCCTCGCCGGCCGGCCACGGGTCGCCGTCCGGCGCGAGGTGCGCGGGCTGGGCCAGCACCGTCTCGACGGTGCGGGCGATCCACTCGGCCTCGGCGACGTCGGTCTCGAAGAGCCCGCAGGCCACCGCGCCGCGTCCGCGCCGGGCGGGACCCGGGTGCAGCACCGGAACGTCGGCGGCTTCCGCCCGCAGCGGCTCGGAGACGTGGCGGGCCACCCGCAGGACGCGCTCGCCGTTGCGGAAGCTGGTGGCGAGCTGGCGCACCCGCGCCGCGCGGCCGGGCGCCTCGGGGAAGTCGGTGGGGAAGCTGGTCAGGTTCCCGGAACTGGCGCCCCGCCAGCCGTAGATGGACTGGCACGGGTCACCGACCGCGGTCACCGGGTGGCCCCCGCCGAACAACGAGCGGAGCAGCACCAGCTGGGCATGGCTGGTGTCCTGGTACTCGTCCAGCAGCACGACGTGGAACCTGCCGCGCTCCACCATGCCCACCTCGGGGTGGCGCTCGGCGATCCGCGCCGCGAGCACCACTTGGTCGCTGTAGTCCATGACCTCCCGGGCCGCCTTGGCCGCCGCGTACCGCTCGACCAGGGGCAGCAGCTGCTCGCGCCTGCGCTGCACCGCGAGCAGCCGGCGGGTGTCCGCCGTCGGACGGCGCGTGAGGGCGGCCGCGCGGTCGCGCAGCCAGTCGCCGACCCCGCGTACGTCGTCGGGGGTGCGCAGGTGCTCGGCGAGTTCGCCGGCCAGGGCGAGCAGCCGGGCGGTGACGGTGCCGGGCCCGACGTCGATGTCGTCCATCGGCCCGTCGTAGCTGCTCACGACCCGGCTGGCCAGCTGCCAGGACTGCGCCTCGCTGATCAGCCTGGTGGACGGTTCGATCGCCTCGCGCAGCGCGTGGTCGCCGACCAGGCGGGCCGCGTAGGAGTTGTAGGTGGAGACCGTCGGCTCGCCGTCCAGCACCTCGGCCGGCACCTGCTCGGTCGCCCGGAGCTGGTCGAGCCGCCGGCGCACCCGGTCGGCCAGCTCGGCGGCGGCCTTGCGCGTGAAGGTCAGCCCGAGCACGTGCTCCGGGCGCACCAGCCCGTTGGCGACCAGCCACACCACCCGACCGGCCATGGTCTCGCTCTTGCCCGACCCGGCGCCGGCCACGACCACGCCCGGTCCGAGCGGCGCGGAGATGACCTCGGCCTGCTCGGCGGTCGGCTCCGGCTGCCCGAGCATGCGCGCGAGCTCGGCGGGCGTGAAGACGGGGGCCGAGGG
>NZ_QEIO01000151.1 GCF_003336425.1 Marinitenerispora sediminis | reverse complement strand
CCAGCTCCCCCGCGGCGTCGTGGTCGGAGGCCGCCGACCCCGGATGGCTGCGGCCGCTCCCGCCGCCCGAGCCGCCGGCGCCCGGCGCCGTGCCGGCTCCCGTGGAGGACACCGCACCAGAGCCTCCCGCCGCCGGACGCAGCGGCCGTACGTCGGCCTCTGCCCCCGCGCCGGACGCCGCGCGCTGGCGGTCCGATGGTTTCGAGACCGACGAACGGGGCGGCTGGTTCGACCAGGTCGCCTCCGGAGGAGCGACGTCCGCGCCGCAGCCGGCGCCGTGGCCCGAGGCGCCGGACGCCGGCTGGGCACGCGGCACGAGTGCGTCCGGCAGCGTCGCCGCCGACCCGCCGGCGGCCGGCCGGCGCGCCCGCCCCGCCGAGCCGGCTCCGCCGGCCTCCGGCGCGGTACCGGACGCGGGCTGGCGCCGCCCGCCGGGCGGCGACGCGGCACCCGAGGACCCCGACGGAGTGCCCGCTCGCGACCAGGCGGACCCCCTCCGAGCCGAGGGGGGCGACACCGGTCGGCGAGCCTCCGGCGACCGGCGTGCCTCCGACACCGGTGCGCACGCACGGGTGACCGGCGAGGCCGACGCCCCCGCGGAGGAGCGCGGCACCGACACCGCCGCGGAGCCGGCCGCGTCCGGTGACACCGCCGAGCGGCCGGCCCTCCCCCGCCGCGGTTCGCACGGCAGGCACGCCGCGCCCTCGCGTCGGAGCGCCGCCGGTACCGAGGGCCGGGCCCGCGACGAGGGGGCCGCCGACGCCGACGGCGTCGACCCGGACGACCCCGACGACCTCGCCGGGTGGGTCGGCAGCCTCGCGGAGGCCGTCGACGACGACGCCATCGCCGGCCGCCGCACCGGCCCGCAGCCCAGGTACGTCGCCTACTCCGTGGACGCCCCCGTCGAGGCGGGCGACGACCACCCGGCCGAGGCGGCCGCCGCGGACGGCGGTGCGGACGGCGGCGAGCACCGCGCGACCGCTCCGGAACCGGAGACCGCCGAGCCCGCGGCGGCGGCCGCGGAGGCACCGCCGGCCGACGGCGCGCCCGACGCCGCCGACCCCGCCGGTGCGGACGGCGACGCGGCCGCGGAACCGGCCAAGCCCGCGCCGGGGGCCGCCGAGCCGGTCCCGGAGCCGGCCGCGCCGGACGCCCGACCGGAGGCCGAAGCGCCGGCTGAGTCCGAGGCCGCCGACGCCGAGCCTGAGCCGGTGTGGACGCCCAGCACCGTGTCCGTCGCGGACGAGGACGACGAGTACCAGCCGGTCAGCCGCGAGATGTGGCAGCCCATGCCGGCCACGACCCGCGAGGAGCTCATCGCCCGGCTGGACGGCCTCGCCGTGATGCTGGAGATCGGTGGCGACGACATCGACCCGGAGGCCGCGACGCGCTCCCGGCAGCTGCTGAACCACGCGGGTGCGCGGCTGCGGCTGTCCGCCGACCACACGGTCGTCGCGCTCGCGGGCGGGACCGGAAGCGGCAAGTCATCGCTCTTCAACGCGCTGTGCGGGCTGGAGTTCTCGCGCGTCGGCATCACCCGGCCGACCACCTCCTCGGCGCACGCCTGCGTGTGGGGGACCGAGGGCGCCGACGGGCTGCTCGACTGGCTCGGGGTGCCGCCCCGCTACCGCCGCTCCCGCACCAGCGAACTGGACCGGGGCGAATCCGAGCTCACCGGGCTGATCCTGCTCGACCTCCCCGACCACGACTCGGTGCGGGCCGCGCACACCGTCGAGGCCGACCGGCTGATCGGTGCCGTCGACCTGCTCATCTGGGTGCTCGACCCGCAGAAGTACGCCGACGCCGCCGTCCACCACCGCTACCTCGCCGAGATGGCCGGCCATGGCGCCGTGACGGTGGCTGTCCTCAACCAGGTGGACCGGGTGGACAGCGAGGAGGTCGAAGAGCTGCTCACCGACCTCCGCCGGCTGCTGGAGACCGAGTCCGGGGTGCAGCCCCGCGTGCTCACCACCTCCACCGTCACCGAGGAGGGGATCCCGGCGCTGCGTGACCTGCTCAAGGAGACGGTCACGGAACGGCGCGCCGCGATCGACCGCCTCGTGGCCGACCTCGACCGGGTCACCAAGGACTTCGAGCCGTACAGCGCCGCCGTGGACGCGCCCACCAAGGTGCCCGACGCCGCGCGGGAGTCCCTGACCACCGAGCTGGCCGGCGCGGGGGGCGTGGCCGCACTCGCCGACGCCGTCGAGACCGCCCACGAGCGCCGCGGGACCCGGATGGTGGGCTGGCCGATCACGCGGTGGCTCCGCCGGCTGCGGCGGGACCCGCTGCGGTCGATGCGGCTGGACTTCCTGCACGACGACCTCACCGACGCGGCGACCGCGCCCGTGGGCGCGCAGCAGGCCGAGATCGACACCGCGGTGGGCGCCGTCGCCGACGAGGTCGCCCAGGGGCTGCCCGCCCCCTGGCCCCGGCGCGTGCGGGCGGCCGGGCGCGGCGTCGCCGACGAGGTCGCCAACGAACTCGGTACGGCCATCGCAGGGACGGTGCCCGACGCTAAGCGGACACCGTCGTGGTGGCGGGTCGTCCGGGTGCTGCACTACCTGCTCGTGGCGATGGGCGGAGCCGGCCTCGCGTGGCTGGGCGTCGTCGTGGCCGCCCAGTTCACCGGCGGGCTGACCGGCCTCCCGGTCCTGAACGCTCCCGTGTTCATCGGATTCGCCGGGGCCGTCGTCGCGGCGGCGCTCGCCGTGGGCTGGCTGACCGGGGTCGGCTGCCGCAACCTGGTGTCGGTCGCGGCCGCACGCCAGCGGGAGCAGGTGACCACGCTCGGCCGGGAACGCGTGGCGGCCGTGGTGGCGGAGAAGATCATCGCCCCCATCGAGGCGGAACTGGCGGAGTACCGCCGCTTCACGTCGGGCCTGCGCGCGGCCCGGGGCGAGGAGACCTCGTAGCCGAAGGAACGGAACCGCCGCCCAAGCGGGGCGGCATGCACGAGCCGGGTGAGGGAACTCCTTCGCCCGGCTCGCGCCATTTCGTGCTCTGGATCCGTCGACCTAGATCCAATGGAGATTGCGTCCCATGGTTCCTCCAAAATCGGTCAGTTGACGGACGGAATTCCTTCCCGCGTGTGATGCCCACTGCGGGAGGAGATGCCGCCGCTGGTCCCCTCGTTTTCGCCCGTCCCCACAGCGTGTGCCAGAGGACGGCAACCGGTTGCCAGGCGACGTTCGCGGTCTCGTACTTGAGACCGTGCCTCCCGTCCGCCCTTCGGCATCCCCCTCGGCGATCACCGATGGTCGACGTCGTCGGCCTGTGAACGCCCTCCAAATGTAGCTGCATCCGGTGCGAGGCGCACGGTTAGCGACTACCCTATTACTCAATGTCACGTTGGCTTGGAGGGCTGTGGATGGCCCGAGGGCAAAGTATGCGCAGATGAACGACAAGCCAGCGCGCTCCAGTGGACTGGAGCCGCGTGGGGGTGTCGGGGAACGGGGGCGGTCAAGGTGGCGGCGTCACAGCGAACCGTTGCTTTTCGGGGACGGTTTCGCGGGCACTGGTTCCGTGACTGGCCGCTCTTCACTCAAGCCCCGGCAATGATCCGGTACTTCTTCGTGGTCGTAGTCGGTGCCTGCGTCGCCCTGGTTTTCGAGTTGGCCACGACGGCGATAACGGCCGCAGACCTCATCACCTTCGGTGCGCTGGTGGGCTGCACCACGGTGTGCGTGGAAGCCATGCGGCGGCTCGGCATGCCTGCCGGGATCTCTCGGGACCTGCTCGGAGCCTGGTGGTTGCCGACCTTCCTACTCCTGCCACCGCTGTACGCCCTCCTGATCCCCATTCCGATCTACGCGCTGCACCAGTTCCGGGTTCGGCGGACACTGGTCTTTCGACGGGTGTTCAACGCGGCGACAGTGGCACTGTCCGGCTACGTGACGTCGACGCTGTCCCACTCGGTCGGTGGAGGCGTCACACCGAACCTGACAGGGCTCTCGGACTTCACCGCCTACCCGTTGGAGTTCAGCGGGCAGGGACTACTGACCTCCATCATCTGCGGCGGCCTTTTCACGTTGCTGGACACGGTGCTGATCGTTACGGCCGTCCGGCTCAGCGCTCCCGAGACACCATGGCGGGACCTCCTGTGGGACCGGGAAGATCTCCTTGTCGACACGGCCGAACTCTGCATGGGCATCATGGTCACGATCTTGTGCGGAATCTCGCTGGTGCTCGTGGTGATCGCGTTGCCCTCGGTCCTCTTACTGCATCGGAGTCTGCTCTTCCAGCAGTTGCAGACGGCAGCACGGACCGACCCGAAGACGGGCCTGCTCAACGCCACCACGTGGCAGAGCGAGGCGGAGGCTGAGCTCTCCCGGGCATTGCAGGTGGGACGGCCGATGGCCGTACTGATCCTGGACATCGACCACTTCAAGCGGGTCAACGACACCTACGGGCACCTCTTCGGTGACCAGGTCCTCATCGGGGTCGCCAACACCATCACGCACCAGTTGCGGCAGACGGACGTCGTCGGGCGCTTCGGTGGCGAGGAGTTCGTCGTCCTGCTTCCCGACGCCGACATGGCGGAGGCGTGCCGGGTGGCCGAGCGGTTGCGTTCGCGGGTGGGGCGCATGGCGCTGCCGGTCGACGAGACCACGGTGACCATCACCATCTCGGTCGGTGTGGCGCTCCTGGCCGTCCACGGCCGGGACCTGATCGAACTCATGGCGGCCGCGGACCTCGCGCTCTACCGGGCCAAGGACGCCGGGCGGGACCGCGTCTGCATGCCGGTGACCAGCAACCTCACGGTGTCCGGGCCGCCGGACGTGCGGCGGCGGGGGAGTGCGGCTCGGGAGTTCGGGGGGCGGTCGGCGGCCGCGGAGTGAGCACGGGCCCGTGTGCTTGCGCCGGGCTCCGGTCCTCTGGGGCGCGAGTTTTCCACAGGTCGGAGATCGGGGCTGGCACCTCTGGGTGCGGTAGCCGAGAGTGGTCGCATGACCACGGAGAATGAAGAGCTGGTCCCTGAACCGACCGCTGTCCCGACCTCTCTCAGGCTCGGCACGCCCACGGACGTCATCGCGGCCGTTCCGTACCTGCTTGGTGTGCCTCCACGGGCGGAGAGCATGGTCCTGCTCGGCCTCGATCGCGCGGAGCGGCGGGTGCGCTTCGTCAGCAGGTGCGACCTTCCGGCGGAGCCGGCGGACGCGCCGCGCCGGCTGGCGGCGCGCATGGTGCAGCCGTTCGCGCGGCGCGGGTGCGACCAGGCGCTGATCGTCGGGTACGGCCGCCCGGAGCGGGTCACTCCCTGGGTGGACGCCGTACGCGCGGCCTTGGCCGAGGTCGGCGTGCGGCCGCGCGACGCACTGCGGGTGCACGGCGGGCGCTACTGGTCCTACCTCTGCCCGTCCTCGGAGTGCTGCCCGCCCGAGGGGGTGGCCTACGACACCGACACATCCGTGATCCCCGCGACCGCGGTGGTCGCCGGCCTGGCGGTCCGCGGCGACGGCGGTGCGCGCGCCATCGTGGCGCCGGTCCGAGGCGCCGCACGTACGGCCATGGAGCGGGCCACACTCCGGGCCGAGGCGCGCTGCGCCCGCATGTGGGCACCCGGCGACCGCGGCGGCCGCACGTCCTTCGACACCGCGCTGCGGGTGGAAGGCGTGCGGGCGGTGCGGGCGGCGGTGGCCGAGGCCGTGCGCGGGGAACTGACGAGCGACCCCGACCGCATCGCCTGGCTGGGAGTCGTCCTCGTCTCCCTCCGGGTCCGGGACGAGGCGTGGGCGCACATCCAGCGCGACCGGATCGAGTCGCACGTGCGGTTGTGGACCCGGGTGCTCCGGCACGTCGAGCCCGCCTACACCGCGGCCCCCGGAGCGCTGCTCGCGTTCGCCGCCTGGCAGCAGGGCGATCGGGAGCTGGTGGAGGCCGCGCTGCGGCGGGTGCACGAGGCCGAGCCCGACTACGCCATGGCCGCGCTGATCCGGCAGGCCCTGCGGCAGGGGGTGTCGCCGCGGACGTGGCGGCACTTCACTCCGGAATGGCTCGACGGCGCGTCACCGGTCGCCCGCACCGACGGTCCGGGGGGTTCGGCCATGTGGCCCGGGCACCGGCGGTGACGCCCTAGGCTTGAGGTATGCCGGAGTACATCTACACGATGCGCAGCGTGCGTAAGGCGCACGGCGACAAGGTCGTCTTGGACAACGTCTCGGGGTCCTTCCTGCCCGGGGCCAAGATCGGAGTCGTCGGGCCGAACGGCGCGGGAAAGTCCACGCTCCTGAAGCTCATGGCCGGCATCGAGCAGCCGTCCAACGGTGAGGCCCGGCTGATGCCCGGGTTCTCCGTGGGACTGCTCGCGCAGGAGCCCCAGCTCGACCCCGACAAGACGGTGCTGCAGAACGTCGAGGACGGCGTCGCCGAGACCAAGGCCATGCTCGACCGGTTCAACGAGGTCGCCGAGAAGATGGCGACCGACTACTCCGACGAGCTGCTGGAGGAAATGGGCAAGCTGCAGGAGCAGCTCGACCACCGCAACGCCTGGGACCTCGACAGCCAGTTGGCGCAGGCCATGGACGCGCTGCGCTGTCCGCCGCCGGACGCCGAGATCTCGGTGCTGTCCGGTGGTGAGAAGCGCCGTGTCGCGCTCTGCAAGCTGCTGCTGGAGCGGCCGGACCTGCTGCTGCTGGACGAGCCGACCAACCACCTGGACGCCGAGAGCGTGCAGTGGCTGGAGCAGCACCTGGCGAGCTACCCCGGCACGATCATCGCGATCACCCACGACCGCTACTTCCTCGACCACGTCGCCACGTGGATCCTCGAACTCGACCGCGGCAAGCTCTACCCCTACGAGGGCAACTACACCACCTACCTGGAGACGAAGGCCGCGCGGCTCAAGGTCGAGGGCCAGAAGGACATCAAGCGGCAGAAGCGCCTCCAGGACGAGCTGGAGTGGGTGCGCTCCAACGCCAAGGCGCGCCAGACCAAGAGCAAGGCCCGCCTCCAGCGCTACGAGGAGATGGCCGCCGAGGCGGCCAACACCCGCAAGCTGGACTTCGAGGAGATCCAGATCCCGCCGGGTCCGCGCCTCGGCAGCACCGTGGTGGAGGTCAAGAACCTGGGCAAGGGCTTCGGAGACCGGGTGCTGATCGAGGACCTGAGCTTCTCGCTGCCGCCGAACGGCATCGTCGGCGTCATCGGGCCCAACGGTGTCGGCAAGACGACGCTGTTCAAGATGATCGTCGGCGAGGAGACCCCGGACACCGGCGCCATCAGCGTCGGCGACACCGTGAAGATCTCCTACGTCGACCAGTACCGCGGCCGGATCGACGACAAGAAGAACGTCTGGGAGGTCATCTCCGACGGCGAGACGTTCATCCAGGTCGGCAACGTCGAGATCCCCAGCCGCGCCTACGTCGCCGCCTTCGGCTTCAAGGGCTCCGACCAGCAGAAGTCGGCCGGCGTGCTCTCCGGCGGTGAGCGCAACCGGGTCAATCTCGCGCTCACCCTGAAGCAGGGCGGCAACATGCTGCTCCTGGACGAGCCGACGAACGACCTCGACGTCGACACCCTCGGGTCGCTGGAGAAGGCGCTGCTGGACTTCCCCGGCTGCGCGGTCATCACCAGCCACGACCGCTGGTTCCTGGACCGGGTCGCCACCCACATCCTCGCGTGGGAGGGCGGCGCCAACTGGTTCTGGTTCGAGGGCAACTTCGAGTCCTACGAGAAGAACAAGATCGAGCGCCTCGGCCCGGAGGCGGCGCGTCCGCACGCCGTCACCCGTCGCAAGCTGACCCGCGACTGACCGGCGTCCGCGGCACGCCCTGGCGGCCGTCCGCCCGTGGAACTCCTTCCACGGGCGGACGGCCGCCGCCGTGTCGTCAGCGCGCGGCACCGGAGCGCCGGTGGCCGCGTATCCGCGCAGCACGTAAGCTGGCAGGCGATTATGACTTCCCCAAGCGATGACCACGTGAGCTTCTACGACGCCGTGGGCGGCGAGGCGGCCTTCACCCGGCTGGTACGCCGCTTCTACGAGGGTGTCGCCGACGATCCCGTACTGCGGCCGATGTACCCCGAGGAGGACCTCGGCCCGGCCGAGGAGCGGCTGCGGCTGTTCCTGATCCAGTACTGGGGAGGCCCGCGCACCTACAGCGAGCAGCGCGGCCACCCGCGGCTGCGGATGCGGCACCACCCGTTCCGTATCGGAGCCGTCGAGCGGGACCGCTGGCTGGCGCACATGCGCGCGGCGGTCGACGAGCTCCAGCTTCCCCCGGCACTCGACCGGCAGCTCTGGGAGTACCTGGGCCAGGCCGCGTACAGCTTGGTGAATGTCGCGGAGGAGGCTGGGCGCCCGGTGGGCCAGGTGCCGAACCCGACCGGCATCACGGTGCGCTCCGCCGCGGAACGGCCGGATGGCGACGGTGACGACGGCGGCGAGGCCATCCGGGTCTCGCTCAGGTAGCGGAGGGGCCGGACGGCTGTTCCGACCGCGGGACGGCGGTGATCGCCGCGGCGGCGAACACCGCGGCCAGGGCGAACGCCGCCGGGAAGCCGGCCCCGTCGATGGCGACCCCCATCAGGACCGGTGTGAGGGTCGACCCCAGTGCCTGGAGGGAGTTCTGGGCGGCCATCGCCCGTCCGGCCCAGGCGAGTCCGGCTGTCTCGGCGACGGCGGTGAAGGTCAGCCCGTTGTGGCTGACCGACAGCACGAGGCAGATCAGCAGTAGGACGACCGCGAGGCCGGGGAGCACCGACGACGCCCCGGCGAGCACCAGCAGCGCCGCGGCGCACGCGGCGGCGAGGATCCGCACCGGACGCAGCCGGCTCCCCGTCCGGTCCGACCAGAGGCCGGCCCCGAGCCGCGCGAGCGCGCCCGGCACCTGGCCTGCCGCCACCACGGCCCCGGCCAGCGGTGCCGACCAGCCGTGCTCGTCCACCAGGTAGACCAGCGCGTACGTGGCCAGCGTGAACTGGGGGACGATCAGCAGCACGCTGGCCGCGTGCACCCGCCATATCCGCGCCTGCCGGTACGGCGAGCCCGGCTTCGCGGGCCGCGCGGGGTCATCGCCGGCGGCGGCGACCGCGGGCGGCGCCGCGGCGAACATGGCGACGAAGGGCAGCACCGCCAGGGCGAGCGCCGCCGGGAGCAGCATCGCGGTGACGAACCCGTGGTGCGCGGCCACCAGGGGCAGTGCCGCGGCGGCCAGCCCCATCCCGAGCGGCTGCGCCCCCTGCCGGATGCCCATGGCGAGCCCGCGCTCACGGCGGGAGAACCAGCCAAGCACCAGCCGCCCGCTGGCGGCGTTCACCGGACCGCCGGCCGCTCCCACGAGCAGCAGCACGGCGCCGACCCCGAGCGGACCGTCCACCACGCCGAGCAGCAGCAGGAATCCGGCGGTCAGCGCCAAGCTCACCGTCATGGTGAACCGTTCGCCGTACCGGTCGATGACGACGCCCCAGCCGAGCAGCGTCAGCAGCAGCCCCAGACTCGGCAGCCCGGCCAGCGCCCCCGCCTGGGCGGTGGTGAGGTGGTAGGCGGCGCGCAGCTCCGGGAGCACGAAGGGCAGGCCCATCATCGCCGACACACTCGCGATCTGCGCGACGATCGCGATGCCCAGTACCAACCAGCGACTGCCCCTGACCACCGGATCAGCGTAGTCAACGCTGTTTACGTGTGATCATCCGGGGGTGGGACGCGCATCGCGCCGCCCCCGGCGCCCGCCCGCCGAGGCGCCCGAACCCCGGAAGCCCAGGGGCGTCCGCGCCCGCGACGGCACGCCGGCGCCGACGCGGACGCGGACATCGGTCAGTCCAGCGCGGCGCCGTACACGTGGTCGACCGCCATCGTGATGAGCACCCTGCGCTCGGAGACCATCACCGCTCGGTACTCCTCCCAGTCCGGGTGCTCGCCGGCGGCGGTGCGGTAGTAGTCCACCAGCGCCTCGACCTCGGGGCCGTGCGGGTCGGCTCCCGGCCCGGTCAGGGCCACCGTGCCCTCGGCGGTGGCCCACGCCCGGCCGTCGGGGCTGGTCACCTCCAGCGCGGCCCGCGGGTCGCGGCGCAGGTTCGCCGTCTTGGCGAAGCCCTCGGCCGTCGAGACGTAGATGACTCCGGCCCCGCGGTCGTAGAGGGGCATGACGGGGGAGAGCTGGGGGCGGCCGTCGGACTTGATCGTCGCGAGGACGCCGAGTCGGCTCCGCGCGAGCAGCGCGTGCGGGTCGAAGGGCGCGGCGGTCATGCCCGAACCTCCTGGGCAGACGTGCGGAACTGCTCGATCATCGCCGCGTAGCCGCTGCCGCCGTGCCCGTCGGCGACGGCACGCTCGGCCAGGATCGTGAAGAACCGCGGGATCTCGGCGCTGACACCGAGGGCCTCGCTCTCGTGGACGAGGTGCTCCATCGCCGCCAGGTGGGTGTCGATGGTGGAGTCGTCGGCCGGGTACGCGCCGTCGTCGACCTGCTGCGCGTAGCCCGCGAGCCAGCCGGTCACCGTCCCGATGCCCTTGGTGGCGAGCGGGGCGAACGCCGCGGCGTCCACGCCGGCCGTGCGGAGCAGCGCGGCACCGTGCAGGAAGGTGTTCAACACGCCCCACATCAGGCCCAGCACGGCCGCGTCGTGCAGCGACGACAGGCCGTGGTCCTCTCCGAGGTGGGCGGTCCCCGCGCCGAGGGCGCGCAGTGCCGGCTCGTGCGGGTCGAAGGCCGACCGCGGCCCGCTGTAGAGGATGTCGGCGTCCGCCGTGCCGATGGCCTGGGGGGCGGCCAGGATCGCGCCGTCGAGGTAGTCGGCGCCGTGGTGCCGCGCCCACTCGGCGGTCTCCCGGGCCTGCGCCGAGGTGCCCGACGTGAGGTTCACCAGCACCCGGCCGTCGAGGGCCGCGCCCAGCGGATCGAGGAGCTCGCGTACGGCGCCGTAGTCCGAGACGCAGACGACCACGAGAGGGGCGGCCGCGACGGCGTCGCCGATCGATCCGGCGAGCCTCGCTCCCTGGGCGGCGAAGGGCTCGGCCTTCGCCGCGGTGCGGTTCCACACGGTCGTGGGGTGCCCGGCGCGCAGGAACGCGCCGGCCAGCGCCTGGCCCATCAGGCCCAGGCCGACGACGGTCACGGCTTCGGGGGCGGGGGCGGGGGCGGCGTCGCGATCGTGCGCCATGTGTACTCCTCCGGTCGGGGTGGCGGACATGGCAGAATCATCGACGTTCACACCGGTATGAAGGTCAAGGGGAGGGTCTGCGTGCTGATCGGGGAGCTGAGTCGCCGGACCGGCGTCCACACGCACCAGTTGCGCTACTACGAGGCCCGGGGCCTGCTGGAACCCCATCGCGGCGCCAACGGCTACCGCGAGTACACCGGTGACGCGGTCCTGACCGTGACCCAGATCAGGAGGCTGCTCGAAGCCGGGCTGTCGACCGAGGAGATCGCCTACCTGCTGCCCTGCGCGACGGGCGCGGCGCCCGAGCTCGAAGCCTGCGACGAACTCCTGGAGGTCCTGCGGGCGCGCCTGCACGGGCTGGACGACCACATCGGCACGCTGGTCCGCTCGCGCCAAGCCCTCCACGGCATCATCGACACCGTCGAGCGGAACCTGCCGGCGGAGCAGCGCGGATGCGGCTCCGTGCGCCCGGAGCCGACACCCGCGTGACCGCGCCGGCCGCCCTCGGGACGCGTCCTGCTCCCGCCCGGCTCCCCGTCCAGCCCGCCGGCCGCCTGCCGTGGCCGCCCTCCTGCGCCGGGCCGCGGCGCGGCCGTAGCGGGTCGGCCCGGTGAGCTTCCGGGGGTACGCGCGCCGGGTCCGCGACCCCCGCCTGCCGCACCGGCGCCGGGTGGCGGCACTGCGGTCCTGCGTCCAGCTGTACCGGCCCATCGGCTTCACCGTCACCCTGGACTACCTGGAGGCAACGGCCGGGCGGTACCGGCGCGACGAACGGGCCCTGCTCCGGGCGCTGGAGGCCCTGGAGGCGAGCCGTGGACTGTGGCAGGCCGAGGTCCGGGCCTACACCGAGGCCCGACGCGAGGCGAAGCGCCGCGGCCGTCGGCGGCCCGCCCCGGACGTGCCGAACCCCCATGTGCCCGACCGCTGGTACGGAGCGGTTCGGCGGGCCGCGCTGCACGCGGTCCGCTACCACCGCACGCGGCGCGGGGTTCCACCGGCGAACTCGCCGGACCCGGTCGTCCGGGATGTGGAGCGCTGCGTGGACGCCTGCCTGGAGAACGCCGGGCGTCTCACCCCCGAACAGCGCCGGCTGGTCGCGGCCTGCCGGGAGCGACTCCGCGAACGGCTGCGCCTCACGTCCCGGACCGCGCGCTCCGAGTACTTCGAGGTCCGCGCCCTGCTGACGGTGCTGCGCCACGTCGAAGCGGCGGCGGACGCGCCCGACGAGGGGCCGGTCCGGATCTCCCGGCCACCGCGCGGGCGCGGCGGACGGCGTGCGGCGGCAGGCTGACCAGGCGAACAGCGCGGAGGTTCCCCTGCTCCGTGAACGCGAGCGGACGCGCCCACTGTCATGGCGGGGCGCGAGCCGCAGCCACCGGGCGCCACGTGAACCGCGTCCGGCTCCCTCCGCGAGGGGCGAGCCGCGCCACCGGCCGCGCGGTTCGCCGCCGAGCGGCCCCCGTCCGCCCGCCCCGCCCACGACGGCCGGCCGTGCCCGGTGAGGCGGCAGGGGCCCGCGCCGCCGAGGAGCGGGCCGGCAGCTCCCAAGGAGGGCCATGGCGAGCCGGACCGCGGTCCGCGCGGGAGCTGCGGGCGGCGCTGGAGCGCGACCGCGCGACGCCTCCTCCAGGGCGGCTGCCGCTGCGGTCGGAGGTGCTGCCGCGCCGATGCCCTCCGGGGCGTGGTCGGCCGCGGGGACGGGCTCGCCCGGCAATGCCGAAGCGCCTTCCCGCTAGATGATTGAGTCCGATGTCTTCAGTGGTCGTAGGCGATGAGCGAGCGTTTGACCGGGGCGCCGGTCTCCCAGTTGTGCCAGATCACCGCGGCCAG
>NZ_QEIO01000016.1 GCF_003336425.1 Marinitenerispora sediminis | reverse complement strand
GGTGGCGCACGCGTCGGCTGATCCGGATGTGCTGCGGACGGCGTTGGTGCGGGGGGCGTTCGAGTACCAGGGGCAGAAGTGCTCCGCGGCGTCCCGCGCCTACCTGCCCCGGTCGCTGTGGTCGGCCATGCGCGACGACTTCCTCGGGGAGGTCGAGGCGCTCACCGTCGGCGACGTCACCGGCGACCTGTCCACCTTCATGGGCGCCGTCATCGACGAGCGGGCGTTCGCCAAGAACGTGACCGCGCTGGAGCGGGCGAAGGCCACCGACTCGGTCACGGTGCTCACCGGCGGCACCGCCGACGACTCGGTGGGCTGGTTCGTCCGCCCGACCGTGCTGGAGGGCGACGACCCGACCGACGAGGTGTTCCGTACCGAGTACTTCGGTCCGATCCTCGCCGTGCACGTCTACGACGACGACCTCTACGACACCGTGCTCGCCCAGGCCGCCGACGCCGCCCCCTACGCCCTCACGGGTGCGGTGATCGCCCGGGACCGCGCTGCCATCGCGGCGGCCACCCGGGCGCTGCGCTTCGCCGCCGGGAACTTCTACGTCAACGACAAGCCCACGGGATCCGTCGTCGGGCAGCAGCCCTTCGGCGGCGCCCGCGCCTCCGGCACCAACGACAAGGCCGGCTCGGTCTTCAACCTGATGCGGTGGACGAGCCCGCGCGTGCTCAAGGAGACCTTCGTGGGGCCCACGGACTGGCGCTACCCGCACATGGGCTGACGCCCTGGCGGGGCATGCGGTCACCGGCGGGACAGGGCCGCCCCGTAGCTCGGTGGGGGCGCGTCCGCCCTGACGAGCCCCGCCGATCCCGTTCCGGCGGACCGGGCCCGGCGCGCCCGCGCCAGGTCAGCGGGCCCGGCAGCCCTGCTGGCTCCCGGGCCGGGGAGCGGACGTCACCGCGACCGGCGCCGGCCCCGGGCCCGTCGTGGTGCCCGCCTGACAAAGCCGGCGGGCGGTTCGGCGACCACGGGACGCGTCCACCGCGCAGTGCGGCAAGATAGACGGCGAAGGGCGGAGTGTCCCTCCCGCCGCTTCGGTCCGGCTTGCGCCGCCTTCGTCCCCCGCCCTTCCCAGGGCGCGCCGGATGGTGTTAAGGAGCCTCCGTGGCGAATGAACGGGAGGGCGCTTCCCGTGGCGAATGAACGGGAGGGCGCTTCCCGTGGCGAGTGAACGGGAGGGCGCTTCCCGTGGCGAATGAACGGGAAATGGAAGCCTCCCGTCGGGCCTGAACAGGAAAATGAGCCTCCCGTAGGGAGCGAACGGGGAAAGGAGCCTGCCATCAGCCGGCTGGTGTTGTGGAACATCGACCTCACCCTCGTGGACGTCGCCCGGGTAACGCGGGCCGCCTACGCCGAGGCCTTCGAGAAGGTCACCGGCCAGCCGCTCGTCTACCTGGCGACCACCGCGGGGCGGACCGACTCCGAGATCTTCTTCGAGTTCCTGGCGCGCAACGACGTCGACGCGGACCCCGACGACGACCCGCTGCCCGACTTCACCGAGGCGCTCGGCGACGCGTTCGCCCGCCGCCGCGACCAGCTCGCGGCGCAGGGCCGGGCCATGCCCGGCGCCGAGGCCGCACTCGCCGCGGTCGGCCGGATGGAGGACACCGTGCAGACCGTGGTGACCGGGTCCATCATGTCCAACGCCATGGCCAAGCTGGCCGCTTTCGGCTTGGAGCGCCACCTCGACCTCAGCATCGGCGGCTTCGGCTCCGAGCACTACCCCAAGGCGAGCCTCATCCAGTTCACCCGGATGCGCGCCGAACAGGCCTACGGGCGGCGCTTCCCGGAGCACGCCACCTTCTACGTCACCGAGTCCGTGCGCGACGTGGAGGCCGCCCGGATCGGGCACGCCGTCCCCATCGCCGTGGTCAGCGGATCGGCCACGGAGTCCCAGCTGCGGGCCGCCGGCGCGGCCCAGGTGGTCCGGGACCTCACCGACCCGCAGGCGCTGGTCACCGCGATCCGCTCGGCGGCGGTGGACGCCGCCTGACCGCATGCGGCACGGCGCGCCCCGGCCCCGCCCGCAGCCGGCCCCGCCGGGAGCGCGCCGCCGCCTCGCCGTATCGCGACGGATGCCCGCATCTGCCCCGCAGCCGAGCGGAACTGGTGAAACGCACTGTTAACGGTGTTGATCGCTGTCCTGTCCGGGCAGAAGCAGTAGCCTAAAGGGCAGACCGGTAGGGACAAGGACGTCCCCGTCGGCATGAACAGACCTGCGTGTCACGGTCCGATCCGCCACGCGGACCGCCCGGTGCGGTCGTACCGGACGCGTCCGTCCGGCGTCGCCGCCGCGCGCCCGCAGGTCGGTGACACCCGACGTCTGGGCCGACCCCAGACGCCTGGCGGCAACCCCCGACGACTCACAAGGGAGTGAGATCGCACATGTCCGGGCAGTCAGACGCCGTAACGGATCAGCTTCTGCACGACGCCGTGACCCACTGGCCCGAACGCTCCGACCTGTCGCCCGCCAACGGCGACGAGGCCGAACGGTTTCTACGGCTGTACTACCGACACGTCGCCCCGGAGGAACTCACCGAACGGGCACCCGCCGAGGTCTGCGGGGCCGCCATGGCCCACTGCCAGCTCGCCGGATACCGTCCGCCCGGCCGCGCCCGGGTCCGGGTCTACACGCCCACGCAGGCCGAGCACGGCTGGGACGTCGGACACTCCGTGGTGGAGATCGTCACCGACGACGCCCCGTTCCTCGTCAACTCCGTGACCATGGAGCTGAACCGGCAGGGCATCGGAGTGCAGCTCGTCATCCACCCGCAGCTGCGGGTGGAGCGCGACCTCACCGGCCGGCTCGTCCAGATCGAGCCCGAGTCCTACACGCTCAAGCCGCTCGCCGAGTCGTGGATGCACATCGAGATCGACCGGCAGTCCGACGCCGCCGTCCTCAAGCGCCTGGAGGCCGACCTCGAACGCGTGCTCGCCGATGTCCGGCACGTCGACGAGGACGCGGCGAAGATGCGGCACCGCGCCGCCGCGCTCGCGGACGAGGTCGCCGCCTCCACCGCCGCCCTGCAGCGCGGCGGTGTGGAGGAGCGCGAGCTCCGCGAGAGCGTCGAGTTCCTCCGCTGGGCCGCCGACCGGCACTTCACGTTCATGGGGTACCGCGAGTACCGCCTCGTCACCGACGAGGAGGGGAACGAGGGGCTGCGCCCGCAGGCCGGCAGCGGGCTGGGCCTGCTCCGACTGGACGGCTCGATGTCGTCCAGCTTCGCCGCGCTGCCGCCCGAGGCGCGCGCCAAGGCCCGCGAGCCGCACGTGCTGGTGCTGACCAAGGCCAACTCCCGCGCCACCGTGCACCGCCCCCGCTACCTGGACTACATCGGGGTCAAGAAGTTCGACGAGCAGGGCAACGTCGTCGGGGAGCGCCGCTTCCTCGGCCTGTTCACCTACGAGGCCGACACCGCCAGCATCGCCCAGATCCCGATCCTGCGCCGCAAGCTCGCCGAGGTCCTCGACCTCGCCGGCTTCGACGAGGACAGCTACGACGGCAAGGACCTCGTCGAGATCCTGGAGGGCTTCCCGCGCGAGGAGCTGTTCCAGACCTCGGTGCCGGAACTGTACGACATCGTGCTCGGCGTGCTGCGGCTGCGGGAGCGCCGCGGCAGCAAGCTGTTCCTGCGCCGCGACGTCTACGGCCGCTACATGTCCTGCCTGGTCTACATGCCGCGGGACCGCTTCAACACCAACGTGCGCCTGGAGATCCAGCAGGTCCTCGACCGCGCCTTCCAGGGCGCGACCATGGACCACAGCGTCATGGTCGGCTCGGCGCCGCTGGCCCGCCTGCACATCGTGGTGCGCGCCCGGCGCGGCCAGGCGCTGCCGGAGGTGGACCACGCCCGGCTGGAGGCCGAGGTCGTGGAGGCGTCGCGCTCCTGGGACGACGACCTCGTCGCCGAACTCACCGAGCGCTTCGGCCCCGACCGCGCCACCGAGCTGCTGCACCGCTACGGCCAGGCGCTGCCGGAGGGCTACAAGGCCGACACCGACGCCGCCACCGCGGTGCTCGACATCTCCCGCCTCGACGCGCTCGGGCCGGACGACCTCACCGTCAACCTCTACAAGCCGGCCAGGTCCCTCGGCGACCTGCGGTTCAAGGTGTACCGCAGCGGCGAGCCCATCTCGCTGTCGCGGGTGCTCCCGCTGCTGGAGCACATGGGGGTGGAGGTCGTCGACGAGCGGCCCTACCGGGTCGCGCAGGGGCCGCTGTGGGTCTACGACTTCGGGCTGGCGCCCGTCCAGACCGCCGACCTGCCGGCCGCCCGCCTCAAGGAGCTGTTCGAGGACGCCTTCGTCGCGCTCTGGCACGGCCGGGGCGAGTCCGACCGCTTCAACGCCCTGGTGCTGCGCGGCGGCATGACCTGGCGCGAGCTCACCATCCTGCGCGCCTACGCCAAGTACCTGCGCCAGACCGGCAGCACGTTCACGCCGGCCTACATCGCCGACGTGCTCGTCGCCAACGTCCACCTCGCCAACCTGCTGGTCCGGCTGTTCGAGTCGCGGTTCGACCCGCGGCTGGGGACCGGGCGCGAGGAGCGCACCGAGGCCATCGCCGAGGAGATCCGCGGCGAGCTCGACCTCGTCGCCAGCCTCGACCACGACCGCATCCTGCGGGCGTTCCTCGCCCTCATCGAGGGCACGATGCGCACCAACTTCTTCCAGCGCGACCCCGAATCCGCCGAGCCCGACGCCGGCAAGCCCTACCTCGTGTACAAGCTGGACCCGGAGAACATCCCGGACCTGCCGGCGCCGCGCCCCAAGCGCGAGATGTTCGTGTACTCGCCGCGCATGGAGGGCGTGCACCTGCGGTTCGGCGCCGTCGCCCGCGGCGGCCTGCGCTGGTCCGACCGGCCCGAGGACTTCCGCACCGAGGTGCTGGGGCTCGTCAAGGCGCAGATGGTGAAGAACGCCGTCATCGTGCCCACCGGCGCCAAGGGCGGCTTCGTCTGCAAGCAGCTCCCGGTGGGCGCCGACCGCGACGTCGTCCAGGCGGAGGTGGTGGCCTGCTACCAGCAGTTCATCAGCGGCCTGCTGGACGTCACCGACAACCTGGTGAACGGCGACATCGAGCACCCGGCCGACGTCGTGCGCTACGACGGCGACGACTCCTACCTGGTGGTCGCCGCGGACAAGGGCACCGCGACGTTCTCCGACATCGCCAACCGGATCGCCGCCGACCGCGGCTTCTGGCTCGGCGACGCGTTCGCCTCCGGCGGCTCGGTCGGCTACGACCACAAGGCCATGGGCATCACCGCCCGCGGCGCCTGGGAGTCCGTGCGCTTCCACTTCCGCGAGATGGGGGTGGACGTCCAGAACGAGGACTTCACCGTGGTCGGCATCGGCGACATGTCCGGTGACGTCTTCGGCAACGGCATGCTGCTGTCGCCGCACATCAGGCTGCTGGCCGCGTTCGACCACCGGCACATCTTCCTCGACCCCGACCCCGACCCCAAGACCTCGTTCGCGGAGCGGCGCCGGATGTTCGAGCTGCCGCGCAGCTCCTGGGCGGACTACGACCCGGCGCTGATCTCGGCCGGCGGCGGCGTGCACCCGCGCACCGCCAAGTCCATCCCGATCACCCCGCAGGTCCGCGCGGCGCTCGGCATCGACGACGGCGTCACCTCGCTCACCCCGTTCGAGCTGATCCGGTGCGTGCTCCGGGCACCCGCCGACCTGCTCTGGAACGGGGGGATCGGCACCTACGTCAAGGCGTCCGGCGAGACCAACGCCGCCGTGGGCGACAAGACGAACGACCCCGTCCGGATCGACGCCACCGAGCTGCGCGCGAAGGTCGTCGGCGAGGGCGGCAACCTGGGGCTGACCCAGCTCGCCCGCATCGAGTTCGCACTGGCCGGCGGCCGGGTGAACACCGACTTCATCGACAACTCCGCCGGTGTGGACACCTCCGACCACGAGGTGAACATCAAGATCCTGCTGGACCGCGAGACCCGCGCCGGCCGGCTCACCCGGGAGGAGCGCGACGAGCTGTTCCTCAGCATGACCGACGAGGTCGCCCGGCTGGTCCTGCGCAACAACGACGACCAGAACGTGGCGCTCGCGGCGGCCCGCACCCAGGCGTCGAGCATGCTGCACGTCCACGCGCGCTACATCCGCCGGCTGGAGCGGGCCAAGAAGCTCAAGCGCAAGCTGGAGTTCCTGCCCGACGACAAGACGGTCGCGGCGCGGCGGTCCAGTGGGCAGGGGCTCACCGGCCCCGAGTTCGCGACGCTGCTCTCCTACGCCAAGATCACCCTCGGCGAGGAGATCCTCGCCTCCGACCTGCCGAACGACCCGTACCTGCGCACGACGCTCACCGAGTACTTCCCCACGGCGCTGCGCGAGCGGTTCACCGACGCCATGCCCCAGCACCCGCTGAGCCGGGAGATCGTCACCACCCAGGTGGTGAACGACATGGTGAACCGGTCCGGCTCGACGTTCGCCTTCCGGATGAACGAGGAGACCGGCGCGGGCGCCGACGACATCGCGCGGGCCTACCTCGTGGTCCGCGAGGTCTTCGGGATGCCCGACTTCTGGCAGGCGGTCGAGGAGCTGGACCACCAGGTCGACGTCGACACCCAGTTGAAGATGCTGCTGGAGGGCCGCAAGCTCACCGAGCGCGCCGCCCGCTGGCTGCTGCGCAACCGCTCGGCGCCCTTCGACCTCGGCCAGGAGATCGCCTTCTTCCGGGAGGGCGTGCCGGCCATCGTGCCGCAGCTGCCGACGCTGCTGCGCGGCGGTGACCTGGAGGCGTTCAGCGAGCGCCGCTCGCTGTACGTCGCGCGCGGCGTGCCGGAGGAACTCGCCGAGCGGGTCGCGGGCATGGTGCCGGCCTACTCCACCTTCGATCTGGTCGATGTGGCGCACCAGACCGGCCGGGCGATCCGCGAGGTCGCCGAGGTGTACTTCCACCTGGCCGACGAGCTCCAGATCAGCCGGCTGCGCGAGCGGATCATCGCGCTGCCGCGCGACGACCGGTGGAGCACCATGGCGCGCTCGGCGGTCCGGGACGACCTCTACGCCGCGCACGCCGAACTCGCGCGCAACGTGCTGGTGTCGGGCCGCCCCGGCGAGGGGCCGGGTGAGCTGCGCGCTCACTGGATCGAGCAGAACGAGAGCGCCGTGCGCCGTGCGCGCCAGACGCTGTCGGAGATCTGGGAGAGCGAGCGGTTCGACCTCGCGACGCTCTCGGTGGCCCTGCGGGCGATCCGGTCGCTGGTGACCTCCAGCAGCTGATCCCGCCGGTGGCCGCGGCCCTCCCCGGAGGGCCGCGGCCACCGCGCCGTTCGCGCCGGCTCGGGCCCCGGTGGCGAACCACCCCCGGCCGGCGGCCCCGGGCCGCACCCAGCCGGTGAGCCCGGGCTCGGCCGTGCCGCGGCCGGACTCCGCGTCCAGGGGCTGGGCGCCGTGGCGGTCTTCCGGTGCCGGGCATTGTCGGACCTGTCACGTTCTGCTGCAATGTGGGGGTGAATGCGGGCGTGCGGCCGGAGGGCCGCGGTGAACTGGCGGAACGGGTGGCCGAGGCGTGGCACGATCCCGAGCGGCTCCGGTCGCTCGTGCTCGGTGCGCTGGACGGCGGTTCCGGGCGGGAGGTACTGCCCGCGGCCGAGCGGCTGCGCGAGATCGACGAGGACGCCGAGCGCGGGACCCTCGTCCTCGCGCTCGCGCTGCGCGGCTGCGCCGAACACCGCCGCGCCGAGGACGTGCTGCTCCGGCACATCAGAACGCATGGCGGTGGCGCCGACACCTGGTTCGCCCTCGCCCCGCTCGCCTCCTGGCGGGGCAGCACCGCCGACGTCGACACCGCGCTGGACAACGCCCTGCGGTACGACCCCGACCACGCCGACGCCCTGGCGTGGGGATACAAGCACCAGGCCCGTCGGCACGGCGACGAACACGCGGTGCGCTGGCTCACCGAACGGTCACGCCAGAGCTGGCGGGCGACGGTCATGCTCGGCGAGCTGGCCCTGCACCGGGGCGACGCCGGCTCCGCCGTCCAGCTGTTCGCCTCCGCGTGCGACCTGCGCCCGCGCGGACCCGGCCCGCTGGCCGCGGCCGCCCGGGCGCTGGCGGCGGCCGGCCGCGACGACGAGTGCGCGCGGCTCGTGGTGGAGCGCTGGACGGGGTCGTGCGGTCCATGGCCGCTGATCGAGGCCGTCGAGGCGTGCCTGCGCCGCGGCCGGGCCGGTGACGCGGCGCTGGCGCTCGCCCGGCTCCGGGGGGTCGAGCTCGACGCCGACGCGGTCGAGCGGGCCGCGGACCTGTCGCTGCGGGTCGATGCCGCCTGCCTCGCCGCCGGTATCTGAGCGGCCGCGGCGGGCGGCCCCGCCCGCCGCGGCCCGGACCCGCCCGACAGGCCCTAGACTTGCCAACGTGGCAGACCAAGACCCCGCGGAAGAGATCAAGGAACTCTCGTCGACGTTGGCGAGCGTGGAATCCGTGCTGGACCTCGACGCCAAGCGCACGGAGATCGAACAGCTGCGTGAGCAGTCTGCCGACCCCGAGCTGTGGAACGACCAGGACAACGCCCAGCGCGTCACCCGCCGGCTGTCCTACCTGGAGTCCGAGGTGACCCGGGTCGAGGGTATCCAGCGCCGGCTGGAGGACCTCGGCGTCCTGTTCGAGCTGGCGGCGGCCGAGGACGACGCCGACACGCTGGCCGAGGCGCGCGCCGAACTCGCCGCGCTGCGCAAGGACGTCGGCGACCTGGAGGTGCGCACGCTGCTCTCCGGTCCCTACGACGAGCGCGAGGCGTTGGTCACCATCAACGCCCAGGCCGGCGGGGTGGACGCGGCCGACTGGACGCAGATGCTGCAGCGCATGTACCTGCGCTGGGCCGAGCGGCGCGGCTACCCGACGGAGATCTACGACACCTCCTACGCGGAGGAGGCCGGGATCAAGTCCACGACCTTCGCGGTGAAGGCCCCGTTCGCCTACGGCACCCTGCGCGGTGAGCACGGCACCCACCGGCTGGTGCGGATCTCCCCGTTCGACAACCAGAGCCGCCGGCAGACCTCGTTCGCCGGTGTCGACGTGGTGCCGGTGGTGGAGCAGAGCGACCACATCGACATCGACGAGGGCGACCTGCGTATCGACGTGTACCGCTCCAGCGGCCCGGGCGGCCAGGGCGTCAACACCACCGACTCCGCGGTGCGGATCACCCACCTGCCCACCGGCATCGTGGTCTCCTGCCAGAACGAGCGGTCCCAGCTGCAGAACCGGGCCACCGCCATGTCGGTGCTCCAGGCGAAGCTGCTGGAGCGCAAGCGCCAGGAGGAGCGGGCGGCGCTCGCCGAACTGCGCGGCGAGGCGACCAGCAGCTGGGGTACCCAGATGCGCAACTACGTGCTGCACCCGTACCAGAGCGTGAAGGACGTGCGCACCAACACCGAGACCGGCAACACCGGCGCGGTCCTGGACGGCGAGATCGACGAGTTCATCGACGCCGAGATCCGCTGGATGCGCAACCAGGAGCGCGACGCGGAGTAGCGCCAACGCCTCGGAGCGGGCTCGGGGGACGGCGGGTATATGTGACCGTTATGACCGGTTGACGGTTCCGATATGCTCTACCCTGCTGTACCAGCCACCGCCGACGAACGGCGTGGGGCGGGAGGGCGCCCGGCCGCCGGAAACCGCGGCGGGCACGGTTCCGGGTCGCGTTCGCCGCGACCACCGCGTGGGCCACGGACCACCGCAGGGGCCGCGCGGCGGGGCGCGATCGCTGATCCCGACCCGGAGAGATCCGGGTCGGCGGCGTGTGTCGATCTGGACATTCCGGGTTGCATTCCCCCCTACACTGTCGATTGGCCAAGTGGCCACTCCTGCCCCGCGCGGATCGGAACCCGCCTGGGCACCCCTACCTCCGAGAACCTTGTGATGCTCCTGTGATACACCTCGAAAACGTCACGAAGGTCTACCCGACCCAGAAGCGCCCGGCTCTCGACGGCGTTTCCATCGACGTCGACAAGGGGGAGTTCGTCTTCCTCGTCGGCCCGTCCGGCTCGGGTAAGTCAACGTTCCTGCGGCTTGTCCTCAAGGAGGAGAAGCCCACCAAGGGCCGGGTGCACGTCGCGGGCAAGGACCTCGCACGCCTGTCCAACTGGAAGGTGCCGCACCTGCGGCGCCGCATCGGCTGCGTGTTCCAGGACTTCCGGCTGCTGCCGAACAAGAACGTCTTCGAGAACGTCGCGTTCGCCCTGGAAGTCATCGGCAAGCCCCGCCGGTTCATCCGCAAGGTGGTCCCGGAGGTTGTCGAACTCGTCGGCCTCGAAGGCAAGGCCACCCGGATGCCCGGCGAACTCTCCGGCGGCGAGCAGCAGCGTGTCGCCATCGCGCGGGCGTTCGTCAACCGGCCGCAGATCCTGCTGGCCGACGAGCCCACCGGAAACATCGACCCCGCCACGTCGATCGGCATCATGAAGGTGCTCGACCGAATCAACCGGACCGGAACGACCGTCGTCATGGCGACCCACGATGCCGCCATCGTCGACTCGATGCGCAAACGCGTCATTGAGCTCGAAGAGGGCCAGGTCGTGCGGGACCAGACGCGTGGTGTGTACGGCCAGGCCTACTGAGGCCCGGTCGGCTGCGCGTTCCAGCGCTGGCCGAGCAGCGCGGCGAAGCCCGACAAGGATGGACCCTTAATACATCATGCGAGCACAGTTCGTACTTTCTGAGATCTGGATCGGCCTGCGCCGAAACCTCACGATGACCATCGCGGTGATCACCACGGTGGCGATCTCGCTCGCGCTCTTTGGCGCCGGTCTGCTGATCAACCAGCAGGTCACGGAAATGCGCCGGACGTGGGACTCGCAGATCTCGCTCACGATCTACCTGTGCACCGACAACTCCCCCAGCGCGGTCTGCGAGGAGAACGGTGCGGCCACCGAGGCGGACCGGGAGGCGATCCAGGCCGACCTGGACCAGATGTCGGAGGTGGCCAGCGTCGAGTACGTCACCGCGGCCGAGGCCTACGCCGACTTCCAGCAGCGCTTCTCCAACCAGGAGGCCCTCGTCGAGGCCACCCAGGAGGGCGACATCCCGGACAACTTCCGGGTGAAGCTGGCGACCCCGGACGACTACGAGGCCGTGCAGAGCGCGGTCGAGGGCCGGCCCGGTATCGACACCATCTCCAACGACCAGGGGGTCCTGGACCGCTTCTTCGGCCTGCTCGACGGCCTCAAGTGGGCCGCGCTGACCGTCGCCATGGTGCAGCTGGTCGCCGCCGCGCTGCTCATCGGCAACACGATCCGGCTGTCGGCCTACAGCCGGCGGCGCGAGACCGGCATCATGCGGCTCGTCGGCGCGTCCAACTTCTACATCCAGCTGCCGTTCCTGCTGGAAGGCGCGATCTCCGGCCTGATCGGCGGTATCTTCGCCTCCGGGTTCATCTTCGCCACGAAGTACTTCCTGCTGGACCGGATCCAGTCGTGGTTCCAGTTCAACGTCACGCTCGGCCTGGGGTCGGTCTTCTACGTGATCGGCGTGTCGATCATCCTGGGCGTGCTGCTCTGTACCATCGCGTCGTTCCTCACGTTGCGCCGCTACCTGCGCGTCTGAGCCCACCGCGGCCCGCGCGCGTGCGGTCAGGAAGGGAAGATCCAGTGCCACGGGAAAAGGGGCGCAAGGTCATCGCCCAGAACCGGCGAGCTCGGCACGACTACCACATCGATGACACCTACGAGGCGGGGCTCGTCCTCACCGGCACCGAGGTGAAGTCGCTGCGTGCCGGGCGCGCCTCCCTGGTGGACGGATTCGCCCAGGTGAAGGACGGTGAGGTGTGGCTGGAGAACGTCCACATCCCCGAGTACGCGCACGGGACCTGGACCAACCACGCAGCGCGTCGGCCGCGTAAGCTCCTGCTGCACCGCGAAGAGATCGCCAAGCTGATCGGCAAGACCCAGGAACCGGGACGCACCCTGGTCCCGCTGATGCTGTACTTCCGCGACGGCAGGGCCAAGGTCGAACTCGCGCTGGCGCGCGGCAAGCGCTCGTACGACAAACGCCACGCCATCGCGGAACGCGAGGCGGCGCGCGAGGTCGAACGGGCGCTCCGCCGCCGGCGCTGAGCGGTGTTCCGGGGAGCGCGGCGTGGGCGAGGTGAGTTGTCCCGGGGCGGCGCGCGCCGCGGTCGGCCGGGCTGGCGCTTCCGGGGCCGCGCGCGTCCCCGGCGCGGTTCGCCGCTCCGCGGCCGCTCGGGTGTTTCCGCACCCGGCGGCGGCTCGGGCCTCTTCCGGTTCGGCGGCCGTTCGGATCTCTTCCCGCTCCGCGGCCGCTCTGGCTGGTTCCCGCTCCGCAGCCGCTCGGATCTCGTCCCGCTCCGCAGCCGCTCTGGCTGGGCCCGCTCGGCCGGAGCACCCGACAAGCGCACAGGCGCTGTGAAAGGACCACCGAGGGTGTCCCCCCGTCACCTCCGTCGAATCCTCGCCGCCGGCGCGAGTCTCGCCATGGCGGCGGCCGTGACCGCGTGCGCGGCCGAGCCCAGCCCCGAGGTCGCCGTACGCACGTTCCTGCTGGACTGGCAGGCCGGCGACTACGAATCCGCCGCCCGCCAGACCGATGGCGACGTCGACGCTGTCGCCCAGGCGCTCCGCCAGGCCCGCGACCAGCTGGACATGGCCGCCCTGCGGCTCGGGCTCGGTCCCATCTCCCGCGAGGGGGACAGCGCGACGGCGACCTTCGACGTCCAGGCCGATCTCGGCATCGGCGACCCGGTGTGGACCTACGAGGGCAGCATGCCGCTGACCCGCAGCGGCACGGGCTGGGTCATCCAGTGGTCGCCCGCGGTGATCCACCCCCGGCTCGGCGACGGCGAGCGCCTCGCCGTCACCTACGACGTCCCCGACCGCGGGCAGATCTACGACCGCAACGAGAACCCCCTGGTGGGCGGCACCGACGTGGTGGCGTTCGGGGTCCGCCCGGCCGCGCTCGACGACGTGAGCGAGGGGGTCGGCGCGCTCGCCGAACTGCTGGGTGAGGACCCGGAACCGCTGCTCAACCGGGTCCGCTCGGCGCCCCCGGAGGAGTTCCAGCCGCTGGTGCTGATGCGCCGCGACGACGTCGCCCCGACCCTGCTCACCCGCGCGGGGAGCATCCCGGGCGTCGAGACCACCGAACTCACGATGCCGCTCAATCCCACGATGGCCGCCGGGGTGATCGGCGACGTCGCGGGCACCGTCGAGCACAAGGTCTCCTCGCGGGTGTCCGGCCCCTACCAGGCCGGCGACACGGTGGGACTCGGCGGCCTGCAGAGCGTGTTCCAGCAGCAGCTCGCCGGCACCGCCACCACCAAGATCGTGACGCTCGACGCGAGCGGTGAGCAGACCGAGGTCCTGGAGGAGTGGCCAGGGGAGTCGAGCGGGTCGCTCAGCACCACCCTGGACAGCGCCGTGCAGGAGGCCGCGGAGGGCTCGCTGGCCGGCATCAGCGCCATCGTGCGCCACGCCTCGGTGGTGGCGGTGGACGCGCGCAGCGGCGAGATCCTCGCCGCCGCCAGCCAGCCGGACAGCGCCGACCACGCCGGCGCCTTCACCGACGAGTACCTGCCGGGCGAGGCGTTCACCATCATCTCGGCCGCCGCCCTGCTCGGTAGCGGGGAGGTCACCGCCGACACCCATGTCCCGTGCGAGGCGGAGCTCAACGTCGGTGACCGCACCTTCAGCAACGCCGCCGGGCAGCTGTGGGGCGAGACGACCCTGACGCAGGACTTCGCCAGCGCCTGCACCACCGCCTTCGCCAGCCTGGGAGACCGGGTCGCGCCGGAGCAGGTCGCCGAGACGGCGGCGGCGTTCGGCGTCGGCGGCGACTGGCGGCTGTCGGTGCCCACGTTCCCCGGCGAGGTCTCCGTGGCGGACGGCGCTCCGGCGACCTCGGCCGCGCTGGTGGGTGCCGAAGGAGTGCGGGTCAGCCCGCTCGGCATGGCCCTGGCGGCCGGGGCGGTCGCCGACGGCTCCTGGCACGCGCCCCGGCTGGTCACCGACACCGAGCAGGCCGAGGAGCCCGAACCGGGCGCCGAACTCGACCCGGAGACGGTCCAGGCCCTGCGCACCATGATGCGCGCGACCGTCCAGCAGGGCGCCGGGACGGGAGCCAACGTCGGCACGGTGCCGGTGCACGGCCAGACCGGGACCGCCCGGCAGGAGGTCGACGGCGAGGACACCGTCGTCCAGTGGTTCGTCGGGTTCCAGGGCCAGGTCGCCTTCGCGGCGGCGGTCGAGGTGGGCCCGGAGTCCGCCGGGTACTCCTACGCGGTCGGCTCCATCGCGGACTTCTTGCAGCGCCTGCCCTACGACTACGTCCAGGACATCGGAGCCGGAGCGGCGGAGGGCGCCCAGGCCGCCGGCAACAGCGCCGCGGGCGGCGGTCCGACGTACTGAGAGCGGCTGGCGGACCCCCCGCTCCAGCGGGGAGCCGCCGCGGAGTGAAACGCCCCGCGGGGCCGGGCAACCATCCTGGCCCCCCGGGGCGTCTTCCTATATGACTGGCCCACAAAGGGGGTTGTGGTGACCAGTCGTGAATGGCAGGACCTCATCTCGGGGGAGGCCCTGTTGGTTCGAGGCCGGCCTGACCCTGCCGGCCGCCCTCGCGGGCAGCGTTGATGGATCCCGTCCGCGCCCGCGGGGGTTTCTCGTTGCCCGAGGTTCACTCGTCGGCGGGCGCGTCCGCGGGCAGTCCGGCGTCGGCGAGGGCACCGGGCAGGTCCGCGAAGCGCAGGATCGCGCTGATCCCCGCGTCCGTCACCCGGAACACCGAGGCGGCCCGCCGCGCCTCGCCGGCCCCGGGCTCCGGCCGGCCCGGCCAGGACGCCTGCTGCTCCACGACCACCGTGGTGGTGGTCCCGGGCACGCTCCAGGTGCGCAGCGGCACCAGGTGCACGCCCGCCTGCCCGACCCAGGCGCGGACCGCGTCTCGGCCGCCGCTCCCGCCCCGGGGGCCGCCGACCCGGACGTTGGGCCCGCACAGGCCGGCGGCGGTCTCGGCGTCGCCGCGGTTGACGGCGTCGTGCCAGGCGTGCACGAGCCCTGTGGGACAGGGGGCGGCGCGATTTATATGTGTCATACACATAAGTCTAGAGTGAAGAGGTGCCGTGGAACACTGGGGCGGTGCAGAAGGAAGCCGACCTCGCCGGCGCGGCCGGTAGCGCGCTGTTCGACCTCGTCCGCCGCTGGGCGGCCCCGCCCTCCGGCGGCCCGCCACGCCGGGGGAACCGGCCGACCGCGAGCGTGCTGGTCGTGCAGGCGTTCCCGTGCGCCGACGCCGAGCTGCGGGTCGGCGACGTCGCCGAGCGGATCCACGTCCGCCCGTCGACGGCCAGCCGTATGGCGGCCGCGGCCCTCGGCGAGGGCTACCTGGCCAGGGCGGCCGCCCCGGACGACGCACGGGTGGCCGGGCTGCGGCTGACCGAGGACGGGGTGCGGCTGCGCGCGGCGGCGCTGGACTTCCAGGCCGAGGTCTTCCGGCGCGGAACCGCCGGCTGGCCGGCCGAGGAGCGCGCCGCCTTCGCCCGCCTGCTCGTCCGCTTCACCGCGGACCTGGCCGCCGCGGGACTCCCTCCGGAGCCGGCCGGCGGCCCGGACGTCCGCGCCGGCGACGGGAATTGACTTGGTCTCTCGGGCGTTATGAGGGTAGCGTTGCCACTGTACGAGCGATCCCGGTCGCGCGTGCGAGCGGGCCCCAGGGCCTGTTGACAACTCCACAGGGGGTGATCGGTTTCGACTTCGGTAGACGCTTCAGGGGAAGCGGGCCGAGGGTTGCGGTTGTGACCTCGTTAATCCTGCGATCGCACAAATAACAAGTGCCAATTCCAAGCGCACTGAGTTCGCTCTCGCTGCCTAAGCGATAGCGACTCTGTCGGTCTGAGCCCGTCTCCGGCTCAGGGTCCGGCATCGTTAAGGGGACTTACCGGTCAGATCAGGCCACGGGGCCTGACCGGGACATTCACGTGGCTGGGCTCGTCAGCGACTTGTCTGCGAGAGCGCTGGAGCCGAGTAGAACGCTGAGCAGACTGCGCCCGGAGAAGCCCTGTCTCGGTACTGAAGGACGCGGGTTCGATTCCCGCCACCTCCACCCCCGCGGTTGCCGCGTCGTCGCGACGACCGCCTCGAAGAGGCTGTGAACCTGGTTCCACCAGGTCGCGGCCTCTTCGTCGTTTCACGGGCCCGCCGGGACGGCGGGCCCGGCGCGTCCGGCGGGCCCGGGCCGTGCCGGGGCGGGCGGCCTGGCCGCCCGGGATCCGCGCGCCGGGCCGTGTGAGGCGAGGTC
The DNA here is from genome assembly GCF_003336425.1 of Marinitenerispora sediminis. Taxonomy (GTDB): domain Bacteria; phylum Actinomycetota; class Actinomycetes; order Streptosporangiales; family Streptosporangiaceae; genus Marinitenerispora; species Marinitenerispora sediminis. The sequence goes on along the minus strand of NZ_QEIO01000016.1, from coordinate 94,398 downwards.
GGCGGACACCGCTCGACTCGACGTCAGTGCGTGTCCACCGCCTGACGTACGGGGAGGCGGGCGCGTCCGCCTGACGAACCGGATGCCCGGGCCGGCCGTGGGGTCAGCGGTCCGCGGCGCCGACCAGCCATGCCGTCCGCCGCGCCGCCCGCGGGACGTCGTCGCTGGTTCCCAGCTGCAGGCAGAACGTGGTGACGAACGCGTAGTGCTGGTCGCGCCGCTCGCACGAGACGTCCTCGGTGGCGCAGCTGGAGGTCGGGTTGCTCACCCGGAGGAACGGGGCGCCGTCCTCGATGACCCGAGCCCACACCCCGTAGGGCGTCAGCGCGGCGGCCAGCTCCGAGAGATGGCGGCGCTCGGCCGAGCGCGCGAGTGGGGGCGCGGCCGGCCGCGCGTGTTTGGGGAAGGTCATGGTGATGTCCTCACAACGAATCGACTGATCCTTCACCCAGTGTGACGTTTCACGTGTGAATGTGTGCGGAACGTGACGGCGACACGCCGATGCCTGGATGCCGCCCGCTCCCGCCGCAGGGCGGCGCGGCGGGAGCGTCCGCGGCAGGCGGCCGTGACACCCCTGCGGCCTCGGAACCGCAGGTCAGCGCGGTGCGCGCAGCGCCGCAGCCGCGCGGTCCACGTCCTCCTCGGTGGTGTAGACGTGGCAGGCGACCCGGAGCCGGCCGTCGCGCTCCGACACCCAGATCCCCTCGGCGGCCAGCCGGTCCAGCGCGCCGGGCGGTGCGTCAACCGAGACGATCGCCGACTCGCCGGGCGGCAGGTCCAGCCCGGCCAGGAAGCGGTTGGCGAGCGCCACGTTGTGCGCTTGGATGCGCTCGACCCCCACGTCGAGCAGCACCCAGATGGACGCGGCGGCGCCCACCGCCGCGAACCAGCCCGGCGAGATGTCGAACCGCGACGCGCCGTCGGCCAGCCGCATGTCCGGGCCGTAGAAGGCGCCCATCGGGTCCGCGGCGGCCATCGGCCCGGCGTTGTTCGGACGCATCACGGAGCGCAGCCGCGGCGAGAGGTAGCCGAACGCGATCCCGCGCGGGGCCATCAGCCACTTGTAGCAGGAGCACACCACGGCGTCGAAGTCCGCCGCGTCCAGCGGCAGCCAGCCCAGCCCCTGCGTCGCGTCCACGCTGACCATGGCGCCGTGCTGGCGTGCCGCAGCGAGGACGTCGGCCACCGGCGCCACCTCGCCGCCGGCCGACTGCACCAGGCTGAACGCCACCAGCCAGGTGCGCGCGTCGATGGCGTCGGGCAGCTTCGCCAGCGGGACGGTGACCACCTCGACCCCGCGGTCGGCCTGCGCCAGCCACGGATACAGGTTCGAGGTGAACTCCACCTCCGGCACGACCACCCGCGCGCCGTCCGGGACCGCCGCCGCGACCGTGCCCAGGATCTGGGACGTGGCCGACCCGTGCACGATGTCCTGCGGAACGGCGCCCACCAGCTCGGCGAACGCCGCCCGCGCGGTCTCCGTGGCCGCGCCCCACGCACCCGGGCCGCCGGTCCCGTGCCGCCAGGTGTCCACCGCCGCCTGCAGCGCCTCATGGGCCGGCCGGGGCGGGATCCCGTACTGCGCGGTGTTCAGCCAGGCCGAACGGACGTCCCAGAGCTGCCGTGCGGATCCGAGGTCCATAGAGCCCAGACTCCCAGAGTGCGCCCGTCCGGCGCGCGCCGGGCCCCGGTTCCCGGCGGACACGCGAGGCGGCGGGGCCGGCTGCCCCGCCGACGGCGGCCGGGGCGGCCGCCCGACGCCTCAGCGGTCGGGCCGGCGGGGTGCGGTCGTCGGCGCGGCGCTCACCACGGCGGGGCTACGCCGGCACCCCCGGTGCGGGGTGCGGGGAGGGCGCCGCTGCGGGACCCCGCGACTCGGGTTCGGCGGAGGACCGTCGCGCCCGACCGCCCTCCTCCCCGCCTCCGGACGCGGACCGGTGCGCGCGCAGCAGCCGCACCGTCTCGGTGATCGCCGGGCGCCGGGCGGCACCGCTGCGCCACACGGCGAACAGCCCCCGCACCGGGGCCGGTACGAGCGGACGGACCACGGCTCCGGGCGGCAGCGCCTCGCGCCCGAGCCGGGGCACCAGCGCGATCCCCAGACCGGCCGCCACCAGCGCGAGCTGGGTCTGGTACTCGGCGACGTGGTAGGCGACGTCGGGTTCGGTGCCGGTGGCGCGGAGTGTGCGCATCAGCCAGTCGTGGCACACGGTCCCCGGCGGCTGGCAGATCCACCGGGCCGCGGTGAGGTCCTCGCGCACCAGCGTCGCGTGCGCCGCCAGCGGGTGGTCCTCCGGCAGCACGACGTCGCAGACGTCCGCGCCGATCACCGCGCGGTCCAACCCGTCCGGCGCGGGCAGCGGCGCGACGTCCCAGTCGTGGGCGACCGCGAGGTCGACCACACCGCGGGACACCAGGTCCACCGACCGGTGCGGGTCCTCCTCGACCAGCCGCACGTCCAGCGCCGGGTGGGCACGGGCGAGCTCGGCGAGCACGGGCGGCAGGAGGCCCCGGGCACCGGTCGGGAACGCCGCCACCGTCAGCCGTCCGCTGGGTCGGCCGCGGCGTTCCTCCAGGCCCACCTCGGCCTGCTCCATGAGGGTCAGCATCTGCTCGGCGGTGGCCGCCAGCAGCTGCGCCGCGTCGGTCAGCGCCACTCCGCGGCCCTGGCGTTCCAGCAGCGTGGTACCTGTCTCGCGTTCCAACTTGGCGATCTGCTGGGAGACGGCGGAGGGCGTGTATCCCAGCGCCGCGGCGGCGGCGACGACCGAGCCGTGGGTGTGCACCGCGTGCAGCGCGCGCAGCCGCGCGAGGTCCAGCATGAGGTCCCTCCGTAGGTTGTGCGGCGGCCCGGAAGCGGGCCCGGGCGCGGCCGGAGACTCCACCGGCGGCCGTGAACGGGTCGTTCCCGCCCCGGCGGCCGGAACCGGGGCCGGCCCGCGCCGCCTGTTCGCCGCGCCGGCCTGGGCGCCACCGGGCCGCGAGAGCACCACCGGCGCCGTCCACGATGGGCGCGAAGGAGCGCCGCGGGTTCCGGTTGCGCCGATGCGAACCTGGCGGAAGGCCCCGCGGTCCCGGCCCGGCCGCGTCGGTCCGGCGTGCGCTGCGCGGACGCGGGCGCCGAAGGACGGCCCCTGCGCCGCCACCATTCAGCTTCACTACATCCAACCATGCAGATATCCGCGCTGGTGCTGAATGGTGGAGCGCGCCCATGATGGCCTGGTGCGTCCCACCCACACCGCTCTCGCCGTCCTCGTCGCCGTGGTCTGGGGGGTGAACTTCGTTGTCATCGACGTCGGGCTCGCCCACTTCCCACCACTGCTCTTCTCCGCGTTGCGCTTCCTGGTCGCGGCGATCCCGGCCGTCTTCCTGGTGCCCCGGCCCAAGGTCGCCTTCGGCTGGATCGCGGCGGTCGGGCTGACTCTGGGCGTCGCGAAGTTCGGGCTGCTGTTCGTCGCGATGCACCAGGGGATGCCGGCGGGTCTGTCGTCGCTCGTCCTGCAGGTCCAGGCGGTCTTCACCGTGGTGTTCGCCGCCGCCGCGCTGCGTGAGCGCCCCCGCCCGGTGCGGCTGCTCGGCATGGCTGTCGCCCTGGGCGGGATCGCCGTCGCCGCCGTCGACCAGGGGGCCTCGGGCCCGCTCGGCGCCTTCGCACTGGTCATCGCGGCCGCCGCGTTCTGGGGGCTGTCCAACGTTCTGACCCGCAGGGCCGCGCCGCCTGACGCGCTGAGCTGGATGGTCTGGGTCAGCCTCGTCCCGCCGGTGCCGCTGATCGTGCTGTCCCTGCTCTTCGAGGGACCGGCCGCCGACCTGGCGGCGCTGCGCTCGATCGACCTGGCCGGGCTCGGCGCGATCGGCTTCGTCGCCTGGGGCGCGACCGTCTTCGGGTTCGGCGCCTGGGGCTTCCTGCTCCGCCGCTACGACGCGTCGATGGTCGCCCCGTTCTCGCTGCTCGTTCCGGTGTTCGGGATGAGCTCGGCGGCGCTGTTCCTCGGCGAGGACGTCAGCGGGCTGGGCATGGTCGCGGCGGTCCTCCTGATCGGCGGGGTGGCGATCACGTCCTTCGCGGGCCGCCAGCGGGCCGCCGGGCCGGCGGGGGCGCAGCCCGAGCGCCCCGCCGCCGAACGCGCGGCGCCCGGCTCCGGGCGCTGACCCGCGGAGGCGGAGGAGGCCCGGAAGCGGGCTCTTGGCCCGTCACGCCCGGCCCACTCGCCGCTGATCGTCCGCGAGGTAGCCCGGGTCGACGCAGTTGTCCCACCCGTCCGCGCTGCGATGCTCCCAGTCCCACTCGTCGAGGATCTCCATGTACTCCTGCTGCACGCGGTGCACCACACGTCCCCGCCAGCGGAACTCGACCCGCTGCGCGATGGGCTCGCCGGAGGCGGATCCGTCCCCGGTGAGGGCGCCGAGTTCCGGCGGGAACAGGGACGCGAAGGAGGAGTCGTGGTAGGCCGGTGTCGTCGGGGTGACCAGCCCGCCGGGACGGACCTCCATGGCCGGCGCGTTCCACACGATCTCGCGGAGGACCGGCCCGGCCTCCATGTCCGCACGGTCGTTGCCGGTCACGTAGTGGCCCTCCACCGCCAGCCGCCATGTGCTGTCGGAAAGGCGTTGCCATGAGGGGGCGGGCCCGTGGCCGGCCGGGGGCGGGGCCGGGAGTGCCCCCGTAGGAGCGGTGACCCGGACCTCGTCGAAGCCGTACCGGCAGGGGCGCGACTCCGCATCGTGGGACTCCGGATCGGGGCCGGAAATGTAGTCGCGGCTCTCGTCACCCTCGTTGTGCCCGCGCAGCCATGCCGCGGCATACCGGCCGACGTGATCGTACAGGAAGTCGCAGCCCGCGGCCTTGCCGTTCCCGTACTGGAGGTCGACCCGGCGGCGGTCCGGCGCGAGCGTCACCACGACGGGAACCCAGTACGACCCTCGGTCGGCCAGCACCTGTTCGGCGATCCACTCGGCCTCCGCCCGGTCGATCACCTGCCTGGGGCGCGCGTGGATCCGCATTTGAGCGGTCAAGATGTTCGACATCGCGTCCTCGTGTGCGGTGGCGGCGCCGGCGTTCGGTCAAGGTCGGGGTCCGCCGTGCGCCCGTCTCCTTCCGCCGATGGTGAATTCCCCCGGAAAACCGGCACCATGGCGGCGTGATCGACACTTACTATCGCGGATCGGGGCCCTACCGCTACTCGAATTGCCTGACCATGGTGCTCGGCGGCGACGCCCCCGGTACCGCCGTGGTCGAAACGGTCCACCGGCAGCTCCTTCGGGATGCGGCTCATCGGCGGCTCGGTGCCGTTCCCCGACCCGTACAGCCGGAATCCGGATCTCGGCATCGATGACGCGCTGGCCGTCTTCGGCTGGACCGCGGAGACCACCGGCCAGGACGACGCCGACGCCGCCCTCGACCGCCTCCGCGCCCGCCTGGCCGACGGCCCGGTCCTCGTCGGCTCGGTCCTTGTCGGCCCGGTCGAGATGGGGCGCGTCAGGTACCAGCCCGGCAAGGCGGGGCCGATCGGTGCCGACCGCTACCTCATCGTGCTCGCCGTGGACGGCGGGTACGCGGCCGTGCACGATCCGCAGGGCCCCTACGCGCGGCTGTCGCTGGCCGACGTCGCCGCGGCGTGGCGTGCCGACACGATCGACTACGGCAGGCCGCACACCGTGCGCACGAACGTCACCCGCCGCACGGGTCGAACCGCGAACGCCATCGCCGTCCGTTCCCCGGGGCGTCGGCTGGCTCGCCGGAGAGGGCGGCCGCCACGCGCCGCCGGGCAGCCTCGGCAACGTGGATGCGGCACTCGCCCGCGCGGAGCTCGTCGGACCCGATTGCGATGAGGTGCTCCATGGGCATCTCGTCCACTTCGCGGTGCGGGCGGGCGCGCGGCGGCTATCCGATGCCGCCGCCTGCCTGCGCCCCGGGTACACCACCGCGGCGGGCATCGCGACCGAGCAGGCGCGGCCGGGTCGGCTCGCCGCGGTACCCGCTCGTCACCGGCGACGGCCGCTCCGCCGTCACGACGCTCCGCGCCCGCGCCCCGACCTACGGCGAACCACGGGCGGCTCTCATCCGGCACCCGCGACAGCGCGCGGCATCGGCGGCCGGTCCCGGTCACGCGGCACCCCCACGCGGTCATCGGCGCCGCCGAACGGCCGGAATCCGGTGCACTGATGGGCCGACGGCATCGGCCTCAGTCCGGCCGCACCGCCCACGCGCCGCCGGCCAGCACGCCGGCCGTGGCCAGATCCTCGTCCAGCACCAGGAGGTCCGCCCGGTACCCCGGGCGCAGCTCGCCCACTCCGGACAGGCCGAGCGCCCGGGCCGGGACGGTCGACGCCGCGCGCGCCGCCGCCGCCACCGGAACGCCGACCTCGTCGACCGCCCGGCGGACCGCGTCCGGGAGCACGATGGTGCTGCTGGCGATCGCGCCCGTCTCCACCACGATCGCCCGCCCGTCCGCGACCCGGACGCGCAGTTTGCCGAGGGTGTACTCGCCGTCGCCCAGGCCCGTCGCCGCCATCGCGTCGGTGACCAGCGCGACGCGCTCCGGACCGGCCGCCTGGAACGCCATGCGGACGGCCGCCGGGTGCACGTGGACGCCGTCGTTGATCAGCTCCACCGTGACCCGCTCGTCGGTCAGCGCGGCGGCGATCGGGCCCGGCTCGCGATGGTGCAGCGGGCGCATCGCGTTGAACAGGTGCGTGGCGACCGTGGCCCCGGCGTCGAACGCGGCCCGCGCCGTGTCGTACTCCGCGTCGGTGTGGCCGACAGCGGCCACCACCCCCTGCCCAGCCGCGGCCCGGATCAGCTCCAGCGCGCCCGGCAGCTCCGGCGCCACGGTGATCATCCGGACGTGCCCGCGCCCCGCCTTGAGCATGCGGTCGAACTCCCGCAGGTCCGGATCCCGCAGCAGCGCCGGGTCGTGGGCGCCGCACCGGGAGCGCGCGATGAACGGCCCCTCCAGGTAGATCCCGGCCAGCTCTCCGGAGTCGGCCAGCTCGGCCAGCGCGGCGATCTGCCGCAGCGTGTCCTCCGGGGTGGCCGCCACCAGGCCGCCCACGACCGAGGTGACACCGCTCCGCCGGTTGAACTCCACGATCGCGCGCGCTCGCTCCGGGTCGGCGTCGGTGAAGGCGGCGCCCGCGCCGCCGTGCACGTGGACGTCCACCCCGCCGGGCAGCACCCAGCGCCCGCCCAGGTCGGTGCCGGCGGCGCCGTCCGGCGGCGCACCGGCGCCGAGCGCCGCGATCCGGCCGCGCTCCGCGCGCAACCAGCCGTCCTGCACGCCATCGGGGGTCACCAGCCGTGCGTTCGTCACCAAGACCATCTGCCGCCTCCTGTGCCGGATACCACACATCATGCGGCGCCGCGCCGACCGGTCCAACAGGCGGGTCGGGGAACCCCAGGAGAACCCGCGTGGCGTGCGCCGATTCCCCGGCCGCTGTCCCCGCCCCCGTGACCGGCATCGGCCCGCCGCCGCCGACAAAACCGCCCGCCGCGCATTGACGATAGCGGCGGCGCCCGCTCATGATGGTGCAATGACCGCCGGTGAGCTGCTCGTCCAGCGCCTGCATGTCGATCTCCGACAGCAGGCGAGCGCCCTCTGTCGTAGCTGAGTGCACGTGACAGGGCCGTCCGCCCTGTACCGCCCAGGACTCCCGCGGCGCTCGATCGCCCGGCCGCACCGGCCTCGGTCCATGTGATCCCTGGCGTCGGCCTCCCGTCTTCGGGGCCGATGGGAACGTCCTGCCCATTCGACCAGCGTTCTGTCCCCCCGGCGCGCCTCAGCGCGCCTGACGCCCTCCGGCCGCGAACACCGGAGTTCCCGGCCCCGTCGACCCTCAGCGCTACGTTCCCCCGGCCGCCGCGCCGCTCTCACCAGGAGATCACCATGACCCGCTTCACCGTGCTCGTCGCCGCCCCGGACGCCCGTTCCGCCGTCCGCTCCGCCGCCCTGCACGCCGCCGGCACCATCGCCGCCGCCACGGACGTCGACGCCGCCGTGGAGGTGATCGACCTCGCCGAGCTGGGACCGGCGCTGCTCGCCCCCGACGCCGGCAGCGACGTGCGCGACGCGCTGCGCCGGGTCGCCGCCAGCGACGTCCTGCTCGTGGCCTCGCCGCAGGCGCACGGCAGCTACACCGGCCTGCTGAAGGTGTTCGTGGACCGGCTGCCGGAGCTGGCGCTCGCCCACACCGTCGCCGTGCCGCTGGCCGTCGTGGACGACCTGCGCAACGGGCGGACGGTCGAGGAGGACCTGCGGCTGCTGCTCTCCGACCTGGGCGCGTGGGTCGCCGAGCCGGGCCTGCTGCTGGCCCGCAGCGAGCTGGCCGAGCCGGCGGAGGTCGTCGCCGCCTGGGCGGAGGTCGCGTCCCCGGCGCTGCGCCAGGCGTTCGCGGTCAGCGTCTGAGCCCCTGCCACGCGGCGCACGTCCGCCCGCGCGGCCTGCGGGACGGCCGCGCGGGCGAACTGCGGTGGGGGTCCGGCCGATGCCGTGACCGCAGCGGCCGGGCGCGCCGCCCCGGCCCGGGACTCCGCGTGGGAGGCTGGGCGCCATGGGCGGCGTGGGCGGGCGGTCGGAGCACCCGGAACTCTGGGCGTTCCTGGAGTCACTGCACCAGGGCCAGCTCCTTTCCGGCACCGTCGCGGCGATCGAGCGCTTCGGCGTGTTCGTGGCCTTGGACGATGGCCCCGGCCACCCGGTCTTCCCGGGCGTCGGGTTCGTGACCATCCCCGAGTTGTCCTGGTCGCGCATCAAGGCGGCCTCGGACGTCGTCCAGGTCGGGCAGCGCGTCTGGGGCCGGTTCCTCCAGTTCGACACCTGGAACCTGGAGGCCCGGCTGTCGTTGCGGGCGACGCGGCCGGACCCGTTCCAGACGTTCGCCGACCGCGTCGCGGTGGGGCGGGAGCTACCGGGACGGGTCACCAAGCTGGTCCCGTTCGGGTTCTTCGTGCGGGTCGCCGAGGGCGTCGAGGGACTGGTTCCGCTGCGGGAACCCACGCGCACGCCGGTGGTGGACCCGTCGGACGTGGTCCAGGTCGGGGACGAGATCACGGTCGTGGTCACCGGGATCGACCGGGCACGCCGCAGGCTGACGTTCTCCCAACGGCGGTAGCCGTCCCCGGGCCACGGGACGCCTTACCCGCGAGTGATCCGATTCGGCGCGCTAACGATGCCGGGTCCGGGCGCGCGGCCGAGCGCGGCGGTGAGTTCCGCGCGCGTGGCGGCCTCCCAGAGCCGCCCGGCGTGCAGTGCCCACCAGCGGCGGGTGTGCCGGCCGTACCAGATCAACGTGCGGTGCGGCCGGTTCATCGCGCCTCCTCCGCTCGCGGGGCGTAGGGGCGGACGTAGGAGGCCGGCTCGAAGGCCGACAGCGCGAAGCCCAGGATCTCCACGTCGTCGCTGGCCAGCGTGATCTCGCAAGTCCGGTGCCGGGCGCGGTAGGGGACCGGCTCGCCCTCGTGGTGGGTGACCTCCCAGCGGGCGTGGTGCCGGGCGGCCACGGCGGCGAACACCGGATAATCGGCGAACCGGCCGGGCACGCCGGGCAGGTAGGTCCGAACACGCGCGCCGGGCCGTGCCCCCGGGCTCACCGCGGGCCCCGGACGGCCGCGAGGATGCGCTGGACGTCGGCCAGCCGCCAACGGGTGTGGACGACGCCGTCCGGCGTGCGGACGGTGTACTCCCAGCCGTCGGGGACGGAGCACCGTTCCAGGCGATAGCCGGTGAGGAAAGCGGCGGCGACCGCGAGAAAAGCGGCATAATGCGCATCCTGGGTCGCGGATTCGGGGTGGGGTGTCGGGAAGGTACCATTCTCCATGTCTGCACCTCTGCATAGGTGGAGGCCGTGCCCTCGGACGGTGGTGACCCGTCGCGAGGGTTTTTTCGTTTCGGTACTCCACAATGCCCAAGGCGAGCTGACCTGCCCATAGTCGCTACATTCCTGTGCGATGCCGTTGACTGTGTGGAATCTCGTGGAGCTCTCGGCTAGAAACGTGGAATGGTGCAAAAAGAAAGTCGAGTATGGGCGCGGTTCGGGGCTGAGGTGAAACGCCTCCGCTCGGGGGCTGGAATAACGCAGGTGAGGCTGGGGGGCAGTGTCAATATGTCCGACTCGCTGATCTCGGCCATCGAGAATGGGACACGAGCTCCGAAGCGGGAATATGCGGAGGCTCTGGATGCTGCTCTCTCCACAGGTGGCACGTTGACGCGGCTGTGGCTCGACCTCAACGACAGTCTCGGTGTTCCTGAATGGTGGCGTGACATCAGTTTGCTGGAGCGCGCCGCTGTCGAGATCCGGGAATACCAGATGGTCCTCATACCTGGATTGCTGCAGACTGCCGACTACGCTCGTACCGCCATGCGCGCGGGGAGGCTATGGGACCCGGATGAGGTCATCGAGCGCGACGTTGAGGCCCGAGTATCACGCTTGCGCTCTCTACAGGAGGGTGTCTTTCTCTGGTTCGTGGTGGACGAGTTCGCGCTAAGGCGGGTGGTCGGCGATACGCGGATCATGAACTGCCAACTAGACCGCGTTCTGTCCCTGATCGAGGACGGGACAATCCGGCTGCAGATCATCCCCCAGCATGCTCCCCAGCATCCAGGCATGAGCGGGGGGCTTCGTATCCTCAGTTTCACCGACAGGGCAGCCGTGGCGTTGGCTGAGCACCTCGTAGGAGAGGAGATCGTGGACAACCCCGAGGGAGTCCGCCGATGCTCCAAGCTCTACGGTGCGCTACAGGCTGAGGCGTTGTCGCCTACCGCGTCGGTGGCGATGCTGCAGAAGATCAGGAAAGGTGACCAATGAACGGCTCACGGTGGCACAAGTCGAGCTACAGCGGTGGAAGCACCGGCAACTGCGTTGAGGTCGCCGAAGGCCCCGTCACCAGCGTCCGGGACACCCGGCACCGTGAACTTGCTCGTCTGGACTTCCCCGCCCCCGAATGGTCCGCCTTCCTCACCACCCTGAAGGCGGACCACCTCTGACGCCTGACCGCCTGACCCCCGCTCCTATGCGCCGTCGGTGAGCCTGGCGGGTGTGGCGCCGCGCTGTCGGGCCGTCTGCGCCGCCGCCTGCCCTGCCTGCCCCCGGACCAGCGCGACCACGAGCAGCGTCAGTCCCAGTCCGGTCAGGCGCAGGGCGAGGGGAAGCGGCTCGGTGGGCAGCGTCTCGGCGAAGACGAGCGTGCCGAACAGCACCGTGACCACGTTGCCGACCACGTTCGCCACGGGTGTGGTGACCGTGGCGCGCGTCCGCTGCATGGAGGTCTGGAACAGCGCGATCCCCACCGCCCAGCCCAGTGCGTACAGGTACGGGAACGGGGAGAGCAGCGCGGGCAGGACCGCGCCGATCGGGCCGTGGTCGGCCAGCAGGCCGCCGAGCCCCTTGCCCTGGAGCCCCGCCGTCCCCTGGGCCAGCCCAGCCGCCACCGCCAGCAGGACGGCGGACATGGCGGCGGACGTGCGCCGCGCGCCAGCGAGCAGGGCGATGGCCATGGCCGCAGGCAGCGACCCCAGGCTGGCCGCGAGCAGCAGCGGCTGGTCGGCGGTGCGGCCGGGGTCCGCCGCCTCGCTGCTGGACAGTGCGAGGAGCAGTAGTGCGAGCGGCATCATGCCCAGTGCCAGGCGTTCGCCCCGGGTGATCGGTTCGCCGAGGAGCAGGGCCGCCACCAGCAGGCCCGTCGCGACGCCGCCCGCGAACGCGGGCTGGACCACCGACACCGGCGCCAGACCCAGTGACACGATCAGGCCCACGCTGCCGATCGCGGCGAGCAGGCAGCCGCACAGCCAGCGCCGGTTGCCGAGCAGGGTTCGGGCCAGCCTCATCGGGTGTCGCGGACTGAGTTCGGGAGCGCGGTGCAGGGCGCGCTGCTCCATGACGAGTCCGCAGGTGTAGATCGCGGCGGAGCACAGCGCCGTGACCAGACCGATCACGTCGAGCCGCCTTTCCGCGGGGGATACGCCCGTTCACGGTATGGGAGACGGGGGCAGTCGCGCATGCGGTGCCCGGGCGCATCCCCTGGAGTAGAACCTGTTATGTCTCGGCCAATCTGTCAAGGGTCGCCCGCAGACGTCGTGCACTCCGCGTTCGGTGTGATCAGGCGGATACGGTGGTGCGGCGGAACGGCCGTCCTCGACGGCGTGGTGAAACGAGTTCTTGCAGGGGGCGGGCGTGCGGTGGACCGGCTCGGGCGCGCTGTCCGCGGTCGTTCGGCTGTCGCCGGCCGTGCTCGGCGCGGCGGCCGGGGCGCTGGCCCTTGGGCCCGCACTTGGCGCCGGCTACGTCCTCCGCTACGACATGGTGTTCGTGCCCGACCCGCCCCTGTCCCCGATGGTGCTCGGCGCCGGGGACGGCTTCCCGCGTGCGGTCCCCAGCGACGCCGCCGTGGCGGTGCTCGCCCGGCTGCTCCCTGATGCCGCTGTCCAACCGCTCGTGCTGCTCGCCGTCTTCGCCCTCGGCGCGGCCGGTGCGGCGCGGTTGGTGCCGGGTCCGTACCTGGTGCCCCGGCTGGCCGCCGCGCTGTGCTACGTCTGGAACGGCTACCTCGCCGAACGCCTGCTCCTCGGCCAGTGGGCGCTGCTGCTCGGCTACGCCGGCCTGCCCTGGGTACTGGCCGCCGCCGCTCGGCTGGAGCGGGTCCGGGACCTGCCCCGGATGCTCGTCGCGCTGCTGCCGGCGGCGGTGGGCGGGTTCTCCTCGGTGCTGCTGTCCGCGCTGGTGGTTGTACCGATGGCGGTGCTCGCGGGTGGGGGCGGCAGACGACCGTGGTGGCGACGTGTCCCGACGGCCCTCCGCAGGACCGCGCTGGTCGGCGCGGCCCTGGTCGCGGTGAGTCTGCCGTGGCTGGTCCCGGCCCTGTCGGCGGTGGCGGCCGACGTCCGGACCGACCCGGCGGCGGTCGAGCTGTTCGCGGCGCGCGCCGACACTCCGTTCGGTGCGCTCGGTTCGCTGCTCACACTCGGCGGGATCTGGAACGCCCACGCGGTACCGGCCGGCCACGGCCACCTGTTCCCCGCGACCTGCCGGCTGCTCCTCGCCGTGGCGGCTGTCGCCGGGTGGGCCTGGTGGGTCCGGACCGGCCGCATCCCGTCCCCGCTGGGGCGCGGCCTGTCGGTGGCGGCCGGGGCCGGGTTCGCGGTGGCCGCGGTGGGGACCACGGAGACCGGCCGGACCGTCCTCGCCGCCCTGATCACCGCCTGGCCCGGGTTCGGCCCCCTGCGCGACGGCCAGCTCTACGTCGCGCCGCTCGCGCTCGTCCAGGCGGTCGGCTGCGCCGCGCTGGCGCACGCCCTCCGGCGCCCGGAACCGGGCGGCGGAACCGTCGGCCCGGAGCGTGAACCTCGGCGGCGGTCCCCGGACCTCGGGCGGGCCGCCGGGCCGCTGGCGGCCGTGCTGCTGGTGGTGCTCCCGGTGGTCCTGGTGCCGGGACTGGCGTGGGGAGCGGCCGGCCGGCTGGTCGCCGTCGAGTACCCCGCCGAGTGGGCGCGGGTCCGCGCGGCCGTGGACGGCGACCCGGCGCCCGGGGCGCTGCTCACGCTGCCCTGGAGCGCTTACCGGGGGCTGGACTGGTCGGGCGGCGGCCGGACCGTCGTGGCGCTCGACCCGGCCACCAAAGGGTTCGCGCGGCGCGTGGTGTGGAACGACGCCCTCCGGGTGGCGTCCGACGGCCGGGTGTACGAGATCGCCGGCGAGGACCCGACCGCCCGCGCCGTGGCCCCCCTGGTCGCTGGTGGCTGGCCCGCGCACCCCGCTCCCGACGTCCCCCGCCGACTGGGCGCGCTCGGTATCCGCTACGTCCTGGTGGACCGGACAGCGCTGGCCCGGGCGGTGGACGCCGCCCCGGGCGCCGCCTGGCCCGACCCGGGGCCGGACGTCCAGGTGGTCCACGAGGGGCCTCGGTTCGCGCTGCTCCGTATCGCGGACCGCCACGTGACGGCGGTCCCGGACGACCTGCCGGGGGCGGTGACGGCCGCGTGGGCGGTCACCGGCTCGGCGCTGCTCTGGGCGGGGGCGGCGGCTGCATGGGCGGCCGTCCGGGGCCGGAGGTCCACCGCGCGCGGGGAGCGGTGAGCGCGCCGAACCCCTCCGGAGGCGGGGCGCCGGCCGGGGCCGCCGGCCCTCACCTCGCGCGCCACTGGGTAGCCCGGCGCAGCACGGAGGAGTGCGGCATGCCGGTCAACTCCCTCCGTCGTGCGTCAGCACAGGGAACGGCGCCCGAGCTTCGGTAGCGGACTCCCGTGCTGTCAGCGGTGTGTGGCACACTCCAGACGCTATGGACAGACGCCAGGAGTTCCGCGCGCACGCGACCGAGTACGGAGTCGCCGAAGCCACGATCGAGTGGGCTCTGCGGTTCGCGCTGCCGCAGATCGAACTGCGGCCGAGGGAGCACAGCCCCGGCCCCGTCGTCGGACAGTACGGCGGGCTGCCGCTGCTTCCGCCGGACGTCGAGTGGTCCAGCTATCCGCACTTCTTCGCCTCGGTCGACTGCGCGGCACTGCCCGGTGACGTGCTCGACCTCCCGCTGCCCAAGGACGGGCACCTGCTGTTCTTCGGCAACAAGGACGAACCCGAATGGGGGGACGACTCCGAGGACACCGAGGGACGGATCGTCTACGTCCCCGCCGGAACTCCGACCGCCGAACGGGAGCCCGACGCAGGGCACGCCGCCTACGTCAGCGAGCCGTTCCCCCTGCACGGGCACCCCGCCTGGAACCTCCCGTCCGCCGGGCACGACGTCATCGAGTCGGACGAGGAGCGCGCCCAGATGTGGGAGGAGCTCGGCGACATCGGCTACGACAACTCCTCGGCCGGTGAACTGACGCTGGGCGGGCACGCCTCCCCCATCTGGGACGACCCGTGCCTGCCGCCCTACCCCGGCGGCGATGACAGACCGTGGCGGCTGCTCGCCCAGGCGCACATTCCGGCGCGCGACGACAAGTCGTCGATGGGCACGATCTTCTGGCTGATGCGCCCCGAGGACATCGCTGAGGGCAGGTTCGACCGGGCGAAGGTGCGGCTGGAGATGTACCCGCCTGAATGAGCCCCGTCCCCGCTCAGCGGATGGCGCGGCCGGGCACCGACCGGCCCGCCGCCCGGACCGCGAGCAGGTGTGACGGCAGGCGGCGCTGCCGGATCCGGAAAGCGGTGTCGCTGTCCGAAGTTCTGCCGCAGAATGGCGCTCGGGACGCTCGTGTTCCTCGTCGGAATAGCCGGCCTACCTGGCGGAGTCCCCCACGGTTGCCGCCACAGGTTCCGTCTGCGGCCGGGGGACAGCCTCCGGTCAGGCGAGCAGTGCCTTGACCGGGGTGCGGATGACAAACGCGATAGCGCTCGTTGGTCTGGCCCTCACCGGCGTGACGCTTGTGGGGTTGGCGGTGCTGGCCGGTGGCCTCGTCGCCGTCCACAAGCGGTTGGGCTACCACTCCGCGCCAGGGCATCGTCCCTGACTGGAAGCCGACTCCGGTACCGAGCAGGTGGTAGAGACGGACCTGGAACCCGTCGAAGCCGTGCAGACGACAGTCCGCCGTCTGGCGGCCAATACCAGGGGCATCCCGTTGCCGGTCTCCTGGATCGTCACCTGGCGGGCGGGCGTCTATAGAGCGCAGAGCCCGACGCGCTGCGGCTCCTGGGAAGAAGCTGTGGCGGAGGTGAGCCGCTCGATCGCCAGGGACGTCGCGAGACGCCACGCGATCGTCTTGGAGTACGGGGTGCAGGCCAACGTCCCTACGGTGTCGCTATTCGGCGATGGCAATGGGATTCTGTACCAGCGGATCGGCGCTGACGGTCGCTGGCTCGAACAGACATGCTTTCTCATCAGCCGGCGCTACTCAGTCCAGTGCTATCTGCCCTATAGCGTGTAGGAAGCCGCGCACGCCACCGAAGCGGTTGACCAGTTCGGCCCGCCACTCCTCGTCCTCGTCGGAATCGGGGTCGGACAGCATCTTCTCCAACGCCCGCAGCGCCGCGGCCAGCTCGCCGCGCGGGACGATGCGCTCGATGCGCTCCCACGCCTGGGCGAGGTCGCCGGCTGCGGCGTCGCAGTCGCCGGGGGCGCCCCGATCAGCACCCCACGGCCGTCGCGAGCTTCGCCGACTCGGCATTCAGGCGCGGCAGCCGCTTCACCTTCTCCTTGACCGACTCGCGTTCGGCCTGGGAAGGCAGCTTGTGGTCCGACCCTCCGACCGGGCCCGAGCAAGGCGCACAACCGCTCTCACAGCGGAACACCGCGATCCGGCAACGGCCGGCGGAACGGTGGACCCGGCGTCCGCCGGTCCTGGGCGGTCTGGGGGCGCGCGGTGTGCTGCGGCTGCCCCGACTCCCCTAGGTCCGGCGTACGAGAACGCGTTATTCCTCCGTCTCGGCGGCGCCTGCCGCGCGTGCGGCGGCCCGCGGCAACCGCTGCTCAGCGCCGAGGACGCCCATGTGGCAGCGGATTACGAGTGGGCCTTCCGGTGGACGGCCGCCGGTCGGACCGTCACGGTTGGGGCACTCCTCTGGTCAATCGCTGAATCAGGTTCTAGTCTCGTTCCACTGCCCGCGCCTGCCCGGCGCGCGGAGCAGACCCGGAAGGAGAGCACCCGGTGATTAAGCTCATCGCCGCCTGCGCCATCGGCGCGGCCTTGGCGGGCGGACTCACCTTCATCGGCACGAGCGTCATCAGCGGCGCGTCCTCCACCACGGAGCCGGTGACCGAGCCGCTGTACAACTACGGCGAACGCTGACCCGGTCCGGCCGGGCGGCCGTCGCGCGCCGCCCGGTCGCCGCCGCGGCACCGTGCGGACACCCCGGCCGGCGCCGCCGCGCGGACCGACCGCTCGACGGGGTGCGCGGGCCGAACAGGGAGGGCATGTGGTCGTCCAGCGGACGCGCGCCGGGACGCACGCGCCGACCGCCGGTGCGCACCGGCAGCCGCGGCGCCCGCCGCCCAGCCCTACGTGCGGCCCGAGGCTCGACGGGGTGCGCGTCGCGGTCATCAACTGGCGCGACCCGTGGCAGTCGGCCGCCGGCGGCGCCGAGGAGTACGCCTGGCGGGTCAGCCGGCACCTCGTCGGCCGCGGCGCCGCCGTGACCTTCGTGACCAGCCGCGAACCCGGCCAGGCGCGTGCCGAGACCCGCGAGGGCGTGCGGTTGCGCCGGATGGGGACCGCGTTCACCGTCTACCCGCTGGTGATGCTGTGGCTGCTGCGCTCGCGGTGGCGCTTCGACGTCGCGCTGGACTGCATGAACGGTGTCCCCTTCTTCGCGCCACTGGTGCTCTGCCGCCGCACCCGGGTCATCAGCGTCGTGCACCACGTGCACGACCTCCAGTTCGACGCCTACTTCAGCCGCCCACTGGCATGGCTCGGCCGGTTCATCGAGAGCAGAGTCGCCGGCCGCGTCTACCGCGACTGCCCCACGGTGACGGTCTCGGAGTCCTCCCGGCGCGCCATGCGGGCGAAGCTGCGCTGGCGCGCCCCCATCACCGTCATCCACAACGGGGGGCCGGGGCGGAGCCCGGGGCAGGCCCCGACCGGAGCGCCAGCGGCGGCGGGCGCGCCCGCGCTGGTCAGCCTGGGACGGCTCGTCGTGCAGAAGCGGGTGAGCCGTGTGGTCGACGTCGCCGCGCGGCTTCGGTACGACTGGCCGGGGCTGCGGCTGCACATCGTCGGGCGGGGCCCCGAGGCCGCCGCGCTCGCGGCCCAGATCGACCGGGACGGGCTGGCCGACCGGGTCCGGCTGCACGGCTTCCTGCCCGAGGCCGACCGCAACGCCGTCCTGGCCGGCGCGCGGCTGCACGTGACCGCGTCCAGGTTCGAAGGGTGGGGCCTCACCGTGATCGAGGCCGCCGCGCTCGGGGTGCCCACCGTCGCCTACGACGTGGACGGCCTGCGCGACTCGGTGCGCGACGGGTGGACCGGGTGGCTGGTCCGCGACGGCCAGTCGCTCGCCGAGGTCGTGCACCGCGCCCTGGTCGAGCTGAGCGACCCGGCGCGCGCCGCGGAGATCCGGCGCGCCTGCCGCGCGTGGGCGTCCCGGTTCACCTGGGAGCGGACCGGAACCGCCATGGCCGCCCTGATCGCGGCCGAGATCGGGCCGGACCGCGCGCGCCGGCCCGCCGGGCGCCGGCCACGCGGCGGGGCGCCTCGGTGACCTCCCCGACTCCCGGTTCCGGCCCCGCGGAGCCGTCCGGATCCACGCCGCCCGGAGCGCCCCCGAGCCGCCCGGCCGCCGGCGGCGCGGCCGCCCGCCCGGTCGACCGCGCGCTGGTCCGCCGGCTGGAGCTGTTCGCGGTCTGCGTGCTGCTGACCGCGCTCACCCTCAGTACGGACCCCGGCCGGATCCTCGGCGACACCAAGATCGACCTCACCGTCAACCCGCTGGGCTTCCTGGACCGCGCGCTGCACCTCTGGGACGCCGCCTACTTCGGCCAGGTGCAGAACCAGGCGTACGGCTACCTGTTCCCCAACGGGCCCTTCCACGCGCTGCTCGTGGGCGCGGGCATGCCGGAGTGGCTGGTGCAGCGCGTGTGGGCGGCCGCACTGCTGTGCGCGGCGTTCCTCGGCGTCGTGCGGCTGGCCCGCGAGTTCGGGATCGGGTCCGCGCACGCCCGCATCGTCGCCGGCCTCGGCTACGCCCTCGCGCCCCGCGTCCTGACCCTGCTCTCCTACAACTCTGCGGAGCTCCAACCCACGCTGCTGCTGCCGTGGATCCTGCTGCCCCTTGTCCACGGCGCGCGCTCCGGGCGCAGTCCGCTGCGCGCGGCGGCGCTGTCGGCGGTGGCGTTCCTCTGCTGCGGCGGCACCAACGCGGCGGCCGAACTCGCGGTGCTCGTAGTCCCGCTGCTGTACCTGCTCACCCGGACGCCCGGTCCGCGCCGGCGGCGGCTGCTCGGGTACTGGCTGGCCGCCGTCGGCCTGGTGTCGATGTGGTGGCTGGTGCCGCTGCTCCTCATGGGCCGCTACGTCTTCTCGTTCATGCCCTTCACCGAGGACGCCGCGACCACGACAAGCGTCACCACGCTGGTCAACGTGCTGCGCGGGACCGCTAACTGGATGGGGTACGTGCCGGCGCAGGGGGTGACCGCGCTGCCGGCCGGCGCCGAGCTGGCCGCCGAGCCGTGGCTGGTCGCGGCGACCGCGCTGGTCGCCGGGCTCGGCCTCGCCGGCCTGCTCGGCCGCCGCACCCCCGAGCGGACCTTCCTGCTGGCGTCGCTGCTGACCGGGACCGCCGTCGTGGCGGCCGGGTACACCGGCGACCTCACCGGGCCGTTCGCACCGGCCGTGCGGGACGCGCTCGACGGCGCGCTCGCGCCGTTCCGCAACATCCACAAGTTCGACGCGCTCATCCGGCTGCCGCTCGCCCTCGGGCTGGCGCGGCTGCCCGCCGCGGCCGCCGCGGCGCGGGCCGCCCGCCCTCCGCACCGGCCGACCGGAGGAGCGACCGTCCCGCCGCCCGCCGCCGTGCGCCGGTACACGGCAGGCCTGTGCGCGGTCGCGGTGCTCACCACCCTCACCCCGGCGGCCGGTGCCGGGCTGGCGGCGCCGGGCGGGTTCGAGGAGGTCCCGGTGTACTGGCGCGAGGCCACCGCCTGGATCGACGCCCGCGGCGGCACCGGCATGACCATGGCCGTCCCCGGGTCCGCGCGCGGCGAGTACCTGTGGGGGCGCCCCATGGACGAGCCGATGCAGCCGCTCATGGAGAGCCCCTGGACCAACCACCAGATCATCCCGTGGGGATCGGCCGGCGTGTCCCGGCTGCTGCACGAGATCGACCAGCGGCTCAGCTCCGGCCGCGGCTCGCCGGGCCTGGCGGACGCGCTCGCCCGCATGGGCGTGACCCACCTCCTCGTGCGCAACGACCTCCAGCGGGTCGGCAACAACGGCGGGTGGCCGGCCCGGGTCCACCAGGCGCTCGCGGACTCGCCCGGGATCGAGTACGCGCGCGGCTTCGGTCCGGTCGTGGGCGCACTGGACGCCCTGCCGGCGTCGGCCTGGTTCGACCAGCCGTACCAGGCGGTGGAGGTCTACACCGTGCGCGGCGCGGCGCCCCGTATTGGCACCGTTGCGCGCGACGGCGCGCTGCGCGTCACCGGTGGGCCGGAGGCGCTGCTCGCGCTCGCCGAACAGGGCATGCTCGACGGCGACCGGCCGGTGATCATCGGCGACGACCCGGGCGGCGCCGACGTGCCCGCGCACGACACCGTGGTCACCGACACCCTGCGCCGCCGCGAGGTGCTCTACTCCGACGTCCGGCGCAACGTCACCGCCACGCTGACGGCGGACGAACCGCTGGAGCGCGGCGCGCCCGCCCCGGACATCGCGGACCCCGCCTGGGACCGCTACACGGCGGTGGCGGTGCCCGGCGGCGTCCGCTCGGTGACCGCGTCCTCCTCGGCGGCCGGCGTCCGCGCCGCGGCCGCCGAGCGGGACCCGGGCCGGCTGCCCTTCGCCGCGCTGGACGGCGACCCGGACACCGCGTGGCGGCCCGCCGGGCCCGGCGGGCCGGTCGGCGCCTGGCTCCGGGTCGAGTTCACCGAGCCCCGGGACGTCACCGGGTTGACGGCCGCCTTCGAGGAGATCCCGGGCGAGCCGCCGCCGGCGCGCGTCACCGTGGTCACCGACACCGGCCGCCGGACCGTCCCGGTGGCCCCCGGACCGCAACCGCAGGAGGTCGCCGCGCCGCCCGGACGCACCTCGGAGCTGCTGCTCCGGGTGGACGCGCTCGCCTGGGACGCCGGACGGCCCGCCCGGGTGGGCATCGCCGAACTGGCCGTGCCCGGACTGCGGGCGACCCGTTCCCTCGACGTGCCCGGAGCGCCGGACGCGGGCGCGGTCCTGCTCACCGGGTCCGTGGGCAGCGCCCCGGGGTGCCTGGCCGGTTCCCGGGTGTGGGCCTGCCACCCCGACCTCGCGATCCAGGGGGAGGACGCCGCCGCCATCGACCGGGTCGTCACCCTCTCGGCGGCCGCCGCCGAGCGGCTCGACACCGTCACCGGCCGGGTGGTGGCCGCGGATCCGGCGGTCCTGGAGCGGGCCGCCAACCGCGCCGGGGGGTACCCGAGAGTGACGTCGTCCTCCACCTCCGTGGACCATCCCGCCGCCCTGGGCCGGAGCGCCTTCGACGGCGACCCCGCCACCGTCTGGTACCCCGACCCGGCCGAGGACGCTCCTTCCCTGCGGGTGGAGCTGGCGGAGCGCACCGAGCTGGACACCGTCCGAGTGGGCTTTCCGCGCGCCGACGCCATGGGTGCTCCGGTCCGCGTCACGCTGGAGAGCACCACCGCTGTCCGCTCCGGATGGCTCGACGGCGACGGGCGGCTGGACTTCGCGCCGTTCAGCGCCGACGAGGTGCTGATCACGTTCGAACCGCCGCCCGGGCAGCCGCTGGAGGTCGAGTCCGTCGCGCTGCCCGGCGTGCCGGAGCTCGCAGCCGTCGCGGACACCGGCCTGGCGGCGTCCTGCGGTTCCGGGCCGCGGCTGCGGGTCAACGGGCGGTCGGTGCCGACGCGGATCGTCGGTGACGCGCTGCAAGACGCGCTGGCGGGCCGGCCGGTGCGTTACGAGAGCTGCGGCGAGGTGCCGCTCACCGAGGGGCGCAACCGGATCGCCGTCGACGGGACCGGGACCGGCGCCGGCCGGGTCGGCGTCGAGTCGGCCGCCCTGCAGGCCGCGGCGGCCGGGGACCCGCCGCCGGTGCGGACGGCGGCCGTGCGCTCGACGGAGCTCTGGACGGCGACCGAGCGCCGGGTCACCGTCGACGCCCGCGACGCCGCCTACCTGGTCGTCAACGAGAACTTCAACGAGGGATGGCAGGCCACACTGCCGGGCCGGGCCGAGCCGCTGACCCCGGTCCGGTTGGACGGCTGGAAGCAGGCGTGGGAGCTGCCCGCGGGGACCAGCGGGACGGTCACCCTGCGGTACACGCCGGACACGCCGTACCGCGCCGCCCTGGCGGCGGGCGGGGCGCTCGCCCTCGGGGTCGTCGTGCTCGCGTTCGCCCGGCTCCGCCCGCTCGGTGCTTCGCGTGCGCGCGGTCCGGCGCAGGGGCGCGGCACCCCGGGCGCGGTCGAGGCCGCGGGTGAGGGCGGACCCCCGGACGAGGGAGGCCTCCCGAGCACCAGCGGCCTCCCGCGCGCGGCGGGTCGCACGGCCGGCCGGCCGACGCTGGCCGAGCGCCTGGACCGGCGCGGCAGCGTGCTTCCCGCTGCCCGGGCCGCCCGCCCGCGCCCGGCCCTGCTGGTCGTGCCGGCCCTGCTGTACGGCACGTGGGTGGCCGGAGCCGCCGGACTCGCCGTTGTCGCGACGGTGCTGGCGGCCGGGTGGCGGCGGGCCCGCCACCGCCCGGCGCGGCCCGGTCGGGACGACACCGGAAGCGCGGTGGAGACCGGCGGACGCCGCGCCCTCGGCCGCCGGACCGGCCGCGCACTGCGCCGGACCGCGCACCGCGCCGCTGACGTGGCGGCCCGGCGGTGGTTCGCCGCCGCCCTCCTGACGGCGGCGGGCCTCGCACTCGCCGCGGGTACCGCCCTGGAGGTCCGCGTCCCCGACGCACCGCTCGGCGCGGCCCTGCGCGGCTGGGTCCCGCAGCTGCTGTGCGTCACGGCCCTCGCCCGGGCCCTCGCCGCGCTGGCCGCCCCCGAGCCCGCACCGCCCGGCCTCCCGCGCCCGGCGGATACCGGGAACGGCGGTCGGCCATCGGAGGCCATCCGGGAGGGCTCCGAGGAGGTGCGCACGTGACGGGGCACGGAGCGGTTGGCGGCCGCCCCCCGCAACGGCACGGCGAGGAGGGGAACCCGGGATGACGCCGCCGTCTCCGCCGGACCGGCCCGGGACGGGAACACCCGAGCGCGGGGCCGGTCCTGGCCGGGCCGTCCCCTCGGCCTGGCGCCCCGACCTCCCGGCGGTGCTGGTGGCAGCGGGCGCGTTCCTGGTCACCCTCGCGCTGCTGCTGCCCGGCCCGGTGCACGGCCGGTCGGCCCTGGTCCCGGACAGCGGGCGGTTGAGCTGGCGGCTGGAGGCCGACTCGGCGCGGTACCTGGACACCGCGACGTGGCGGACCCGTGAGGACGCCGAACTGGTCCGCCGGATCGACGCGGTGGGGTCTCCGGCAGCGGGGAGCGCCGGCCGTGCCGTGTGGGACGTCCGCACGGCGACCACCGGTCCCGACGGAACGCTCGGCCACCTGGCGTGGCGGGTGGCGGTCGACCGCTCGTCGGGGGAGGCGGTGCGCTGCTGCGGCGCCCACGTGGACGGTGACCACCTCGCCAGGCCGCACGGCCTCACCCTGTGGTGGCCGCCCGGCGCCGGCGCCGCCGAACGCCCGCTGTTCGACCCGGAGTCGCGCACCTCGGCCCCCGCCGTCCCGGACGGCGCGGACCTGGTCTCCGGGGTGCCGACCGAGCGCTACGTCCAGACCGTCGCCGCCACCCGCGCCTCCGAGCCCGCGCGCCCGGTGCCCGCCCGGCTGTTCGACGCCGATGCGCGCGGGACCGTCGGTGCCGAGCGCTGGCTGGAGGTGGAGCGGGTCTACTGGGTCGAGCCGCTCACCGGCCGCGTCGTCCAGCTCCGCGAGCAGCGCCGGGAGACCCTGCGTCCCGAGGAGGCCGGTCCCGACGGCGAGACCGAGCGCGTCCTGCTCGCGGCCGACTTCCAGACGCCGCCGGAGGAGGCCGCCGCGAACGCGGCCGCGGCCGACCGCCGGGCCCTGCTGCTCCGACTGACCAGCACCGACCTGCCCGCAGCCCTCGGGGGAGCCGGCGCGCTGCTCGTCCTGGTCGGCGTCCTACGCCGGGCGCACCGTCCGGATCGGCGGCGGAGCTCGGCCGCTGGCCGGGTGTGAGGGGACCCGCCCGCACGCGGTGCGGGCTCCGAAGACGTGCTCCCGGCCGTTCGAGCAGGGTCCCCATTCACTCGGATCACGACTCGCGTGGGCGCACTGCTGGTCCGCGGTGATGAGCCGGCCCCCATCCGGCGGGCGGGCTCCGTACGCCCCGCGTGGACCGCGCCGCGGCCCACCGGGCCGGAGGCGTCGGGCCCCGGCGCGCGGCCGGACGGACCGGCCGGGCGCGGTGGACGGGTCAGTGGCGCCGGAGGACGTGGCCGCCGGCCATCGCCCAGGCGAGCATGACGACGAGGAACTGGGCGTGCACGACCTGGCGGGCGTCGAGGGAGTCGAAGAGCAGGACCGCGTAGGAGCACACCAGGCTCAGGGGCAGCGCCACCAGCCCGACGATGGCGAAGACCCGCCGGTTGAGGGCGCGGTCACGCTCGTCCAGCCGCTTGCCCGCGGCGAGGCGCTCGGAGTCGGACGCCTCGCCCGGGCGCAGATGGGTGCGGAAGACGCGCCACAGGCCGAACCAGGCGACGGCGGCCAGGAGGGTCGGCATGACCCAGTTCGCCGAGATCCAGAACGTGAAGGCGGTGAAGGCGCCACCGATCAGGACGAGTCCGGAGGCCAGCAGCCAGCGCTGGCTAGTCGTCGACATGGAAGATCTCCTCCACTGGTCGCTGGAAATGCCGGGCGATCCGGACCGCCAACGTGAGGGACGGATCGTAACGGCCGGTCTCGATCGCGTTGATCGTCTGCCGGGAGACACCCAGGACGCCGGCCAGCGCCGCCTGGGACAGTCCGGCCTGCTGCCGCAGGTCCCTGACCTCGCTTCGCATGATGTAAAGGATGCTTGACATGTCCGGGTGTGTCAAGTTCGCTTTACAGGAGTGGTCGAGGTCGGCCGATCCTCCTCGCCTCCCCCAGATGCCACTTAGGCCGACGGTCGGGGGCGAGCGCGACGCCGGTGACCCACATCGCGCCCGCGCCGATGGCTCGGACGACCACCACGGGGATGGCTGCGCCCAGGAGAAGGCAGGACAGCGCCATCACGGCGCTCACTGTCCTGATGACGGGGTTCCGAGCACGAGAGGTGGGTGAGAGGGCCGAGCCCGTAGGCGCGTTCTGCGGGGATAGACGCTGTCCGGACAGCCCTGGGTCGAGGACCCGGGTCGGGCGGTGGGTGGTGATCTCGGTGCGGACTTCGGGCAGCCAGGGTCCTCCGGGACGCACGTCGTCTCCGGGGACGGGGGCCGCTGCCCGGCCCGGGTCCAGGTGGCGGAGTGCGTGGTGAGTGGGCGCGGGAGGACGTGCGGTCAGCCGTCCGCCGCACGTTTGCGCAGGACCAGGAGCAGGTTCCAGGTGACGAGCTCCCGGACCAGTGGGACGCGGACCACCGGGGCCAGTGCGTCCGGGAGGTAGCGGGGGCGGACGTCGAGGACCTCGGCTGACCCCGTGCGGCGCGTCCGGGACGTCCAGCGCAGCATCCGGGCCGCCGAGACGGCGAACATGGTGCGGCCGAAGTCGTTCTTCGGGCGGTGGCCGGTGCGGCGCGCGTAGCGCTCCGCCGCGCGGCGGCCGCCCAGGTAGTGCCAGGGGGAGGTCTCGTGACCGCCCCACGGGGAGAGCCACACCGTGTAGGACAGGAAGACGAGGCCGCCCGGACGGGTTGTGCGGAGCATCTCGTCGGCCATGCGCTCGGGGTCGGGGACGTGCTCCAGCACGTTGGAGGAGAAGCAGACGTCGGCCGCTCCGGTGCGGACCGGCAGGTCGAGCGCGCTGCCCAGGACCGCGGTCTGCGGGAGGCGGCCGTCGCGGAGCCGGAGCTCGCCGGCGTCGGCGTCCACGCAGACCGGGTGCGCGCCGGCGGCGCGGAGTTCGTCGGAGAAGTAGCCGGGGCCGCCGCCGACGTCCAGAACGCGGGCGCCGGCCAGCCCGGCCCGCCCGTCGGGCAGGTAGCGGGCGAGCTGCGCGACCGTGTCGCGGGCCAGGGTGCCGTAGAAGTGGTCCGGATCGGTCTGCTCCTGCCGGAACGCCTGGAAGAGCCGCACCGAGCGCGCCGCTGTGGCGTGGAACGGCTCGGGGGCCGGCGGGCGCGGCGCCTCCGCGGTAGGCCGCCCGAGCGGCGCTGCCGGCGGATCGACCCCGCTCGCGCGCGGCGCCGTGTCGGCCTGCGGCACGGACCGGCCGGGCGAGGCGCCCGGCGCCGCGGGCCGGTCCCGCCCGCCCGTGCGCGCGGCCCTCTCGGGGCCGCCGGGTCGGCCAGGGGCGGTCACGACACCGCTCCGGGGCCGTCCATGGTCGCGTAGTAGCGCAGGTGCCGCCAGTGGTCGCCGGCCCAGTACTCCTCGACCGCCAGCACGCGGGCGCCGTGCCCGACCAGGAGGGCGCGCATGTCCCGCTCCGGCAGCGTGTGCATGCGCATCGGCGCCGGATAGCGGAGGAGGACCCGCTGGCCGAAGCGGATCACCGGCCACGGCGCGTACCGGAACACCAGGCCCTTGGCGGTGCGGCGCTCCCGGTCGGGCGCGCCGACCACCAGCGCTCCGCCGGGCCGCACGACCCGGGTGAACTCGGCGAGGTAGCCGCGGGCAAGGGCGGGCGGGAGGTGCTGCAGCACCAGGTCGGTGTACACGAGATCGAAGCTGGCGTCCTCGAAGGCGCCGAGGTCCGGCGCGTCGTGCAGCCGGAACTCGATCCGGCCGCCGCCGCGGTCGAGCCGCCGGGCCGCCGCGAGCATCGGCGCGGAGATGTCGAGGCCGACGACGGAGTCGAAGTGCGCGGCCAGCGCGTTGGACAGCCGGCCGGCCCCGCAGCCGAAGTCCAGGGCCCGCCCTCGTCCGGGGGCGCCGCCGGCGTCGGCCAGCCGCCGCATGGCGGCGTCGACCTCGCGCCGCCCCGAGGCGAGGAACTCGTCGTGGTCCCAGCCGGCGTGGCGCTTCGCGGGGTCCACGCACACGGCCCACAGCGGCGCCGCGGCACCGAGCCGGGTCCAGTCCCGCCGGACCTCGTCGAGGCCGGGTCGGCGGGGCCGCCCGGCGGCGCTCTCCGCCGTCGGGCGGCTCATCCGCCGCCCCTCCGGGAGCCGGAGCCGGATACGCGGCGGCCGCTCGCCGGGGACCCGGCGCACACCTCGCGGACCCGCTCGTCCGCCCGCACCGTCAGGCGCACCATCGCCTCCCGATCGCGCCGCGGCCGCGCGGTCGCGGTGAAGTGTGTTCCTGTCGCGCGTCCATTGCGTCCACCGGGGCGTGGTGGTGCCCACGGCCGCAGATGGAACGCGTTACATTCTGGCGCCCGGCCGGGGGCGCGTGTCAAGGCGAGCCGCGGGCTCGGCTCCGAGGCTGGCGGCCGCCGGGAGGCCGGCACCCGCCGCCGGGCGCGTGCGGCGATTCGGCGTGCGGGGCCGGCCGCGGAGCCGTCCTCGGCCGGCCGCGAGCGCGGGCGATCGCTCCGCGGGCGGGCCGTCCGGCCGCGGTAGGGGGTCCCGTGCCGTGTTCGCCGCCACTGGGACGGTCCCGTTCTCGCGGAGTCGGGTGTGGGGCGCGTTGTCTGCCGGCGTCCGGCGGGGGCACGGCAGGGCTACTGGTGCGGCGTCGGCCGCCGTGCCCGGGCATCCAAGGGCTATAATTAATCGACCAATTAGTTAATTAATCGAGGTGCACGGTGGCGCGCACGGTGGACCCTGGCCGGACGGCCCAGCGGCGGGAGGCGATCCTCCTCGCGGCCGGACGGCTGTTCGGTGAACGCGGGTACGAGCGGACGACGGTGGCCCAGATCGCCGAGGCCGCCGGACTGAGCGCGGCCAGCGTCTTCTACTACTTCGCGGACAAACCGGCGGTGTTCCGTGCGGTGTTCGAGCGGGATCTTCCGCTGGCGGAGGCGCTCGTCGCCCGGCACGCCGACGACGCGGATCCGGTCGCCGCGATTCTCGACGTGCTCTCGGAACTGGCGGAGGACGCGGCGGACCCGGCCGCGGCCGGGATGCTGGTCGAACTGCTGCGCCGTGTCGAGCACGACCCGGACCTGCTGTCCGTCGTCACGCGCACCGCACGCGTCGTCCGGGACGGCCTGGCCGAGCTCATCGCCCGCGGCGCCGAGGAAGGCACCGTCGATCCCGAACTCGACCCGGCCGAGGCGGCCACCTGGCTGCAGGCGGTCGTCGACGCGACCTATCTGAACGCCAGGCCCGGCCATTCGCCCGTCCCCGCGCTGCGCCGCACGGCCCTGGGCTATCTCGCTCCGAACCAGCTGGGAAGGACGCAAGACCATGAGTGATCCCGAAGGCCACGAGGAAACCGTGCGGTTTCCTCGGGCATGGCGGTGCCTCGTTCTCTCGGCCGGTGCCGTGCTCGGCTTCGGCGCCGCCTTCGTCGTCGGCCCTGTCGTGGACGGGCTGGTCCGGGTCGCTGACGGCGCCCCCGCTCCGTTGCGAATCGCCGCCCAACTGCCGTTGGGATGGGCTGTGCCGGTACTGACCATCACCGGGCTCGTCCTGGGCGCGTGGATCGTCAGGGAGTGGGAGCGGGAGAACCCGGTCGTCACGGTGGGCGGCGAGGAGGTGGTCGTGCGCCGCGCCGGCGTCAGCCTCCGCGTCGGGCGCGGCCTCGTCGATGGCGTGTTCACCGATGGCCACGACCTGGTGCTGGTCGACCGGGAGACCGTCGAACTGGTGCGCGTGCACGCGGACCGGGTCCTCGTCAGCGGGCTGCGGCAGGCGTTCCAGCGGTTCGGCTACCCCTGGCGGGGGGAGGCCGATCCGCACGAAGCCGCGTTCGCCGCGTGGGTGGACCGCGATCCGGCCCTCGGCGAACAGGCACACGCGCTGCTGCGCGCGCGGCACCGGGCACTGGCCGACAAACAGGCCGGCGCGGCCGATGACGCCCGGGACGCGCTTCGTGATCTCGGTGTCGCCGTCCGGGACCGCCGCGGAGGACAGCAGTACCGCCGGACATCGCGCCCCCGGCAGGGTGATCCCCGGCACAGGTAGGGCCGCGAACGCGGCGTCAGCGCGGGCGCGCGTATCGGAGCGGGGACCCTGGGGCGGGCGCTCGGCCCGCCGCACGGGATCGCGCGAGCGGCTTCGTGCCGGGTGGTGGATGAGAAGGCGCCGGTGCCGCGCGGGGGTACCCGGCCGGAGTCCAGGGGCGCCCCCGCGGCGGGGCGGCCGGTCAGTCCTCCAGGGCTGCCGCTATGCGGTCGAGGTCGGTGAGGAGCGCGGCCATGCGCTCGGGCGGGATCGCCGTGACCATGCGCTCTTCTACGGCGTAGACGGCTGCCTGGACCCTGGCCAGGCGGCTGCGGCCCTCCTCGGTGAGGTGGGCGGGCCGGGCCCGCCCGTGGTCGGCGGTGGCGGGGCGGGTGATCAGTCCCGCTTCCTGCAGGCCCTGGAGGACCACGTTTCCGGACTGCCGGGTGACGAAGGTCGCGCGCGCGAGGTCGGCGTTGGACATGCCGGGGTGCAGGGCCAGGAGTTCGAGCGTGGCGTACTGCGGCACGGTCAGCCCGTGCTCGCGCAGGACCCTGTCCATCGCACCGCGCAGGGCGGCCTGGGTGCGTTTGATCAGGTAACCCACGTGCTGGGTGACGTCCTTCGCGGGGTGGGGCGGCTCGGCCGGCATGCTCTCGGTCATGTCAGCATTTTGACATAGGTGGTGCGGCGTCCTAGTCTCGATCATGTCAAAGTCCTGACATATGAATCGAGGAAGACCTGTGCCAGCCACCATCGACGGCCCCGACTTCGTCGCCCTCCAGGTCCGCGACGTGGACGCGGCGGCGGCGTTCTGCGAGCGGCATCTGGGCCTGCGCCGGGCCGCGGTCTCGCCGCCGCACGCGGTCGTGTTCGACACCAGGCCGATCCCCTTCGCCGTCCGCGAGCTCCTTCCGGGCGTCGACCTCGCCGACACCGCGCGGCCCGGTCTCGGTGTGGCGCTCTGGTTCCGGACGTCGGACGCCCATGAGCTCCACGACCAGCTCGCCGCCACGGGGGTCAAGATCCTCACCCCGATGGTGGACAGCCCCTTCGGGCCCACGTTCTCCTTCGAGGGCCCGGAAGGGTACACGCTCACCGCACACGGAGCCTGATCACGGCCGCCGTCACCCCGGCCGGGCCCTCCTCCCACGCCTCTGGCGTCCGGGGGGGGTAGGAGCCTCCGTGGCGAGTGCACGGGATAGAGGAGCCTCCGTGGCGAGTGCACGCGAATGGGGCCGCGGCCTGCGGGCCAGCAGAGCAGGCGCGGCCGCGCCGGTGCCACACCGACGGTGGGGCAGCGAGACCCGGATGGACGAAGCGGCGCCCGGGGCCGCCTTCGCCCACCGGTCCCCGGTGGCCCTCACCGCTGGTGCGGACGGTCCGGCGAACCCGTCACCGATCTAGGCGTCCGCCCGCCCGGTCGGATCTGGGACCGGTCGGTGCCGGTCGGCGGTTCCCCAGCGGCGGACCGGCTCCTCCACCCAGCGGTGGGTGACCGCGGCGAGCAGCACGGTTCCCGCGGTCACCGGGACGACGTCCAGCCAGAACGACCCGGTGAAGACCTCCTGGCCGGTGAAGTCCCGCCACAGGTACAGGACGACGAACTGCCACAGGAACACGCCGTAGGAGACGCGGCCGAGGAACACGGCGACCGGGTGCCGGAGCAGGGCGGCCAGCCAGCCCGCCCCCGCGGGGGCCGCGGCGGCGGGGCCGGGCAGCAGGGCGACCGGGGCGATGACGAAGAACGCGAAGAGCATCGAGGTCGCCATGTCCACCAGCGCGACCCAGAAGCCGTCCACCCCGACGAACCGGGGACCGGTCGCGGGCGTGGCGGCCGCCAGGTAGACGGCGCCGGCGGTCAGCCAGCACAGCGCGGCCGACCGCGGCAGGGTGCGGCAGACCCGGCGCACGGGGCCGTCCGGGCCCGCTTCCCGCCACGCCCACTCCGCGAGCACGGCCAGCGCCATGCCGACCGCGAACATCCCGAGCGTCCGGGGCGGCCAGGCGTGCATCTGGGGCCGCGGCTCCGGATAGAACTGCACCACCGTCGCCAGCACCGCGACACCCGCGAGCGCCGCGAGGCCGGCGAGCAGCCGGCGTGCCCGGGCGCCGGGGTCGCGGCCGGTGCGGGCCGCGCCGCGGGCGAGGAGGGCGGACAGGAGGGGGAGCGCCAGGTAGAAGCCGACCTCCACGCACAGGCTCCACATCTGCCCCAGCCCCACGGGTCCGGTGCCGACCCACCACGGGTCCGGATCGTAGACGAAGGTGAGCGTAAGCACCTCGGTCCAGGCGGGGAGCGAGGTGATCTGGTCGCGCGACCACAGCAGCATCGCGGTGACCGCCACGATCCAGTAGGCCGGCAGCACCCGGAGCCCGCGCCGCCACAGGTAGCGGCGCACCGCCGGGCCGCGCGTGCCGTCCAGGGCGGACCGGGCCCACGGCCGGTACAGCAGGAACCCCGAGAGCGCGAAGAACAGCGGTACGCCCATCTCGCCGCGCGCGAGCAGCGCGCCCACCGCCCCGGGCGCGAGCGCGGCACCGGTCTCCATGGCCACGTGGAACACCAGCACCATCAGCGCCGCCAGCGCCCGGACGCCGTCCAGGCCCTCCTGGCGCCCGGCCGCCTGCGGCAGTCCGGCCTCCGGAGGCGGCTGCTCGGCGGGGGATGCGGTCACGGCCGCCCTTTCACGGTGCGGGCGCGGGGCCGGTCGGAAACGGGGCTCGGTCGGCCCGCCGCCGGAAAATAGAACTAGTTATAAAGAAACCGACACGCCCTGGTGACGTAGCTCACGGCGCCAACTACGATACCTCAAACTGAAGCAAGTTCCAGATAGTGGATCCGGGCCCGGGAGGGGTCATGCGCCGTACCGTCGCGCTCGTCTGCGTCACGCTCGGAGTCTTCGCCCTGGCTCTGGCCCCGATGCTGCGGTTCTGGGCGGCCCCCGCCCTGATGCGCACGCCCATGGACTACTACAACGAGGTCGTCAACCACGGGGAGAACGTCACCTACTTCAGCGCCGAGGACCTGGAGTCGGTCGAGGGCGCGACCGTGGAGGCCTACTCCACCTTCCGCGCCGACGTTCCGGCGAGCGACTCCGACGTCGTGGTGTGGGACCAGTTCACCTGGGTCACCGACGTCGACCGTGACTACCCGATCCAGTCCACCACCCGGCGCGCCGGGCACGACCGGTTCACCGGCCAGGCCGTCGAGTGCTGCGACCCCTCGGTGAACGGCGAGCGCGTGGTGCAGCGCGGCCAGGTGTTCAAGTTCCCGTTCCTCACGGAGCGGCGCGACCACGAGTTCTTCGACACCACGACCCGGCGGACCTGGCCGATCGAGTTCGAGGGCGAGGAGACGGTGCACGGCGTGGACACCTACCGGTTCGTGCAGGTCATCGAACCGACGCGGGTGGGGGAGCGCACCCTGCCCCGGAGCCTCCTCGGCCTGGAGGGTGAGGGAGACGTGACCGCCGACGAGATGTTCTCCCTGACCCGCACCTACTGGATCGAGCCGACCACCGGCATCCCCATCGACCTGGTGGAGGAGCACCACCGCGCGGTGAGCGTCGACGGGGAGGAGCGCCTCGTGCTGTTCGACGGCGATCTCCGCTTCACCGAGGAGACCACCGAGGGCTACATCGAGTCCGCGACCCCGGGCATGACCCGGCTGCCGCTGCTGCGCGAGACGCTGCCGGTCACGCTCGCGGCGGCGGGCGCGGCCCTGACCGTGCTCGGACTCGTCCTGTCGGCGGGGCGCCGCCGCGACGGACGGCGACCGGGCGGGGAGGACGGTTCCGTGTCCGCCGGCCCCGCCCGCCGCCTCGGGCGGCGTGCCCGCCGCGAGCCCTAGGGGCGCTCGGCGCCCTGCGGCGCGCTGGCCCCCGGGGCGGGCACCCGGGCGCCGGTCTCCGGGACCTCCACCGTGGCGAGGCCGTGCGGCACCGGGCAGCCCTTGGGGAAGGTGCCGATGCTGGCGGGGTCGAACCCGTCGGGGTAGCTGCGGATGTTCGGGCTCATCCGCGCCCACTGCGGCTGCTCGCGCGGCGGCATGAAGCGCACCACGCGGGCCCGCGCCTTCAGCGACACGCGCGCCGCGGTCCGCCAGAAGCGGGACGGCTCGTCGTAGCGGAACGCGCTGATCAGCCGGTCGTCCAGCAGCCCCATCATGAAGGGGCGCATGATCGGGCGCTGCCACTTCGGGTAGAAGTCGATCATCAGGGCGAGGGTGGCGTCGGAGACCGCCCGGCCGCCCTCGGAGTAGCCGAAGTGGGCCTGCTCGTAGGCCTCGAACAGGTCGAGGAACTCCGCGTAGGTCTCCGGGATCTCCTTGATCGCCATGTGCTTGCCGAGCCGGCGGTAGTAGTTGGTGTTGGCGGTGATCTCGTGCTCGGTGAGCCGCCGCCAGCCGAAGCCCCAGTCGTTCAGCCAGCGGACCGGCATGACCACGAAGGTGCTCAGCACGTACAGGTAGTCCTCGTTGCTGATGTCGTAGGACCGGTGCATCTGGTTCATCCGCCGCAGGGCGTCGCGGCCGCGGCCGGGCTCGAAGCCGTGCTCCAGGATCTGGTCGAGGATCAGCGCGGTGTCGTCGTAGCGGTACTGGGTGCGGGTGGTGAACTCCCGGGTCTCGCCGAGCAGGCCGCCGATGCTCGGCGCGGCGTAGGTACGGTACAGCGCGAGGCCGAGGGCCTGCATGATGTCCCACGGGAACTCGTGCGCGCTGAGGATCTGCGCGATCCGCCGGCAGTCGGCGTCCGCGTCGAGTCGGTGGATCTCGTCGTACCAGTCGTACCGTTTCATGCACGCTCTCTCGATCTTGGGGGGATGCTCCGCGGTACACGAGGTGACCTGCGCCACAGCTGTCCCGGATACCGCGTCGTAGCGTAATCGCGGTGTCGTCGGAACGCAGCGGACGAACGGCCTTTTCGGGCTTGTTGTCGGTTTTGTGATGTTGGCGGAGGGATCCGGTGACCGGGGGCCGGTCCCTGGTCACCGGCGTGGTGCGCTCGTGCGGCCGGGCTAGCCGACCACGGCCATCGTCGCCACCACGTGCTGCACGAGGGTGATCAACACCTCCTTGCTGGAGTCGCGGACCCGCGCGTCGCAGAGCACGATCGGGATGCCGTCGGCGATGCTGAGCGCCTCCCGCACCTCCTCCGGCTCGTAGCGGTACGCGCCGTCGAAGCAGTTCACCGCCACGATGAACGGGATCCCGCGCCGCTCGAAGAAGTCCACGGACGGGAAGCAGGTGTCCAGCCGCCGGGTGTCGGCGAGCACCACCGCGCCCAGCGAACCGAGCGCCAGTTCGTCCCACATGAACCAGAACCGCTGCTGCCCCGGCGTGCCGAAGAGGTACAGCACCAGTTCGGCGCTGATGGTGATGCGGCCGAAGTCGAGGGCGACCGTCGTGGTCGTCTTCTCCTCCACGCCGTCGAGGTCGTCGACGCCGAGGCTCGCCTCGGTCATCAGCTCCTCGGTGCTGAGCGGCGAGATCTCGCTGACCGATCCCACCATCGTCGTCTTGCCGGCCCCGAAGCCACCGGCCACCAGGATCTTGATCGCCGAGGGGATCGGTCCGGTCTCTGCCGGCCGGTCAGAGTCGTTGGATGCCATCGAGAACCGCCTGAAGTATGTCCCGGCTCACCGGGCTCTCCGTCGTGTAGGGCGCGCGTGCGAGGACGTATCCCCGCCCGATGAGATCGCTGAGCAGGACCTTGACCACGGCCACCGGGATGTCCAGGTGCGCCGAGACCTCGGCGACCGACAACGGTCGGTGGCAGAGGGACAGGATGTCCACCTGCTCCGGCTCCAGGGACATCTCGTCGACGTCGGCCCGGGCCGCGATCACCACGCTGATCATGTCCAGCTGGACGGTGTCGGAGCGTTGCCGCCCCCAGGTCATGACGTAGGGCCTGACCAGGGGGCCCGCCTCTTCCGGAGCGGGTCCCGACGCGTACTCGTCCGGCATTTACGTCCTCCCGCTACCGCGATGTGCTTCCCGAGACCGGTCCGCCGGAGGACGGTGCTCCGCCGTGCCGCGGCGCGGCGTCCAGGGACCCGCCGACCTGTTCGACGAGCACGTTCATCTCATAGGCGATCAGGCCCACGTCGGACTCCTCGCCCGCGATCACCGCCAGGCAGGCACCACTGCCCGCCCCCGTCACGAACAGGTACGCGTGCTCCATCTCCACGACGGTCTGCAGCACCCGCCCGCCGCCGAACTGCCGGCCGGTACCGCGGGCCAGGCTCTGGAAGGCCGACGCCACCGCCGACAGGTGCTCGGCGTCGGCCTGGCTGAGACCGCGGGACTTGCCGATGGGCAGGCCGTCCGCGGACAGCACGATCGCGGACTGCGCGCCCACCGCCCGCTCAACGAGCTCGTCCAGCAGCCAGTCCAGGTCTCTGGAGACGTTGTTCGTCACGCTCACGCATCCTTCTCAGTCTCGTTCTGGTGCTGCCGACCGTCCGCGCGTCCCCGGCGGGTGCCCTGCTGGAACGCGGCCATGTTCCGGCGTAGCCGCTGCGAGCGCTCCGGGTCCTCGGTGGCGGCCGGGCCGGGAGCGGAGGTCGGACCGGAGTCGTAGAGCTGGGGGGCGAGGTTCGCCTGCGGCTGGCGCTTCGGCAGCCGCGGCCGCCCGCCCGCCGGTGCGCCGTCCGGCGCGGGCTCCTGCGGCGCCGCCTCCGGGCGGGCACCGGAGGAGTCCCCTTCGGGGCCGCCGCCCGCGGCGGGCGCGCCGTTGGGACCCGTGCTCCACACCGTGCCCGCCGTGGGAAGCGTCGCACCGGGGACGCGGCGCGGCCGCGAGGGGCGGGCGGTCCGGGCGGGCTGCGCGGGATCGGGCTCGCCGGGGCCGGCCAGGACGTCGCCGGCCGGGGGAGCGGCGTGCGCGCCGCGCTCGGCGTGCCGGGGCACCGTCCGGCGCGGACCGGTGGAGGCGTCGCGGTCGTCGTCGGCCCCGTGGGCGTCGGCGTGGTCCCGGCGCGCGGAACCGGCCTCGCCGGCCGGGGCGCCTGCGGAGGCGGGCGGCTCGTCGGTGGAGACGAGCGCGCTGGGCAGCAGGACGATCGCCTGCACGCCGCCGTACGGCGACGCGCGCAGCCGGACCTTGATGCCGTGCCGCTGGGCCAGGCGCGAGACCACGAACAGGCCGAGGCGCATCTTCTCGTTCAGCCGCATGACGTCGAACTCCGGCGGGTTGGCCAGCAGCTCGTTGGCGTCGGTGAACTCCTCGTCCTTCATGCCGAGACCGCGATCCTCGATCTCGACCGTCACCCCGTTGGGCACCTGCTCGCTGCGCAGGTGGACGTTGGTATGCGGCGGGGAGAAGGCCGTCGCGTTGTCCACCAGCTCCGCGACGAGGTGGATGACGTCCGCGACCGCCGGGCCGCTCAGCCAGACCCGCGCGATCCGCTGCCGCTTCACCCGGGTGTAGTCGCCGGACTCGGAGATGGCGCTGCGCAGCACGTCGATGAGCGGCATGGGCCGGTGCCAGGTGCGGCCGGGCGTCTCGCCACCGAGGATGAGCAGGTTCTCGGCGTTGCGCCGCGAGCGGGTGGCGAGGTGGTCCAGCTTGAACAGCTCGGTCAGCTGGTCCGGGTCCTCCTGCTCGCGCTCCAGCTTGTCGAGCAGCCGGAGCTGGCGGTGCACCAGGGTCTGGCTGCGGTGCGCGATGTTGAGGAACACCTTGTTGACGCCCTCGCGCAGCTCGGCCTGCTGGACGGCCGCGGCGACGGCGGTGCGCTGCGCGGCGTTGAACGAGCGGGCCACCTCGCCGATCTCGTCGTCGCTGTGCGACAGCTCGGGCACCTCGCGGGCGACGTCGACCGGCTCGTTGCGGCCGAGGCGCTCCATGATGCCGGGCAGTCGGCGGTCGGCCAGCTCCTGGGTCTCGTCGCGCAGCCGGTTCAGCCGGTCGCTCACCGTATGGGCGGCGCGCAGGGCGAACCTGAAGGCCAGGACGCAGATCACCGCCACGCCGACCGCCATGCCGAGGAAGGCGCTGACGGCGCGCACGGCGTTGCCGATCTGCACGTCGCCCGCGTACATCGCCTGGGACGCGCCCATGTCGACCAGCTGCTGCTTGACCGGGGTGTAGGCCTCGCGCCACTCCTCCTCGGAGATGGGGACGGCGAGGTTCTCCGTCTCCTGGCCGGTGACGGGGTCGGTCTCGGTCCGGGTCTGGCGGGAGGTGACCTGGTCCTCCAGCTCGCCCAGCGCCGCCCACTCCGGGCTGCGGTCCAGCTGGGTGAGCGCGGCGGCCTGCTCGGGCCCCATGAAGTCGCGGATGGAGTCGAGCTGCTGGTGGTAGGCGCCGACCAGCCGGGTGAACGCCTGCTGGTCCGCGGTGCTCAGCTCGCCCGTGGCGAACGCGCGGGCGAGCTGGGAGTCGGCCTGGGCGAGCAGGTCGACCGTGCGGAAGGTGTAGGTGGCGCTCATCCCGATGCCCACGACGTTGGCCGCCGGGATCTCACGCGACTGCAGGTCGAACAGGTCGGAGCCGTTCTTCATCAGCGCGTTGTAGAAC
This sequence comes from Marinitenerispora sediminis, assembly GCF_003336425.1. GTDB lineage: Bacteria > Actinomycetota > Actinomycetes > Streptosporangiales > Streptosporangiaceae > Marinitenerispora > Marinitenerispora sediminis. Next base: position 57,099 of record NZ_QEIO01000016.1, on the reverse strand, counting down.
TCCAGCACGTCGGCGCGGGTCGCCTGGCCGCTGTCCACCTGGGCGCGGATCTCCGGGATGGTGTCGAACCGGCCGCGCAGGCTGATGATGAGGTCCTGCACCTCGGGGGAGGAGAGGGACAGCGCCCCCTCGAACCGGGTCAGGGCGTCCTCCATGAGCACGTCGGAGTCGCCGCGGGACTCCCGCAGCGCGTCCTCGTACTCCGACGGCTCCTCCAGGTAGGCGATCGTGGCCGAGCGCTCGTCCATGACCGCGGTGAGGGCGACCGCCGCCGGGGTCAGCATGTCCTGGGTGCCCCTGGCGACCATGTACTGCAGGAGTGCGTTGTAGGCCAGGTAGCCGCTGGCTACCAGCCACAACGCCACCAGCGCCGCGGTCGGAACGAGGATGATCCGCCGGAGGCGGGTCCGGTAATGACCGCGTAACGGCACGCAGACCCGCCGCACCTCGACGGAGGCGGGCGGTCCGGGCGGGCGACACGTGCTCGACGCGGCCGGTCTGCGTGCCGTTACGCGGTCATTACTCCACCAAAGGGGGAATCCGGCCATCGGATCGTACCCTTGCCGTAACTGGCCGCTATCTCCCACTGGCGGGCGGGAACGGGTTGTTTCGGGCTCAAGATCCCGCAGGTCGCGAGAGCGCTCATCCGTCCCCCCAGTCGGCAGACTAGGGCGAATGGGGCGAGTGGTCATGTCGGCGGGTTCGGAAGAATTATCAAAAAGTTACCGAACGCGTCGACCGCGTCACTCGGTCGTCCGGGCGTGTCGCGGCTTTCCCGGTTTCGCTGCGCGGCCCGCGGCCGGTGGCTAGCGTCGGTGCCATGGAAGGTGTAGTCGTCCGGTCACCCGAAGTCGCCGACGTGGCGGTGCCTGCGGTCGCGCTCGCCGCGGTGCTGGCCGCGGCGTGCTTCGTCGCGCGCCAGCACCGCCGCTACGGGCGGGTCGGCGGCTGGAGCGGCGGGGTCGGCGCGGCCGTGGTCGCCACCGGGTGCGGCCTGCTCGCCTTCGCCGTCTGGCCGCTGCCGGACGGCGCCGGCCCCGGCTGCGCCGCGGGCGGCACACCGCCCGCGGGCGGGATCGGCGGCACCCTCCTCCCTCCCAACGGTGCCGCCCTCGCGCGCGCCGCCATGACCACCGCGGTGTTCCTGCCGGTGGGGCTGCTCGCCCGCCACCGCTACCGGTCCGGCTGGGCCCGCGCGGCGGCCCTGGGGCTGGCGCTGGCGGCGGGGGTGCAGGCCGTCCAGCTCATCGGGCTGCTCGGTCCGGCCCCGTGCGCGCACTGGGTGGCCGCGCTGGACGACGTCCTGCTGGCCGGGCTCGGCACCCTGCTCGGGTGGTCGGTGGCGGCCGCGCTGGGCCGGCGGCTGCCGCGCGGCTGGCCGGCGGCGGTGCCCGACCTGCTACCGCCGAGTCTGGCCCGCCGGACGGCCGGGCACGCCCTCGACCTCGCGCTGTGCTGGACCGGTGCGGCCGCTCTGGCCGCACTGCTGGGAGCGGTGCCCGCCATCCCGCCGGACGCGGCGGCCACGGCGCACCCGGCGGTCTTCGCCGGACTGCTGGCCGCGCTCGGCCTGGTGGTCCCGCTGCTGCGCCGCGACCGCTGCACGCCGGGGCGGGCGGCCGTGCACGTGGCCATCTCCGGCACCGGCCCGCCGCGGCCCGCGGCGCGGCGCCGGGTGCTCGCGCGCACCCTGCCCTTCTACCTGCCCATCGCCGCGCTCGCCGCCCTCGACCTGGCGTGGTGGTCGCTCGCCGTCCTGCTGCCGCACGTCTGCTGCGCGGTGCTGCGCCGCGACCAGGCGGGGCTGCTGGACCTGCTCGCCGGCACCCGGGTCGTCACCCGCACCATGGCGGTGGGCGGCGGACTGCCCCGTGCCATGGTCCGCCACATCCCGCCGCGTCCGCCGGACGGCTCCGCCCGGCCGGCCCCGGCCGGCCGGACCGGATGAGGGCCGGCCTCATTCAGGCAGGCGCCCCACCGCACCGCGGTCAGCGCCAGGCCAGCAGGCCCAGCAGCGCGCCGATCACGACGAAGCACGCGCCCAGCGCCCCCAGCAGCATCGGGACGCCGCGGCTCAGCCAGGGGGCGTCCACCACGCGGGCGCGGTCCGGACGGGCCGGATCGTAGGCGACCGTGACGATGTCCCCGGCACGTGCCGCGGTCCAGCCCGTGCTGTCGTGCGCGGCGAGCACCTCGCGTCCGTCCCCGGTGCGGAACCGCACCACCATCCGCGACGAACCGCTCCCCTCGCGGTAGCCCACCACCTCGGCCGGCGCGCGCTCGCCCCGCTCGGCCAGCACCGCCGACCGCCAAGCGGTGTACAGCAGCCAGCCGAGGACCAGGACCCCGATCCCGAGCGGCAGCAGCGGATACAGCACCACCACGGTGTCCTCCTCCCCGTTGTCGCCCCGGCGCGGCCGGAGCTCAGGCGAACGTCCCCACCCGGGACGACGCGGCACCCCGCGGAATCGTTCCGCGCACCATGATCCGCGGCGGGTGCGCCCGCCGCCGTACGGGCGGTCCGCCCGGAGGATGACGGCACCATCCTCCGGGAGCAGCTTCCCGGATACGCCGGACGGCCGATGCGCCGCCGCGGGTCCCACCCCTAGCGTGGCACCGTGGCCGCCACGACACGGTGAAACCCGACGGGGTGTCGCGGCCGGCCGCGCTCGACGGGGCCAGGGCAGGCACGCGCCAGGCTCCGCGCGGCGGCGGGCTCGGACGATCCGCATCGGGTGCGTCCCGGGCCCGCCGGGCACCGCGCCGCGGCCCAAAGGACGGCGCCGCGCCGACGGGCCGGGTCTCAGCCGGCGACCGCCCGCGCCGCCTCGGCGTCCAGGGAACCGGCCGCCATCCGCGTCAGCGGGGCCAGGACCTCCTCCACCGGCGGGTCCGGCCGCCGGGTCCGCCAGTCCAGCGCGACGGTCACGGCCATCCCGAACAGCCCCGCCCCGACCACCCGCGTACCGAGATCCCGCGGCAGCCCGCCGGCGGCCACCAGCAGGACCAGGATCGCCACGAGCACGCCGACGGCGTTCGTGGGGATCCGCCGGGCCGTCTCATGCCACGCCCGCCGGCTCCGCCACGCCTCCGACGTGCGCAGCCGGGCCAGCGGCTCGTGGCCGCCGATGAACTCCAGTCCGGCGCGCGAGCACCGCGGCCAGTGCCGCGCGCGGCGGCTCCGGACGCGCCTCGGCGGCGGAGCGCAGGTGCCCGGTGAGCCGGTCCACGCCGCACCCGATCAGCGCGGTGACCAGTTCGGCCTTGCCGGGGAAGCCCTAGTAGACGGTGCCCTCCCCGGCCGGGCGGTCCGGCCGGGGCGTCGGGGTGGGAGAGGACTACCAGCTCGTCGGGACCGGCTGTCCCTCGCTGTAGCCGGCCGCGCTCTGGATTCCGACCGTGGCCCGCTCGTGGAACTCCGCGAGGGTGGTGGCGCCGGCGTAGGTCATGGAGCTGCGCACGCCGGCCACGATCTCGTCCACCAGGTCCTCGACGCTGGGGCGCTCCGGGTCGAGGTACATGCGGCCGGTGGAGATGCCCTCCTCGAACAGCGCCTTGCGGGCCCGCTCGAACGGTGAGTCCTCGGCGGTGCGCAGCCGCACCGCGCGGGCCGACGCCATGCCGAAGCTCTCCTTGTACAGCCGGCCCTGCGCGTCGCGCATCACGTCGCCGGGCGACTCGTAGGTGCCGGCGAACCAGGAGCCGATCATCACGTTGCCGGCCCCGGCGGCCAGGGCCAGCGCGACGTCGCGCGGGTGCCGCACCCCGCCGTCGGCCCAGACGTGCCGCCCCATCTCGCGGGCCGCCGCGGCGCACTCCAGCACCGCGGAGAACTGCGGGCGGCCCACCGCCGTCATCATCCGGGTGGTGCACATGGCGCCCGGCCCCACGCCGACCTTCACGATGTCGGCGCCGGCCTCGATGAGGTCGCGGGTGCCCTCGGCGGTGACCACGTTCCCGGCCACCACGGGCACCTGCGGATCCAGTGCGCGCACCGTGCGCAGGGCGCCGATCATCTTCTCCTGGTGCCCGTGCGCGGTGTCGATCACGAGCGTGTCGGCGCCCGCCTCCAGCAGGGCCGCCGCCTTGCCGGCGACGTCGCCGTTCACCCCGACCGCGGCGGCGACCCGCAGCCGGCCCGCCGCGTCCACGGCCGGCTGGTACAGGGTGGCGCGCAGCGCCCCCGTGCGGGTGAGCACACCGACCAGCGAGCCGTCCGCGTCCACCACCGGCGCGAGCCGGTGCCGGAAGTCGTGCAGCGTCGCGAACGCCTCCTTCGGGTCGGTCCCCGCCGAGACGGTGAGCAGGTCGGTGGACATGACCTCGCGCAGCTGGGTGAAGCGGTCGACCCCCGTGCAGTCGGCCTCGGTCACCACCCCGACCGGACGGCGCTTGTCGTCGACGACGATGACCGCGTTGTGCGCGCGCTTGGGCAGCAGGTTGAGCGCGTCGCCCACGGTGTCGTCCGGGTGCAGCGTGATCGGGGTGTCGTGCACGAGGTCGCGCTGCTTGGTCCACTCGATGACGTCGGACACGACCTCGATCGGGATGTCCTGCGGGATGACCGCCAGTCCGCCGCGGCGGGCGACCGTCTCGGCCATCCGGCGACCGGCCACCGCGGTCATGTTCGCCACTACGATGGGGACGGTGGTCCCCGAGCCGTCGTGGGATGCGAGATCCACGTCGAGCCTGGAGCCCACGGCTGAGCGCCGGGGGACCATGAACACGTCGCTGTAGGTCAGGTCGTGGTCGGGAACCTGGTTGTTCAGAAAGCGCACGCCGCTCTATCCCGTTCGCTCGCCACGGAGGCTACTACCTCAGTCGCTCCCTGGGGCTCGGCGCGGAGGTCCTCACCGGCCTCGCGGTCTCGCTCGAAACCCCCTTACGGGTTCATTATGACTGCGCCGATTACGTCCCCCGTCAACTGTCTGGAATGATCTTCCGGCTGAAACCCACCCTCCCCTCCCGCCGGATCGTGCTCCCTCCCGGCGCGTCGCCACCCGGTGGCGCGCCCGATCCCTCGACCCCGGCCGGGAGTCCCGCAGGAGATGAGATGACGAGTTTCACACTCGCGGACGTCCGCGAGCGCACCTACAAGAAGCGCGACGCGTGGTGGACGGTGTTCCTCGTCGACCCGCTCGCCGCGCGGCTGGTCGTCTGGACCGCCAACCGCACCGACATCACCCCGAACCAGATCACGTTCGGGGCGGGCGTGCTCGGCCTCGGATCGGCGGTCTGCTTCGCACTGGGCGACTGGCCGTGGCTGCTCGCGGGCGCCGTGCTGTTCCACCTCAGTTTCGTCCTGGACTGCATGGACGGCAAGATCGCCCGGCTGAAGAACAACGGCTCGGTGTTCGGCGCGTGGGTCGACTTCGTCTTCGACCGCATCAGGTTCTTCGGCTGCATGCTCGCCCTGCTGATCGGCCAGTGGGTGGCCACCGGCGACGCCGTCTACCTGCTGCTCGCCCCGGTCGTCACCTTCCTCGACCTGCTGCGCTACCTCAACGGCTCGCAGGTGGCCAAGACCCGCCAGGGGATGCGGGAGAAGCTGCGTGCGGCGGCCCGCGGCGACGCGGTGGACGCCGGGGTGGACGACCCCGAGAGCACCGAGACCGCCGAGCAGGACGCCCCGCGCGCCGCCGGCGAGGCCGCGCCGGTCGTGTTCATGGAGGAGGTGCTGCGCGACAACCCGGGTGTGGCCGCCGAGCAGGTGCGGACCGGTGCCCATCCGGCGGGCGCGCGCGTCATCGACGTGCACCAGGGCTTCAGCGCGAAGTTCGGCTGGTACGAGCGGGTCCGGGACCGGCTGCTGCGCAGCCGGGTGCGCCCGCACCTGTTCAGCGGCATCGAGTTCGAGATGTTCGTGTGCGTCGTCGCGCCGCTCACCGCGGTCGTGTCGCTGTTCACCCCGTGGCCGAGCCTCGTGGTGCCGGTGCTGGTGCTCTCGTGCGCCGCGCTGCTGCTGTTCGAGGTCGTCATCGTGTACAAGCTGTGGCTGGCCACCCGGGACTTCTCCCGGGAGCTCGACCGGCTGCGGGGCTGAGCTCCGCGCCGCGGCGCCGCGGCGACGTGAACGGGGCGGTGGTTCGCTCGGCGAACCACCGCCCCGTTCGTCGTTCCGCTCCGACGGCGGGTCAGGCGCCGCGCGCCCGGTCCCGCCGCAGGATCCAGTCCACGCGCGGCTCGACGGCCCACCGCGTGGCGCGGCGGACCCACGGCGAGCAGAGCAGGAAGACCATCCCCACGGCGACCGCCGTGTTGACGGCCAGGCCGACGTAGCCGTTGACCACGTCGTACCAGCCGAACTGCTCGGCGATCCGGATGGGCAGGCCGTGCAGCAGGAAGACGTACATCGTGAGCGCGCCCAGGCCGGTGAACCAGGTGGTGCGGCGCGGGGTGAGCGACAGCAGCGCCGCCGTGAGCGAGGCCGCGAGGACCATGAACACGATCCGGCCCGGGATACCGATCGGCAGGATGTCGACGTCGCGTTCGAGCAGGCTCTCCCGCCAGTACACCCACTCCAGGCTGAGCTGCTCCAGGTAGATGTAGGACATCGCCGCGGTGATGAGGACGACGCCGACCGCCCAGACGCGCACCCAGCGCTGCCGGAGGAACTCGAAGTGCCGGGGTTCCAGCATGAGGCCGGCGACGAAGAACGGCAGCAGGCTGAGGATCCGCGACATCCCGAACACGTCGCCGGTGGTCACCACGCTGGCGGCGAGCGACACCGCGATCGCCACGGGGATCGGCCAGCGCACGCGCTTCCACAGCGGCACCGTGAGCCGCCACACGAACAGCGCGGCGAGGAACCAGGTGAGCCAGAGCGGCTGGAGCGGGGTGTCCGGCAGGGAACGGCCCACGGTCAGCGACTGCAGGGCGTAGATGCCCCAGAAGATCAGGTAGGGCGCGACGACCGTCGTCAGCAGCTTGTCCACGCGGCGGGCCGACCCGTCGAAGGACTTCGACAGGTAGCCGCAGATGAGCACGAACGCCGGCATGTGGAACAGGTAGATCCAGAAGTAGATCGCGTCCGCGAGGCGGGTGTCGGTCGCGGGCGAGATCACATGCCCGACCACCACGAGGACGATCAGCAGGAACTTCGCGTTGTCCAGCAGCGCGTCGCGCCGCCGTTCCGGGGTACCGCCGGGCGGGCGGGCGCCACCGGTGGCCGGTGCGGTGGTGGACGGCGCGGCCTTCTCGCCGTCGGGATGTGACTGGTGGTGCAGGGCTGTGGTGGTTGAGGCCACGAGGTCTCCGAGTCACGGTTTCGGGAAGTGGGCACGGAAGAGTGCGGGTCACGATCACGCCATGCATCCGCGCCGGCGCGCTGCGTAGCGCCGCCCCTCGACACGGGGCCCCGGCTGCCAGGGAACGAGCCCTAGCGGATGCGGCTGGGAAATCTCTGAGAAGGCAGACTATCGGTCCGATCCAAATTCGACCATTCCCGGGGGTGCATGGGCGTGTGCGGGGTGTGATCGCCGCCCCAGAAACGCGCGCTCCGCCCGGTACTCGCACTACATTGGCCTGTCGGGTGCGAGCGGCGGGCCGCCCGGCCCGCCTCCGGACGCTCTTGGGGGCGTGCCGCGACACCGGCGGCAGCGGGCTGACGAGGGCGGTCCTGGCCGGCAGGCCCGCCACCTCCCAAGCCGGCCGTTTGAGATTCGTTACCTGGAACGGGAGAATCGGCCAGGTGACGGCGGCGGTACCAGGGGCGACGGGGCGGACCGGCCGGTGACGCCGGAGCCGGCGCCCCGGTGCACCCGCCGACGCTGGACCGGCGCCGCGAGCGCGGCGCGGGCCCTCCGGACCGAGGAATGAAGGTGGAAGCAGTGCCGCAGGCGGTCGATCCGCAGCGCGTCGCGCAGCGCGGAAGCGCGGTGATGGGGCTCGTGGACGAGATCTTCCCGCTGGTCGAGGGGTTCTACGTCGACCTGCACCGCAACCCCGAACTGTCGCACCAGGAGCACCGCACCGCGCGCGCGGTGGCCGAATGGCTGTCGCGTGCCGGCTTCGAGGTGGCCACCGGCATCGGCGGCACCGGTGTCGTCGGCGTCCTGCGCAACGGCGACGGCCCCACCGTGCTGCTGCGCGGGGACATGGACGCCCTGCCGGTGGAGGAGCGGACGGGACTGCCCTACGCGAGCACCGCGCGCGGTGTGGACGGCGACGGCAACGAGGTCCCGATCATGCACGCGTGCGGCCACGACCTGCACACCGCGTGCCTGGTGGGAACGGCCGACCTGCTCGCGGGCGCCCGCGAGCAGTGGAGCGGCACCCTCATGATCGTCGCCCAGCCGGCGGAGGAGACCGTCGACGGTGCCGCCGGGATGCTGCGCGACGGCGTCTACGAGCGCTTCGGCCGACCCGACGTCGCGCTCGCCCAGCACGTGGGCCCGCAGCCGGCGGGCATGATCGGGCACCGCGCCGGCGTCATCCTGGGCGCCGGTACCACCCTGCAGGTGCGCATCCACGGCACCGGCGGGCACGCCTCCCGGCCGCACACCGCGGTCGACCCGGTCGTCATCGCCGCCAACATCGTCAACCGGTTGCAGACCATCGTCTCCCGCGAGGTCGACCCCGGCGAGATGGCCGTCGTGACGGTGGGCGTGCTGCGCGCCGGCACGAAGGCCAACATCATCCCGGACGAGGCGTACCTGGAGGTCAACACCCGCGCTCTCAACGAGCGCGTCGGCCGGCAGCTGCAGACGGCCGTCGAGCGCATCGTGCGGGCCGAGGCCGCGGCGTCGGGAGCGCCGCGCGAGCCGGAGATCACCCTGGCGCAGCAGGCCGGTGTCACCGACAACGACCCCGCGGAGACGGCCGCCCTGGCGGCGGCGCACCGGGCGTACTTCGGCGACGCCTACGTGGTCGACTTCCCCGAGCCGTTCTCCGGGAGCGAGGACTTCGGCGAGTTCGGGCTCCCCGGCGACGACGACCCGGTCCCCTATGTGTTCTGGTTCCTCGGCGGCACCCCGCACGACGTCTGGGCCGCGGCGCCGGGCGAGACCCCCTACGAGAAGCTCGGGACGCTGCCGAGCAACCACTCGCCGTTCTTCGCCCCCGACCGCGAACCCACGCTGCGCGCCGGGCTGGCCGCCCTGACCATCGGGGCGCTCACCTACCTCGCCCGGCCGGAGGACACCGCCTCGGGCGTTCCGCAGCTGCCGAGCGCGTTCGGCATGGACGGCGCCGGGCCCGCCGAGCCGCCCGCGGCCGAGCCGTACCCGCAGCCGCCCGCGGAGCCCGCGGGCGTGTCCGGCGAGGACGGCGCCGGCTCCACCCGGCAGGCCGACATGGCGGCGCTGCTGGCTGACGACGAGCCCGCTCCGGCCGCTCCCGAGCGCGCCGGCCGGCACGCCGGCGGCGACCTGCTCGATCCGCCGCCAGCGCCCCGCGGGCCCGTCCACGGCACCGAGACCGGCCCCTCCCAGCCCTTCGGCCGCACCGATCCGCCGTCCGGGCCGGCCTTCTCCGCTCCCGCGCCGCAGGGTGCTCCCATTTCGGCGCCGCCTCCGGCCCTATCGGCCGGAGTCGGACCGTGATCTGGGGGCGGACGAGCCGCCGCAGGGTGCTCCGATCTCGGCGCCGCCTCCGCCGCCGGGGGCCGTGCCCTACCAGCCCGAGACCGACCGCGACTCCGGTCCGAACGAACCGCCGTACCGCCTCTAGCTCGGCACCGGGGCCGCCGCTCCGCCCCGGTCGGCGGTGGCGGCGGTCAGGGGCCGCCGCGGCCCGGGCCGGGTGCGAGGTGCGGCGGCGCCGAAGGCGGACCCGGGAGGGCGTCCCCGTCCGATGGCCGCGGCGGGTGCCGAGAGGGGTCTCAGGGGTGGGCCGCGGTCCCCGCCCACCGAGCTGACGCCCCTCGCCATACGCGCACGCGGTCCGGGCAGGCCTCTCAGTGATCCGGACGCCGCCGGGCGGTGCCGCGGCCCGCTGGCGGTCCGGAACCCGGCCCGCGCCGCCCGGAAACGGCGGCCCCTGACCGATATCGGCGGTCTCCTTCGCGGCCGGCGGCGGCGTTGCAGAATGAACCCCATGCCGATCATGTACTGGGGGAACCGGCGACGGCGGCGGGCGTTCCGGCACCCCCAGGAGAACGTCCTGCTCCTGGTGTGCCTGGGCGTCAGCGCGCTGGCCGTGCTCGGCGCCGTCAACCGGGCGCTCCAGGGGGAGACGACCGAGCCGCTGCTGCTCCTCGGCATCCCCGGACTGGTGTTCTTCGCTCGGGGCCAGCTCTACGCCCGGCAGCGGGTCAACGGTGTGCGGCTCAGCGAACGGCAGTTCCCCGAGGCGTACCGCATGGTGGTGGACGCCGCGCGCGCGTTCGACCTGCCCGAAGTGCCGGACGCCTACATCGTGCTCGGCAACGGGCAGATCAACGCCTTCGCGTCCGGGCACGGGTTCCGGCGCTACGTGGCCATCAACAGCGACCTGTTCGAGGTCGGCGACAAGGAGGGCGACCTCGACACCCTGCGGTTCGTCATCGGACACGAGGTGGGCCACATCGCCGCCGGGCACAGCTCCTTCTGGCGGCAGCTCGGGATCTCGATCGCCAACCTCATCCCCGGCCTCGGCACGTCCCTCAGCCGCGCGCAGGAGTACACCGCCGACAACCACGCCTACGCGTTCTGCCCCGAGGGTGCGACCGGCCTGCGCGTGCTCGTGGCCGGCAAGTACCTCTACCGGTCCGTCGACTTCGACGAGATCGCCGCGCGCGCCCGCACCGACCAGGGCTTCTTCGTGCTGCTCGTCAACCTGCTCTCCAGCCACCCGGTCAACACCTGGCGGTTCGAGGCGCTGCGGGACCGCTCCAGACCGGGGCGGGTGCTGTGACACCGCGCGCCCGCGGGGTCCGCCCGGGGTACCGCCGCGCCGTCACAGCATGGCGACCAGTTCGGGCGCGAAGTTCGCACCGGTGAGGATGGTGCCCACCCGGGCACCGGGCACGTGGTGGTGCGCGAGCGCGGCGACGCCCACCGCGGCGGCCGGCTCCACGATGATGCCGAGCATGTCCCGCAGCAGCCGCAGCGCCGCGAGGACCTGGGTGTCGTCCACCAGGAGCACGTCGTCCACCACCTCCGTCATCCACTCCACCGCCGCCGGGACCGGCACCCGCACGGCGAGGCCGTCCGCGATCGTGCGCACCGAGGAGGTGGAGACCGGGCGCCCCGACCGCCAGCTGTGCGCCATGGCGGGCGCCCCGGCGGCGCACACGCCCACCACCCGCGTCTCGGGCGAGTCGGCCTTCAGCCAGCGGCCCACGCCCGAGACGAGGGCACCGTTGCCGACCGGCACCAGCACCGTGTCCAGGCGCAGCGGCGCGAGTTCGACGCCGATGGTGCCGGCACCCTCGGCCAGCAGCGGCTCGTGGCTGTCCTCGACGAAGACGCAGCCGGCGCGCCCCCGGGCGTACTCGCGCGCGGCGGCCTTGGCGGCATCGAAGTCGTCTCCCCCGATGACGACCCGCGCGCCGAGCTCCCGCATGCGGGCGATCTTGACCCGGTTGGCGGTCGCGGCGGCGAACACCCGCACCGACAGCCCGCGCTGCCGGGCCGTGTAGGCCATCGCCTGGCCGAAGTTGCCGGCGGAGGCGCACACGATCGCGCGGGTCTCCCCGGTCTGGCGGAGCAGGAAGTCGGCGCCGCGGCCCTTGAACGAGCGGATCGGGTTGAGGGTCTCGATCTTCAGGAACGTCTCGCGTCCCAGGTGCCGCGACAGGCTCTCGTCCGCGAACTGCGGCGTGTCGCGGAACGCCGGGTCGACGAGGTGGGCGGCGGCTTCGATACGGTCCAGGCTCAGGGGGGTGCGGATCGCCATGTGCGCATGGTAGGTGCCGGCGGCCCCGGCCCATAGTGGCGTTCGGCCGCCTCCGGCGGCCGGTTCCGGCGCTCACCGGGCCGCCCCTCGGCCGCCGGCCCCGATACGGCAGAGTGGGCCGCGGCCCCCGGAAACCCTCCTCCCGCGACCCCAGGAGCGACATGTCCAGCGCGATCCCCTGGCCGGTTCCCGAACCGGTGCTCCCGACCGGCGTCCACCCGGCGCTGGCCGCCGTCGCCCGCGCCGCGGCCCGGGCCTACGGAGACGCCCGCCGCCGGCACACCCGGGCCGAGCTCGGCGCCGAGACCGCCATGGGGGCCGACGGCACCCCGACGATGCTGGTGGACGAGCTGGTCGAGGAGGCCGTCGCCGAGGCGGCCCGCCAGGCCGGGACCAACCTGCTCAGCGAGGAGATCGGCTTCGTCGACATCGGTTCGGCGGTCACGCTGGTCGTGGACCCGGTGGACGGGTCGGCCAACGCCGCGTCCGGTGTCCCGCTGTCCTGCCTCGCCGCCGCGGTCAGCATGGACGGCACGGCCACCGAGGCGCTGACCTGCTGGTTCGACACCGGGCGCACCTGGCACGCGGTGGCCGGCCGGCCGACCCCGTACCGCACCTCCGGCCGCACCCGGCTGGACGGCGCCACTGTCGACGTCCTGCGCCCCCGCCCCCGCGCGCGGGAGGCGTGGCACCGGCTGACCGACCGCGCCGGCCGGATCCGCATCCTCTCCAGCACCTGCCTGGAGGGCGCGCTGGTGGCGGAGGGGGCCATCGACGCCTTCGCCGACGCCGGCGGCGACGTGCACCGCATCATGGACCTGGTCGCGGCGATGGTGACGGTCCCGGCCGCCGGCGGCGCGGTCGTCGACGCGTTCGGGCGCCCCCTGGAGATCGACCCCGATCTCACCCGGCGCTGGTCAGGCGTCATCGCGGCCACCCCGGAACTCGCGGAGGAGGTGGCGCAGGCCGTCCGGGGGTGATCGGGGCGGCGCCGCCGGGTGGCGCCGCGGGACGCGGCGGGCCGCCTGGCGCGGCCGCCGGCCCGGACCGCGCCGCGCCCGTCCGGCGCGGAGTCCGGGACGCCGTGCCCGGGAGAACGGCGCCGCCACCCGGCCGCCCGCTCAACCGCGGCGGCCGGGCGCCGGCGGAGGATCGGGGTGGCGGACGCGGTCCCGACCATGCCGCCCGTGGCGGCGGCGTCCGCGACGCGCGTGCCGGCGGCTCACACGGGTGTGCTGTGACGGCCGGCCGCGACAGCGGGCGGGCCGGGCGGGCCGCTCCGCCGCGCGGGCGGCGGAGCGGCGTGCGCGGCACCCGGCACCCGGCGCCCGGCGCGCAGGGACGATGCGGGGCGCCCGGGGCCGGTCCGTTCGCCGTGCTCCGGGGCCGCCCCGCGAGCCATCCGGGGCCGGCTCACCCGTGCTGCTCGGCCAGGTGGCGCTTCGCCAGGTGCTCCGGCAGCGGCTCGTGACGCAGGTACCGGCGGCTGAACGTCCCGGTGCCGTGCGACACCGACCTCAGATCGATCGCGTAGCGGACGATCTCCAGCTGCGGAACCTCGGCGCGGATCAGGGTGCGCCCCGGTGGCACGGGTTCGGACCCCACGACGCGGCCCCGGCGGGCCGACAGGTCGCTCATCACCGCGCCCATGTGGGCGTCGGCGACCAGGACCGACAGCTCGTCCACCGGCTCCAGCATGGCCACCCGCGCGTGCTCGGCGGCGTCGCGCAGCGCGAGCCGGCCGGCCTTCTGGAAGGCCATGTCGGAGGAGTCGACCGAGTGCGCCTTGCCGTCGTAGAGCGTGACCCGGATGTCCACGAGCGGGTAGCCGGACGCGACGCCGTGCTCCATCTGGGCGCGGACGCCCTTCTCCACCGACGGGATGTACTGGCGGGGCACCACCCCGCCGACGATCTGGTCGACGAACTCCAGCCCGGAACCCGAGGGCAGCGGCTCCACCCGGATCCGGCAGATGCCGTACTCGCCGTGGCCACCGCTCTGCTTGACGTTGCGGCCCATGCCCTGGGCCGGTACCGCGAACGTCTCCCGCAGCGGGATGCGCATCTCGTCGGTCAGCACGTTGACGCCGTAGCGGTTGGCCAGGCGGTCCAGCGCCACGTCCTGGTGCGCCTCGCCCATGCACCACAGCACCATCTGGTGGGTCTCCGGGTTGACCTCCACCCGCAGGGTGACGTCCTCCGCGGCCAGCCGGGCCACCGCCTGGGCGAGCTTGTCCTCGTCGGACTTGGACGCGGCGCGCACGGCCACCGGAAGCAGCGGGTCGGGGAACGTCCACGGCCGCATGAGCAGCGGGCGGTCGGGGTCGGAGAGCGTGTCCCCGGTCTCGGCCCGGCCGAGCTTGGCCACCGCGCAGATGTCGCCGGCCACCACCTGCCCCACGGGGTGCGTCTCCTTGCCGAGCGGAACCGCCAGGCCGCCGGCGCGCTCCGCCACGTCGTGGTCCTCGTGCCCGCGATCGACCAGCCCGTGGCCGCTGACGTGCACCACGGTGTCCGGGCGCAGCGTTCCGGAGAACACCCGGACCAGGCTGACCCGGCCGACGTAGGGGTCGCTCACGGTCTTGACCACCTCGGCCAGCAGCGGGCCGTCCGGGTCGCAGGACAGGTCCGGCACGGGCGCGCCGTCCGGGGTGGTGACCGGCGGGACCGGCCGCTCCTGCGGACCGGGGCAGGCCCGTGGCAGCTCGGTGAGTAGTTCGGCGACCCCGACCCCGGTCGTCGTCGAGACCGCGAGCACGGGGTAGAAGGTGCCGCGCGCGACGGCGGTCTCCAGGTCGGCGACCAGCATGGCGGGATCGAGTTCCTCGCCCGCCATGTAGCGGTCCATGAGGGTCTCGTCCTCGCTCTCCTGGATCACGCCCTCGATCAGGGCGGCGCGCATGGAGGCGACCAGGTCCGCGACCTCCTCGGGCGCCGCCGCCTCGACGGGGCCTCCGGTGGAGTAGTCGTGGTAGCGCCGGGTGAGCAGCCCCATCAGCCCGCGCACGGTCCGGTGCTCGCCCTCGCCGGCGGTGACGGGGAGGTAGGCGGGCAGCACGTTCGCCCCGAACGCCTCCTGGCACTGCCGCACCGTCTCCAGGAAGTCGGCGCGCGGGTGGTCGACCCGGGTGACCGCGACGGCGCGCGGCATGTCGAGCGCCGCGCACTCCTCCCACAGCATCCGGGTCCGCTCGTCGATGCCGTCGGTGGCCGAGAGCACGAACAGCGCGGCGTCGGCGGCCCGCAGCCCGGCCCGGAGGTCGCCGACGAAGTCGGCGTAGCCGGGGGTGTCCAGCAGGTTCACCTTGACGGGGTCGGCTCCGTCGACCATGACGGGTACGACGGTGAGGTTGATCGAGCGCCGCTGCCGGATCTCCGCCTCGTCGTAGTCGCTGACGGTGGAGCCGTCCTCGACGCGACCGGCGCGGTTCGTGGATCCGGCGGCGTGGAGCAGCGCCTCCACCAGTGTCGTCTTGCCCGTCCCGGAATGGCCGACCAGCACCACGTTTCGGATGTTCGCGGGCCGGTCGGCCGCGGGTGCCCTGCCGGTGATCGCCGGACCGGATTTCTCCGCCATGCTCATCAGCTCCCCACGGGTGACGTCGGTGTCCCGTACCGGATGTGACGCGGGACACTTCTACCGTCGCCCCGTGAGCCGGATATCACAAGGTCTGCACCCGGACGGAAGTGTCCGAACCAGGCGTGACCTGGCGGAATGACACTGGCTGCGGGGTGTGTCGCCCGGGGTGACCGGAGGTTTCCGGTATATCAGTCAGATCTTCTCCTAGGCTGTGCCCCGTGCCGTGGTCCGAAAGCATTCCTCAGTTCAGCTCCGCAGCGACCGTCCTCGGGCTCGCCCTGGTGGTGTACGCGGCGATCGGGGAGCCGCTGCTCGGGCGGTGGGCGTTCGCCCGGCTGCGCCGCCGGCGCTCCAGCGATCCGCGCGCACTGGGCAGGTTCTACGTACTGACGATCGTGCTCCAGTGGTCGTGGGTCGCGGCCATCGCCGCGATCCTGGTGCTCTCGCCGGGCCTGCGCCCCGGCGACCTCGGGCTGCGGGCGCCGCACGAGCTGCTGCCGCTGCTCACGGGGGCCGGCACGGTCGCGGCCGTGCTGGCCGTCTGGGGGGCGGCCGCCGGGGCGCGCCGCCGCTCCGGGCGCCGACGCGGTGCCGCCCCGGAACGCGGGGAGGCGGCGGGGAGCGCGGCGGCGGAGCGGCCCGCTCCTGGATCCCACGTCGCGGCCGTGCTCGCGCCGCGGTCCCGCCGTGAGCGCCGGCTGGCCCTGGCGGTCTCGGTGACGGCCGGGGTGTGCGAGGAGCTGCTGTACCGCGGGCTGTTCATCGCCTTCGGCGTCGCCCTCGGGCTGCCGCTCTGGGCGGCGGCGGTGCTGTCCTGCCTGCTGTTCGCGGTGGCGCACGTCTACCAGGGATGGTGGGGCCTCGTCGGCCCGGGCCTGCTCGGTGCGCTGTTCACGCTGACCTACCTCGGGACCGGCAGCCTGCTCATCCCCGTCGTCCTGCACCTCGCCATCGACCTCGGCGGGCTGCTCTTCGCCGGCTCGGGCCGCCGCCGGCGCGTCGCCGCGGCCTGACGCCGCGCCGCGTCCGGTCCGGTCCGGACCGCGGCCTGGCGCGGCGCGGCCGGTCTCCCACCGCTCGCCGGGGTGACCCGCCTGACATTGCCCCCCAAACCTGTACGGCCGTACATTCATGTACGACCGTACAAGGAATGGAGGTTGCCATGGCGTGGCTCCTGGTCGTCGTGGCCGGAATGCTGGAGACCGTCTTCGCCGTCGCCCTGAAGCTGAGCGCGGGCTTCACCCGGTTCTGGCCGACCGTCACGTTCGCCGCGGCGGCCGTGGCGTCGTTCACCCTGCTCTCGATCTCGCTGCGCACCCTGCCGGTGGGCAGCGCGTACGCCGTCTGGACCGGGATCGGGGCGGCGGGGACCGCCGTCTTCGGCATGATGTTCCTCGGCGACCCAGTACAGGTGCTGCGTGTCGTCTCGATCGTGCTCATCGTCGCCGGGGTCGTCGGCCTGCGGCTCGCGGGGGGTGGGCACTAGGACCCTCGGGCACGGCGTCCGGGAGGGGCCGGACGGGGAGGAGAGCGCGATGCCGGACCTGACGTCCCGTGGGGAGCGCCGCAGGGAGCAGCTCGTGGCGGCCGCCGCCGACATCCTCGCCGAGGAGGGGTTCGCGGGGGTGAGCCACCGCACGGTGGCGACCCGGGCCGGCGTGCCGCTGGGCTCCACCACCTACTACTTCGACTCGCTGGAGGACCTCGCCCGCCAGGCGCTGGGGCGCATGGGCGAGCGGTTCCTCACCCGGGCGCGCGCGCTGCTGGCCGACTTCCGCTCCCGGCCGGCCCCCGACGGCCTCGAACCGCTGGCCCGCCTCGTGGTCGACATGATCGGCTGGTCCGACGACACCCCCGGCCTGCCGCTGTTCTACGAGAGCTACGTCCAGGCCGGCCGCAACCCCGGTTACGCCGCGGCCGTCCGGGAGTGGAACGCCGGACTGGTGCGGCTGCTGCCGCCCGCCTTCGAGCACACCGGGCGCCGGCTCACCCCGGAGGACGCCCGGCTGCTCCTCGCGCTCTGCGACGGCCTGCTCGTCACGGCCCTCGCCGAGAACACCCCCGACCCGGCGGGCAGCGCCGCCCGCGCCCTCGCCGCCGCGCTGCCCCGGCTGCGCACCGGCTGACGCCGGTCCGGAGCCGGCCGTACCGGCGGAGGTGGTGCGGGCCCGCCGTGCCGGGGTCGGGACGGCACCCGTGCCGGCCACCGCCATGTCGGGCACCATGGAGGGGTGTCCGATGTCGCACGCACCACCCCCCGCCCCTCCACTCCGCCGCCCGCGCACCGGGAGCTCCTCACCACCTCCGACGGTGTGCGGCTGGACACCGTGCTGCTGCGCGGCCTCCGGCGCACCGACCGCGCCGTCGTCATGGCCAACGGCTTCACCGGGACCTGGCGCAGCCCGCACACCCGCATGATCGCGCGGCGACTGCTCGCGGTCGGCGACGTCCTGGCCTTCGACTTCCGCGGCCACCGCAGCTCCACCGGCGTGTGCACGGTGGGCGACCGGGAGGTGCACGACCTGGAGGCGGCGCTCGCGCACCTGCGCGGTCTGGGCTACACCCGCTTCGCCACGGTCGGCTTCTCCATGGGCGCCGCGGTGGCCGTCCGGCACGCCGCGATGTTCGGCGGGCCGGCCGCCGTCGTGGCGGTGAGCGGACCGAGCCGCTGGTACTACCGGGGTACCTCGCGGATGCGGCTGCTGCACTTCGGGATCGAGCGCCCGGCGGGGCGGCTCTTCCTGCGCCTGGTCCGCAAGGTCCGGGTCGTCGACCGCCACTGGGACCCCGTGCCGCCCGACCCCACCGAGAGCGCCGGCCGGGTGGCGCCCGCCGCGCTCCTGGTCGTGCACGGCGACGCCGACGCCTACTTCCCGCTGGAGCACGCGTACCGCGTCCACGAGGCGGCGCGCGAGCCCAGGGAGCTGTGGATCGAACCGGGCATGGGGCACGCCGAGCGCGCCGTCACGCCCGAACTCGCCGACCGCATCGCCGGATGGCTGGCCGGCCGGCTGGACGGGACCGCCGTCCCGCCGGCGACCGCGCCGGCCCAGGCGGAGGGCGCTCGGCCCGCCGACGCGGACGGGGCGGCACTGGGACCGGGCTGATCCGGCCAGCGGCCGGATCAGCCGCCGCCAGCGCCGGTTCGCCGCTCGCCCGGCCGGGGCGCGGGCCAGGGGTGTCGCGGAGCCCGTCGCACTCAGGACGGGCCGGCTCGCGGTGATCACCCCCCGCGGCAGCACGGAGCCGCACCGCGGTCCGCACGCTCCCGCGGCGTGCCCGGGCGGCGCCGAACGTCCGGGGCGCTTCGGCGCGCACCCGTCTGCCGGCGGGTGCGCGCCGCCATGTTCCCGTGGTTCAGCGGTGACCCGCGATCCACCCGTGCCGACGCAGAAGCAACAGCGACCATCCCCGGGCCGGCGGACCGGGTGGCCGTCCGCCAACGCGGCAGCCGGCCGGGCGGGTGCCCGCCGGTCGCGGGTTCGACTGACGACGGTGACCGGCATGCGACGGAGCGCGGGGTCAACCGGCTCGAACGCGACCGGGCGGTGGCCGCCCGCTCCGACGAGCACGCCGTGCGGTCCGAGGCCACCGCCGGGATCGCGGCCATCGGGGGACAGCGCCGCACCTCCCCGGCCGGGCGTGGCCGCCGGCACCGCCCGGAGCCGGGTCCGAGCCTGCGGAGCCGCGCCAGGGCGCGCGGCCGCGCGCCCTCGGATCGGGCCGCTCCACCACCGGCGGCCGGCGGCGCGGGCGGCCCGGTGCACCCCTGGAATTCCGGGCTCCGACGTGCGCGTCCGGGCGGCACCGGGCGCCGCGCGCCGCCGGAACCCCGCCCAGGGGATAGAAATGGGGGATGCGCCGTGTCACGCCGGAACCCCGCCCGCCCAGCGCCGATCGTCCCATCGTCGGGCCTTCGCACCCTTACGGCCTGCGGGGCCGCGCCTTCCGGCTGCTCGTCCTCGCCACCGTCGCGAGCTTCTGCGGCTACGTCCTGCTGCTGCCGGTCGTCCCCATGTGGGCCGCCCGCGGCGGAGCCGGCGCCCTGGGCGCCGGCGCGACCACGTCCGTGTTCATGCTCACCACGGTGGCCACCCAGGTGGCGATGCCCTGGCTGCTGGACCGCGGCGGCTACCGCCGGACGTTCCCGGCCGGCGCGCTGCTGCTCGGCCTGCCCACGCCGCTGTACGCCGTCACCGCCGACCTCGGACCGCTGATCGCGGTCTCCGCGGTGCGCGGGGTGGGCTTCGGCATGGTCAGCGTCGTGGGCGCCGCGCTGGCCGTCCGCATGGTGCGGCCCGACCAGGTGGGCCGGGCCAGCGGCGCCTACGGCCTCGCCGTCGGGCTGCCCAACCTGGTCTACCTGGCGTCCGGCGTGTGGCTGGCGCTCCAGGTCGGTTTCACCGCGGTGTTCTGGATCGCCGCCGTCACGCCGCTGGCCGGCGCCGTCGTCGCCGTCGTCCTCTGGCGCGTCGGCGGCGACGGCATGCCGCAGGAGGAGGCGCCGTCCGCCGGCGCGGACGCGGAGCCGGCGCCGGAGGACCGGCGGCGGATCCTGGCGGCCCTGGTCGCGCCGCTGACCGTCATGCTCGTACTGGCCGCCGCGTCGAGCGGCGTCGTCACCTTCCTGGCGATCCCGCTGGAGGAGACGCCGCGGGTGGCCACCGCGGCCCTGCTCGGCTACAGCGTCGCCCAGTTGGCGGTGCGCGGTGCGGCGGGCGCGCTCGCCGACCGGCGCGGCCGTCCCGTGGCGCTGCTGCCCAGCGTGGTCGGTGCGGTGGCCGGGCTGGCCCTGACGGCGTGGGCGCTGTGGCCGCTCGACACGGCCGGGTCCACCGGGTCCACCGGCGCGGCCGGCGCGGTGGCGGTCGTCGTCGGGGCGTCGCTGTTCGGCGCCGGGTTCGGCGGCGCCCAGAACGACACCCTGGTCGCGATGTTCCGCCGCGCCGGCCGGCGCGGGTACGGCACGGCGAGCGCCGCCTGGAACATCGGCTACGACGCCGGCACGGGTGCCGGCGCGGTGGTCCTCGGGCTCACGGTGCAGTCCCTCGGCTACGGGCCGGCGTTCGCCGCCGCGGCGGCGGCGTCCGCAGTGGTGCTGTCCCTGCCGGTCGTCCGGCGCGGCGCGCGTCCCGCTCCCGGTCGCCCGGGGACGTGACCGACGAGCGTCCTGCCGTCGGCGGCGGGTCCTGGCGGTCCCCCTCGGGACCGCGCACCGGGGCGCCGGGCGCGCGGACCTGGGCGGTCGGTTCCGCAGAGCGGCCGGCGGCTCCGGGCGGACGCCGAGTCCCGCCGGGCACCGACCCGGGGCGTGCCGCGCCGAGCCGTCCGGCCGGGCCCGACGCGTCCGCTAGAACGACGAGACGTGCACGTGGTCGTAGTGGTTCTGCGTGATGCTGCCCCGGTCCTCCATCTGCCGCCAGCCGGCGCCGGGGTTGCGGGAGTCCCAGATCCGCTGCTCCCAGATGACGTACATGACACCGAGCCGGTCGGCGTTCGCCCGGGCGTACTCCGCGATCTGGGTCCCGAGCTCCCGGTTGCCCGCCGAGGGGGAGGCGCCGCCCGCGCTCATCATGAAGTCGCACGCGCGGCCGGAGCCGTGCTCGCCCGGGTCGCCCGGGCGCAGGCAGCCGACGTCGTAGGGCGCGCCGAAGGTCATGATGATCTCGTCGCGGATCGCCGCCATGCGCGGTGTGGCGCCGTCGAAGCCCCATCCCTTCGCGCTCTCGGGGACGGTCCCGTTCCCGGAGCCGGCACCGGCGGCGGGCTCCGGGACCTGCTCGGCCTCGTAGCGCTCGATGCGCTCCAGGACCTCGTCGCGCTGCTCCTCCAGCTCGTCGACGAGCTCCTGTGCCTCGTCCAGCGCGGCGTCGGCCTCCTCGCTGGCCTGCTCGCGCTCCTCGCGCAGCTCGGTCAGCGCGAGCACGCGGGAGCTGTTGCTGTGGGAGACCTGCCCGATCACCGCGGCGTCCTCCAGCACGCTTTCGGGGGAGCCGCTGAGGGCGAGCTCGATGGCGGGGTCCAGGCCGGTGCCCTTGTACTGCGTCGCCGCGAACTGGCCGACGCTCGCACGGGCCTCCTCCAGCTCCTCCTCGACCTGGGCGAGCCGCGCGGCGGCCTTCTCGGCCGCCTCCTTGGCGTCGGTGTACTGCCGGAGTTCGCCGTCGTACTCGTCCTCCAGCTGCTCGGCCCGTTCGGTGAGCTCGTCGAGGCTGAGGTCGTCCTGCGGGTCGGCGTGGGCCGGCGCGGGCAGTGCGAGCAGGGCCGCGACGAGGAGTCCGGCGAGCGCGGTGGCGCGGCGCGCGGGAGGAGAGGAGGGAAGCAGGGGAGTATGCATGTGAGTCACCGGGATCGCTGTCGTGGACAGGCGTGGCCGCGCCTCGGGCAGCGGGGGGTGTGAACGGGGGGCCACATGATGCTGGGGCAGACCCTACGAGATCCGCCCGTTACCTGCCTAGTACTTGTCCGGAATTAATGGCGAAAGCGACATGGCGGGCAGTTCTGGCAAAGCGGACAGGGTGTGGTGGGTCACCGGGCACCGCCGAAGGCGCTGGGGAGCGCCCCCGTACCTCCCGTACCACCGGAGCCGCCGACACTCGGGGACTCGCGCAGGAACCACGCCGACTGCCGCACCTCGCGCATCGCGGCCCGCCGGTCGTCCCGCTCCAGCCGGTCGAGGTAGAGGACGCCGTCGAGGTGGTCGGTCTCGTGCTGGAGGCAGCGCGCCATGAGGCCGGAGCCGTGCAGCGTCACCGGCTCGTTGCGCAGGTCCACGCCCGTGACCACCGCGTGCTGCGCCCGCTTCGTCGGGTACCACAGGCCCGGCACGGACAGGCAGCCCTCGCCGTCGTCCTGGACCTCCTCGGAGAGCTCGGCGATCTCCGGGTTGATGACGTAGCCGATCCGCCCCTCGACGTTGTAGCTGAACACCCGCAGGCCGACCCCGATCTGGGTGGCCGCCACGCCGGCCCGGCCGGGCGCGTCCACGGTGTCGAGGAGGTCGCGGACCAGCGCCTCGGTGTGCTGGTCGAAGGTCGTGACGGGGGTGGTCGGCGCGGTGAGTACGGGGTCGCCGAAGTACACGATCGGGCGCATGGTCATGCCAGTCAGGGTAGCCGCGCCCGGACGCGGGGCACGCGGCTACGCCGGAGCCGGCCGCAGGGCGTCGTCCAGCACCATCTCGATGTAGTCCAGCGCGGCCCGGCGGCGTTCCAGCGTGCTCCGGTACAGCGACGGCAGCCGGGAGTCGCGGCGGATGCGCAGGCACTCGTTGACGATGCGGTCCCAGTGCTCGGGGAAGGCGTGCAGCGCGTAGAAGCCGGCGCCCGACTTCGAGGTGATCTCGCCCGTGCGCAGCGTGAAGTGCAGGCGGCTGACGCTGAGGACGCTCCAGGAGGGGGCCAGCGAGCCGAGCGCCGCCAGGCCGCGCGGCGTCACCAGCCGGCCGGCCTTCGCCCGCCAGCGCCGCCAGTGCTCGTCGAGACTGCCGAACGACCAGGCGCGCAGCCCCTCGCGCTCGTCCCACACGTCCAACTCGACCGGCAGCGGACCGCGCACCGGCACGCCCTTCTCGGCCAGTACGTGCCAGGTGACCGGGTTCACGTCGGCCCCGGCGCGGTCGCGGAAGCGGCCGCCGATGACCGAGGCCACCGGACCGCACGCGCCCGGGTCCTCGACCAGGTCCTCCCAGGTCACGTGGATGCCGTTGAACTGCGGCCGGGGGAACCGGGAGCGCATCCGCGCGTGCACCCGGCGCAGCGCCGTGCGGTCGGCGTCGGTGAGCCGGTGGCCCGTCACCACGACGAAGTCGACGTCGCTGGAGTGCGGACGGTAGTCGCCCAGGGCCACCGAGCCGGTGAGGTACAGCCCCTCCACCAGCCCCGGAGCCTCGGTATCCACATCGTGCAGGAAAGTCTCGGCCACGGCCCGCACCTGCGGATGGACAGCCATCTGGTCTCCCGTCTGGTCCGCGTTCCGGCGCGGACGTGTAGTGGGCTTGTGCGCGACGGCGGTCTCTCGCCCGGCCGGCGGGCGAGGGTGCCGCCGCGTGCAGCGGGCGGGCGACCGCCGACGGGGACGACGGTACCGCCGTGCACCCCCGAGACGGACGGTGTGGCGCCGCCATGTCCCCGTGACTCCCAAGTCTGGAAGCTCGGCCCCGTCCAAGGCAAGTGATGCCCGGCGAGCTTCGCCCTGTCACCCCACGTCATGGGCGATGGGATGTGCGCGCATGGTGGTGCCTGCACCCTTGACACGTGTCGGCGGCGGCCACTGGGGCCGGGGCGGGATCAGGGCGGGCTCAGGGGGCCGCCAGGGACGATCCCGGACGCCGGACCGCCCGCGCGGCCGCCATCATGGAGCGCGACGGGACCCAGGCACGGCGGCCGGAACGATCACGCCGCCGGCGCCGTTGGGGGAGTGAGACCGTCGCGGCCACACCGGCCGCGGGGACGCGGACGGCCGGTGCCCCGCCCTCCGTAGACACGCGGGCGCTGGGGCGGGACCACCGGCCGTCCCAGACATGCGGCCGCGTGGTGCGCGCGGACCGCGGCCCCGCGCCACGGGACGCCATCACGCTCGCACACCGGTCACCCGTTCGACAACACCTCGGCCGCCGCCAGCAGTTCGGCGGTCCGCTCCGGCCAGTGCGGGTCCCGGTGGCGGAAGGGGCGCACCGCGCGGCGCAGCAGCGCGCCCGCCGTGCGTGCCGCAAGGGCGCGGCACGCGGCGGTACCGCCGCGCGGTGCCGCGGCGAGGTAGCCGTCGAGCAGCGGACCCAGCACCCGCTCCAGCGGCGCGCCCGCCGGGACGCGGCCGGCCGCGATCTCGCCGGCGGCGAACTCGGCCAGGTCCTCGGCCGGATGCGTCACGCGGACCCGCTCCAGGTGCAGCGGCGACAGGCGTTCACCAGCCGCGAGCCGGTCGGCGGAGAAGGCCCCGGGGGACAGCACCGGCGGATCCCCGGCGCGGTCCGCCCGCTCGACGGCCGCCCGGGCGGCGCCGGCCACCGCGGCGGCCCGCTCCGCCAGGTCCGGCAGCAGCGCGGCCACCGCGCGGGCGGCCGCGGCGGTGTCCGGAGCCGGGCCCGGTCCGGGCAGCTCCCGGGGCGGCGCGACCGCGTGGATCCGGGCCAGCAGTGCGCCGGCGGCGGCGAGGGCGTCGGCGCTCGCGGGGTCCGCGGCGGCCAGCAGGTCGGCGAGCGTGCCACCGGGCACCCAGCGGGTGGCGAGCACGCCGTACCTGCTGACGCGGCCGATGTCGGGTACGGGCACCCCGGCGGCGGCCAGCGCCAGGTGTGCGGCCACGTTCACGCCTCCGGCGCGGCAGCGCACCGCGTACCCCGGCCGGCCGTCGGCGTCCTCCGCGCGGCCGGTCCAGCGCCGACCCGGTTCGTGCCGCAGCGTGCGGACCCGCCCGCCGGGGAGCGGGGCGAAGGCGCCGGCGGCCGAGGTGAAGTGCCGCAGCGCCGGCAGGTCCGGGTCGGCGGCGGCCGCGGTGGCGGTCAGTCCATGCTCCGGATCCGCCAGCGTCCCCGGCCAGCCGGGATCGTCGAGTTCGCCGGTGTCCAGGGCACCGGGCGCCGAGGGCGCGGGACGCGGCCGCGCCTCCCCGGCCGGCGGTTCGGGAAGGCCGCTGTCGGCGGGGTGCGCCGTGAGCACCGCCCGCCTGGTCCGGTCGGCGTACTCCAGCACCGCGGCGGCCCGCGCAGGGCGCCCTGGGCCACCGGGGAGGTAGTCGAGCAGGTCGACCCGGACGCGCATCGGAGGCTCGGCGCCGGCGGGGAGCAGCGCCGCGAGGCGCTCCCGCAGCGCGTCCGGGTCGAGAAGCGTGCGCAGCGAGGGCAGTCCGGGATCACGGTCGGTCAGGGCGGCGTCGGCGGTCGGCAGCACCGGTCATCCTCCTCGTCAGGGCGGACGGTACCTACCCGCCCGGGGCGCCGTCCAGGCACGCCCGCCCGCCAGGCACGCCCGCCCGCCAGGCACGCCCGCCCGCCAGGCGCGCGGCGGCCGGGCGCACTCTGCCGGGCCGCGGCCGCGCGCCCGCCCCCGGTCGGCGGCCGGGAATTCCCCGGCCCGGCCTTCCGCGCAGCGGCCGCACCCGGCATCGGCGGAAACGGAGGAAACTGACCGCCGCCGTCTCGCGAACGGTGATTCCTGCCGGCTGTGCGTTATTTTCTCCCGGAATCCGGGTATTTTCGAATCCCTGGCAAATGTCGAGGAATTATCGAATTCGAAGCTCGTGGATTTTCTCTAGAGAAGTTGGAAGCAGTGTCCGTGGGGTGCCGGAGATCCGTGCGGCCGGACTGCACGCCTCGATGCGGCGGCGGTGCCAGTGACGGCGGTAACAGCGGCGCGCTATGGCGGGAGGAAACCCGCCCGGATACGATTGGCCCCGTGAGGGCGTAGGGGCTGGTCATGTCGACGAAGATTTCCCCCCATCCGCCTGTGGCGCCGAATCGGCGATCTTTACCGGAGTATTTCCCGGTGCGGCCACTGTCATTGGTTGCTGTTCTCGCGTGTGTAACACGAGGTCACCGCGGTGAAATCCGTGATCTTTACACTGCCTCACACCGGGCAGACGCTCAGGCGATTCTAAGGAGACGGACATGGTCCCCACGATGATGCTGGCAGCCGACAGCTCGCGCGACGCGCACCGGGCGGAGGCCCTGCGCGGCCTCGCCGACGCGGTGACCCGGCGGGGAGAGGCCCCGGTCGTCTCGTCCTTCGGCTCCGCCGACGATCTCCGGTCCGCGGTCGAGGCGGTCGAAGGACCGCTCGTCGTCGTCCCCGCCTACCTGGCCGGCAGTGACCGTGCCAGCGCGGAGCTGCTCGCCGGCCTGGACCTCGACCACCGGTTCGACGCCTGCACCACGGCGCCGCTGGGCGCGGTCCCCTCCATCGTCGGCAGCCTCGCCCGCCGCCTCCAGCAGGCCGGATGGCGGCCCGGCGACGGCGTGGTGCTCGCCGCGGACGGGACCTCCGACCAGGACGAGCGCCACCAGCTCACCTCGGTGGCGCGCATGCTCAGCCGCCGGGTGCAGTCGCCCGTGCAGGTCGGCTACCTCAGCGCGTGGGCGCCGTCGGTCACCGACGCCGTGGAGCGGCTGCGGCGCCGGGGCCAGGACCGGGTCTGCGTCGCGGCCTGGCAGCTGGTCGAGGGCGAGGGGCACGGACGCCTGCGCGACCTCGACGCCACGGCCGTCACCGCTCCGCTGTGGCCGGCCGGCGTGGTGGTCGACACCCTGCTCGCCCAGCACCGCGCGGCGACCGCGCGGCTGGCCGCCTAGCGGAGGCCGCGCGACGCCGCGGGCGGCGGGCCGTCCGCGCGGCCGCTCCCCCGGCGGGCCCACCACCAGGTACGGCCGGGCGGGGCGGAGGCCCGCGCGGTTCGCTGCGGCCGGGCCCTCCGAGGACGCCCACACCCGGCTCGGGCCGGCGGGCCTCCTCCGGGCCGGAGGCACACCGGCCGAGGCAGGCGGCTCGGACGGGACCCCACCCAGCCGCGCCCGGGTCAGCCCCGGACGAGGGAGGCCGGGGTGGGGAGGTCGGCGAGCAGGTCCTCGGGCGCCGTGAGCCGCCATGCCTCCAGCACGAGCTCGCTCAGCTCGTCCAGCTCGATTCCGTCCAGGTGCACCACGACCCAGCCGAAGCCGCCCGAGGTGAACTGGACCTCGAAGACCTCCGGCCGCTCAGCCACCAGGGCGAGCTGCTCGGACAGCGTCTGCTTCAGGCCCACGGTCCGCGTGCGCGGCCACAGGTACCCGAACTTCCTGTCGTGCACGCTGAACGACGTGTACCGGTCCGTCTCCTGGTGCTCGGTCTCCGGCAGCGCGTCCACCAGCCGGAGGAACCGCGTGATCTCAACACCCATGACGTGAGATAACCACATATCGGGCGACTGTGGTGCGGTGGGCTCCGCTCGCCGTCCGGAGGGGCGGTAGCCACCGCCCCGGCAAGCGCACCGCCCCGGCCCGCGGGCGCCGTTCGGGACCGCGGCCATCGAGCGCCGGCAGCCGGGGCCGCACCCCCGCCCAGCGGGGCGCGGGCGCCGGCCGGAAGCCGGCACCCGCACCGCCGCGGGGCCGCGCGGCGGTCAGTGGCCGCCGTGTCCACCGTCCGAACCGGTACCGGCCGACGGCGAGCCGCCGAGCATCGCGGTCATCTGCGCGATCTCCGCGCGCTGGTCCTCGACGACCTGCTCGGCGAGGGCGACGGCCTCCGGGTTCTCACCGCCGTCGATCTCCGTCTCGGCCATCTCGATGGCGCCCTCGTGGTGGGCGATCATCAGCTCCAGGAAGCGCTGGTCGAAGGCGTCGCCGGTGGCCGACTCCAGGTCGGCCATGTCCTCGTCGCTCATCATCCCCGGCATCCCGTGGTCCATGGAGCCGCTCTCGGGCTCCTCCCCCCACGCTTCCAGCATCGATTCGAGCTGCTCGATCTCCGGGCCCTGGGCCGCCTCGATCGCCCCGGCGAGCTCCGCCACGCCGTCGCCGGCCCGCCCCTCGGCCAGCCGGGCCATCTCCACGGCCTGCTCGTGGTGCGGGATCATCATCTGGGCGAACATCACGTCGGCGTCGTTGTGCCGGGCGCTGGCCTGCTCCGACGCGCTCGCGGTCGGCTCCGCGGCGGGGGCGTCGCCATCAGCGGCGCAGCCGGTGAGGAGCAGCGCCGCGGTGAGGGCGGCGGGCAGCAGCACACGGGCGGTGGTGGAACCGGGCATGGAGCTGGATACGGACATGGAAGGTCCCCTTCCTCGACAGGTGGGATCCGCGCACGGCGCGACGGCGCCGGGCGGATGGATCGATCGCCGTGGGGAGCGCGGGCGCGGAAGCGCCGGCGCTCCGGAGGGCATCTAGATCCGCAGCACCTGGAGGCGGGAGAGGGACGGCGGGCGCGGCGGCGACTCGTCGGGCGCGGGACGGCGGCGGACGCGCGCCCGCGCCCGGGCGGCGGTGCCCGGCCAGCGCGGCAGCGCCGCGGCGGCCACCCCGAGCAGGGCGAGCACGAGCCCGCCGACGGCCAGGCAGACCGCGGTGGGGTCCATCGGCGGCGGCGAGTCGGATCCGCTGTCCGGACCGTCCATGGCGGTGCGCGCCGTGGACGGCTCCGCGTGGTCGGCCGCGGGCACGGACACCGCCGCCGCGGCCCGGTGCTCCTCGGGGTGCGGGTGGCCGAGCGTGTGCATGCCCGCCACACCGGTCAGTACGCACAGCAGCAGCAGCGCACGCGCCCACGTCCACGGGGCGGTGCGCCGCCGACGGCGTACTGAGAACATCACGTCCCCAGGGTAAATGCCCCGCGGGGGTATAGAGACCCGCCCCCACCGGGTAGGGGAAGGGGGTCATCCTCGCAACCGGACCGCCGGTGGACGTCGGCGTCGCTCCGCTCCGGGGCGGCCTCCGCGGCCGGGCGCCTCCGGCGCCGGCGGGCCGGGACGGTCCACGAGCCGGTATGCGAGTGATCCGCGGCGTGAGGAGAGCGCGTGAAGCATCGGCGATACAGGGCTCGGCCCCGGCGGGAGCCGGATGGCGGGCCGGCCCGGGTCCGGAGGCGCGGGGTGGCCACATGAGCGGTGTCCTGACGGATCTGGTGGACGACGTCCAGCGCGAACGGCTGGTCCGGCGGTTCGGATGCAAGGCGCGGAACTGGCTCTCCGGCCTCCCCGCCCTGGTGGACGAGCTGGCGGATGACTGGAAACTCACCGTCACCGGCCCCGCGCCGCACGGGCGGACGTCGGTGGTGATGTTCGTCCGGCGGGCCGACGGCACCGCGGCCGTGCTGAAGGTCGGTCCCGACCCCGCCCTCCTCGCCACGGAGGCGTGCACGCTCGGACTGTGGGAGGCCACCGGCCGGGTACCCGCCGTGTGGGAGGTCGACAAGCGGCGCGGCGGGCTGCTCCTGGAGGCGATCGAGCCCGGCGAGCACGTGGCGGACATGGATCCCGCACCCGCGCTGGAGGAGGTCGCCGCGCTCATCCGGGACCTGCACACCGCCCGCCTCCCCGAGCACAAGGTGTCGCGCCTGCACCCGTTGCAGAGCCGCGTCAACTTCCTCTACGACCTGTGGGAGCACCGCCGCGCCGAGGGGCGCGCGGCCGATCTCGTTCCCGCCGTGCTGCTGCACCACGGCCACGCGCGCGCCCGCGCGCTCACGGCGAACGAGGACAACGTCGTGGCACTGCACGGCGACCTGCACCCGCACAACGTCCTGAACGGCGGCCCGCGCCGCGGACTGGTGGCGATCGATCCCCGGGCCTGCCTCGGCGACGCGGCGGTCGACGCGGTGGAGTGGGTCCTCTGGCAGGCGGGCTCGCGCGAGGAGGTCGACCGCCGCATCTCCGTGCTCGCGCCGGCCATCGGCAGCTCCCCGGCGCGGCTGCTGGGGTGGTGCCGCGCGGCCGCGCCGATCCACGCCGTCGCCCGCGCCAACCGCGGCGAGGCCGGCGGGGCGGACTTCGAGGTCCTGATGAGCCTCGCGGCCTGCTGAACGGGGTAGCGCGGGGTGCCGGCACCGGCGCGGACGACCGGCGCGGACGACCGGCGCGGCCGCCCGCGCCCGCGTCGGGCCCCGCCGCCCGCCCCCGGTCAGGAGGACGGCGGTCGGCCCGCCGGCTCCCCGGGGGGCCGTGCGGCGGGCCCCTGCCCCCAAGCCCGGGGGCGGCCCATCGGCCGCGGGGATCGGGGCCTCGGCGCGGTGCGGCTCGCGCGCCGGGCCAGCGAGGACGGCCGTATCACGCGTGCGGACCGGCGGCGCGGCGGCGGTGCTCGACGTCCGGCCGGAGCGGCCGCCGTCCCGCCCCGCCGCCTGCGGGCCGAAGGCGCCGGTACCGCGCACCGTCACGGTGTTCGCGGTCCCGCCTCGAAGCGGTAGCCCATCCCCGCCTCGGTGATGAGGTACACGGGGTGCGCGGGGTCCGGTTCCAGCTTGCGGCGGAGCTGGGCCAGGTAGACGCGCAGGTAGTTGGTCTCGCTCTGGTAGGCGGGCCCCCACACATCGTGCAGGAGCTGGCGCTGGCTGACCAGGCGGCCGGCGTTGCGGACCAGGATCTCCAGGATGTGCCACTCCGTGGGGGTGAGCCGCACCTCGGCGTCGTCCCGGGAGACCCGCTTCGCGCCCAAGTCCACCGTGAACGCCGGCGTGCGCACCACGGGCGCCTCCTCGACGCGGACCGCGCGGCGGGCGGCGGCGCGCAGGCGGGCGAGCAGTTCGTCCATGCCGAAGGGCTTGGTGACGTAGTCGTCGGCGCCCGCGTCCAGCGCCTGCACCTTCTCCGACGAGGAGTGCCGCGCGGAGAGCACGATGATGGGCACCGCCGTCCAGCCGCGCAGTCCCTCGATCACCTCGACGCCCTCCATGTCCGGCAGCCCCAGGTCGAGCAGGACGATGTCGGGGGAGTGCTTGGCCGCCGCCGCCAGCGCCGAGGCGCCGTCCGGCGCGATGTCCACGTCGTAGCCGCGCGCCCGCAGGTTGATCCGCATGGCCCGCAGGATCTGCGCATCGTCGTCAACGACCAGTACCCGCATCCGCCACCCCGGTCTCCGCTCGCTTCCGGCTGCCTACGTCCCGCTCCGCAGCGGCTCGGACTCATTCCGGCCCCGCGGCAGCGTGGAGGTCTTCCCGTTCCGAGGCCGCT
This sequence comes from Marinitenerispora sediminis, assembly GCF_003336425.1. GTDB lineage: Bacteria > Actinomycetota > Actinomycetes > Streptosporangiales > Streptosporangiaceae > Marinitenerispora > Marinitenerispora sediminis. The sequence continues at coordinate 26,070 of NZ_QEIO01000016.1, read as the reverse complement.
CCGGCCAAGCCGTGCAGCCGGAACACCATCGTCAGGCCGCCGCCGGGGGTGTCCTCCGCCGTCAGCGAGCCGCCCATCGCCTCGGTGAACCCGCGCGCCACCGCGAGCCCCAGACCGATGCCGGTGCCGCGCGGTGCGTCGCCGAGCCGCTGGAACGCCTCGAAGATCCGCTCCTTCGACTCGTCCGGCACCCCGGGCCCGTGGTCCGTCACCCGTAGTTCTACCGTCCCGCCGAGCGCGCTGGCCGCCACCCGGACCGGGCCGCCGTCCGCGGGATGGTGGCGGACCGCGTTCTCGACCACGTTGGCCACCGCGCGTTCCAGCAGCCCGCGGTCGGCGTGCACGCGCGGCAGCCCCTCGGGCACGTCCACGGCGACGTCGCCGGGGATGCCGATGAGAGTGGCCGGTACCACCTCCTCCAGCCCGATCGCGCGCAGGTTGGGGCGTACCGTGTCGGTCTGCAGCCGGCTCATGTCGAGGAGGTTGTCCACCAGCACGTTCAGGCGGTCGGTGGACTCCTCGATGTTCTCCAGCAGCTCCCGGCGGTCGGTCTCGGACAGCTCGATGTCGGTCGCGCGCAGGCTGCCGACGCTCGCCTTGATGGAGGTGAGCGGCGTGCGCAGGTCGTGCGAGACCGCGGCCAGCAGCGCGGTGCGGATCTTGTTGCCCGCGGCCTGCCGCCGTGCCTCCGCCGCGTCGCGGGCCAGCCGCTGCCGTTCCGCCGCGATCCCGATGTGGGTGGCGAACGCACCGAGCACGCGGCGGTCGCCGGCGCGCAGCACGTGTCCCCGCAGCGCGAGCGCGAGCGAGTCGCTGACCGAGACCAGCGCGTCGGCCTCGCCCGGATCGACGCACGGAGCTTGCCCCGCGCCCTCGACCAGCCGCCACCGGCCGTCGTCGCCCTGCTCCAGCAGCGCCGCCGAGTGCTGGCCGAACGTCTCGCACAGCCGCCGCAGCAGCGCCGGGATCGGCTCGTGCACGCCCAGAACACTGCCGGCCAGCAGGCTGAGCGTGCTCGCCTCCGCACGCGCCCGAGCCGCCTGCTTGGACCGGCGCACCGCGAGGTCGACCACCACCGCCACGGCGACGCCCACCAGGATGGAGACGGCGAGCGCCACGAGGTTCGCCGGCCGGTAGACGCGCAGCTGGTACAGCGGCTCGGTGAAGAAGTAGTTGACCAGCAGGCTGCCCCACACCGCCGCGAACATCGCGGGCCACAGCCCGCCCACCAGCGCGACCACCACCGTGGCCGACAGGAAGAACAGCATGTCGGTGGTCAGCCCGAGCGTGTCCAGCACCGGCAGGTGCAGCACGGCGGCGAGGGCGGCGGGGCCGAGCCCGGCCGCGACCCACCCCCACGTCCGGCGGGCCGGGCCGAGGCCGCCCGGAGTCAGCGGCGGCAGCAGCCCCCGGCCGCGCCCGACCTCCTCGTGCGTGACGATGTGCACGTCGACGTCCCCGGACTCCCGTGCCACGGTCGCGCCCACACCGGGGCCGAAGACGTACTGCCAGGCCGGGCGGCGCGACGAGCCGAGGACGATCTGCGTGGCGTTCACCCCGCGCGCGAACTCCAGCAGCGCGGTGGCCACGTCGTCACCCAGCACCTGGTGGTAGGTGCCGCCGAGCTCGGCGAGCAGCCGACGCTGGTCGGCGATGGCCTCCGGCGCCGCCGAGGTCAGGCCGTCGCTGGAGACCACGTGCACCGCCATGAGCTGGCTGGGCTGCGGCTGGCCGCCGCGCGAGCGCGCGGCGATGCGCGCGGCGCGCCGGATCAGCGTCTCGCCCTCCGGGCCGCCGGTGAGTGCCACGACCACGCGCTCCCGGGCCTCCCACGTCTCGCGGATGTTGTGCTCGCCGCGGTAGCGGGACAGGCCCTCGTCCACCCGGTCGGCCACCCAGAGCAGCGCCAGTTCGCGCAGCGCGGTGAGGTTGCCCTCGCGGAAGTAGTTGGACAGCGCGGCGTCGATCTTCTCCGCCGGGTAGATGTTGCCGTGCGACATCCGGCGGCGCAGCCCGTAGGGGGACATGTCGCACAGTTCGATCTGGTCGGCGCGGCGCACCACGTCGTCGGGGATGGTCTCGCGCTGCCGGACGCCGGTGATCTGCTCCACCACGTCGTTCAGCGACTCCAGGTGCTGCACGTTCAGGGTCGAGATGACGTCGATGCCGGCGTCGAGCAGCTCCTCCACGTCCTGCCACCGCTTGGCGTTGCGCGAGCCGGGGACGTTGGTGTGCGCGAGTTCGTCCACGACCGCGATCGCCGGCGCGCGGTCCAGCAGGGCGTCGAGGTCCAACTCGTCCAGGCGGGCGCCCCGGTGGGTCCGCACCGTGCGCGGCAGGACCTCCAGGCCGCCGAGCAGCGCCGTGGTCCTCGGCCGGTCGTAGGTCTCGACGTAGCCCACCACGAGGTCGGCCCCGCGCTCCTGGCGGCGGTGCGCCTCGCTCAGGGCGGCGAACGTCTTGCCGACCCCGGGCGCCGCCCCGAGGTAGACCCGCAGCCGTCCGCGTCTCGCGCTGTTCATCGTGCCGCCGTCCCCGTCGGAAGGAGCGGTGGGCCGCCCGGACCCGCTCCGCGCGGCCGGCCGGACGTCGCCAGTCCGACCAGTTCCAGCTTAGGGCGGGCCGCCGGCGGCGGGGCGGCTCGGCGGGCCGCCCGCGCGCTCACCTGGCCTGCTCCAGGGCGAGGTTCAGCTCCAGCACGTTCACACCGGGCTCCCCGAGGACGCCCAGCGCGCGGCCGGTGGTGTGCTCCGCGACCAGCGCCCGCACGGCGGCCGGGGACAGGCCGCGTGCCTGGGCCACCCGGTCGACCTGGATCGCGGCGTAGGCCGGCGAGACGTGCGGGTCCAGGCCGCTGCCGCTCGCGGTGACCGCGTCCGGCGGAACCGCGCTCTCGGGCACTCCGTTCTCGGCGGCGACCGCCGCCCGGCGCTCCTCGACCAGCGCGCGCAGCTCCGGGCTGTTCGGCCCGAGGTTGGAGGCACCGCTGGCCGCGCCGTCGTAGCCGTCCTCGCCCGCGGCGGAGGGCCGCGGGTGGAACCACTCGGGGCCGGCGAAGTCCTGCCCGATCAGGGCCGAACCCACGACCCGGCCGTCGTCCCGGACCAGGGAGCCGTTCGCCTGGTGGGGGAGCAGCACCTGGGCGACCCCGGTGACCGCGAGCGGGTAGCCCACGCCGAGCAGCACCGTCATGACGATGAGGAAGCGGACGGCCGCGCCGTAGGGCCGCAGCCACTGCGGAAGAGGTCCCATGTCACACCAGTCCGGGGATGCGGGAGACGACGAGGTCGATCAGCGCGATGCCGGCGAACGGCGCGACGAGTCCGCCGGCCCCGTACACCAGCAGGTTGCGGCGCAGCATCCGCGCGGCTCCGGCCGCCCGGTAGGCGACGCCGCGCAGGGCCAGCGGGATCAGCGCCACGATGATCAGCGCGTTGAAGACGACCGCCGAGAGGATCGCCGACTCCGGGCCGGCCAGCCCCATGACGTTCAACCGGGCCAGTCCCTCGTACCCGGCGATGCCGGAGAACATGGCCGGGATGATCGCGAAGTACTTCGCGACGTCGTTGGCGACCGAGAACGTGGTCAGCGCGCCCCGCGTGATGAGCAGCTGCTTGCCGATCTCCACGATCTCGATGAGCTTGGTCGGGTCGGAGTCGAGGTCCACCATGTTGCCGGCCTCCTTGGCGGCGCTGGTCCCCGAGTTCATGGCGACGCCGACGTCGGCCTGCGCGAGCGCCGGAGCGTCGTTGGTGCCGTCGCCGGTCATCGCGACCAGCCGGCCGCCCTCCTGCTCGCGCCGGATCAGGTCGAGCTTGTCCTGCGGGGTCGCCTCGGCCAGGAAGTCGTCCACCCCGGCCTCCTCGGCGATGGCGCGGGCGGTGCGCGGGTTGTCACCGGTGACCATCACCGTGCGGATGCCCATGGCGCGCAGCCGGTCGAACCGCTCCCGCAGCCCCGGCTTCACGACGTCCTTGAGGTGGACGACGCCGAGCACCCGCGCCGCCGCGCCGTCGGCCTCGGCGACGACCAGGGGGGTGCCGCCCTGCGCCGAGACGGCGTCGACCAGCGGCACCACCGCTGGGTCGTAGCGTCCGCCGTTCTCCTCGACCCAGCGCCGCACCGCCGATCCGGCGCCCTTGCGGATCCGGCGGCCGCCGGCCAGGTCCATGCCGCTCATCCGGGTCTCGGCGCTGAACGGCACCGGCGTTCCCCCGGCGCCGTCCAGGGTGGCCACGCCGCCGGACGGCGGTGCGGCGGGCAGCCGACGGGTCCGGCACAGCGCGCCGATGCTGCGCCCCTCCGGGGTCTCGTCGGCCGCGCTGGCCAGCAGCGCGGCCGACGCGAGCTCCGCCTCCGCCACCGACCCGACCGGGAGCAGCTCGTGGGCCTGGCGGTTGCCGAGCGTGATGGTGCCGGTCTTGTCCAGCAGCAGGGTGTCGATGTTGCCGGCGGCCTCCACGGCGCGTCCGGACATCGCGAGTACGTTGCGCCGGACGAGCCGGTCCATGCCGGCGATCCCGATGGCCGACAGCAGCGCGCCGATGGTGGTGGGGATCAGGCAGACCAGCAGCGCGACCAGGACGAGGACCGGCTGCGGCTGCCCCGCGTAGGCGGCGAACGGCTGCAGGGTGACCACCGCGAGCAGGAAGATGATGGTGAGGGAGGCCAGCAGCGCGCTGAGGGCGATCTCGTTCGGGGTCTTCTGCCGGTCCGCGCCCTCGACCAGCGCGATCATCCGGTCGAGGAAGGTGGCCCCCGGCTCGGCGGTGATCCGCACGACGATCCGGTCGCTGAGCACCCGGGTGCCGCCGGTGACCGCGCACCGGTCGCCGCCGGACTCGCGGATGACCGGCGCGGACTCGCCGGTGACGGCGGACTCGTCCACGCTGGCCACACCCTCGACCACGTCGCCGTCGCTCGGGATGACGTCGCCCGCCTCGCAGACCACGAGGTCGCCCACGGCCAGCCGGGCCGCCGGGACCGGCGTCTCGGTGCCGCCGCGCAGCAGCCGCGCCGTCGTCTCGGTGCGGGTGCGCCGCAGCGCGTCCGCCTGCGCCCGGCCGCGTCCCTCGGCGACCGCCTCGGCCAGGTTGGCGAACAGCACGGTCGCCCACAGCCAGAGGGTCGTAACCCACGCGAACACGCTCGGTTCGAGGAGGGCGGACACCGTGGTGAGCACCGAGCCGACGAGCACCACGAACATCACGGGGGTGCGCACCATCGTGCGCGGGTCGAGCTTGCGCAGCGCCGACGGAAGCTGGGCGGCCAGCGCGCGCGGGCCGAAGAGCGACGGTGCCGGGCGCGGGTGGGCGTCGGAGGGGCGCCTTGGGCCGCCGGCGCGCGGTGGAGCGGTGGGGTCGGGCATCTAGCTCAGTCCTTCGGCGATGGGGCCCAGCGCGAGCGCGGGGAAGAAGGTCAGGCCGGTGACGATGAGGATCGTGGCGGTGAGCATGCCGACGAACAGCGGCCGGTCGGTCGGCAGGGTGCCGGCCGTCACCGGGGACGGCTGCTGCCGGGCGAGCGCGCCGGCCAGGGCGAGGACGAGGACGATGGGCAGGAACCGGCCGAAGAGCATGGCCAGCCCCGTGGTGAGGCTGAGGAACGGCGTGCCGGCGTTCAGCCCGCCGAAGGCGCTGCCGTTGTTGTTGGCGGTGGAGGCGTAGGCGTACAGGACCTCGGTGAAGCCGTGGATGCCGCCGTTGGCCATCGCGTCCCGGGTCGAGGGCAGCGCCATGGCGATGCCGGTGAGCACGAGGACCAGCGCCGGCGTGGCGAGGATGTACAGCGCGATGAGCTTGATCTCGCGTCCGCCGATCCGCTTGCCCAGGTACTCGGGAGTCCGGCCGATCATCAGGCCGCCGAGGAAGACGGTGAGCATCGCCACGACGAGGATGCCGTAGAGGCCGGAGCCCGCCCCGCCCGGAGTGATCTCACCGAGCAGCATGTTGAACAGCGCGAGCCCGCCGCCGAACGCGGTGAAGGAGTCGTGCGCGGAGTTCACCGCGCCGGTGGAGGTGGCGGTGGTGGACGCGGCGAACAGCGCGGAGGCCCACTCGCCGAAGCGCACCTCCTTGCCCTCCATGGCCGCGCCGGCCGCCTGCGCGGCGGTGCCGCGGCCGGCCGCCTCGGCGGCCGTCACGCCCGCGAGCACGAGGCCGTAGACGATGCCCATCGCGGCCAGGAGGGCGAGTCCGTGCCGCCGGGTGCCGGCTCCGGACCGTGCCAGCATGGTGCCGAACGTCCGGGTCAGGCTGACCGGGATGAGCAGCAGGAGCAGTACCTCCAGGAGGTTGGTCCAGGCGGTCGGGTTCTCGAACGGGTGGGCGGAGTTGGCGTTGTACGGACCGCCGCCGTTGGTGCCGAGCTCCTTGATCGCCTCCTGGGAGGCGATCGGACCGCCCGGCAGCAGCTGGCTGCCGCCGTCCAGGGTCGTATGCGCGGTGAGCCCGGACAGGTTCTGGACCACCCCGCCCGCGGCGAGCAGCAGCGCGGCGGCGAACGCGAACGGCAGCAGCACCCGCAGGGCGGTGCGGGTCAGGTCGACCCACACGTTGCCGACCTGCTCCGTCCGCCGCCGGATGAGCCCGCGGACCAGCGCGATCGCCACCGCCATGCCGATCGCGGCGGACAGGAAGTTCTGCACGGTGAGACCGGCCATCTGGGTGAGGTGCCCCATGGTGGACTCGCCGGAGTAGGTCTGCCAGTTCGTGTTCGTCACGAAGGAGACGGCGGTGTTCCACGCCGTACCGGGCGCGACCGGGCCCATGCCGGCGGCCAGCGGCAGCCAGTTCTGGAGGCGCTGCAGCCCGTAGAGGGCGAGCACCGAGAGCAGGGAGAACGCCAGGACCCCGCGGAGGTAGCCGGCGGCGGTCTGCTCGCGGTCGGGGTCCACCCCGCACAGCCGGTAGACGAGGCGCTCGGGGGCGAGGTGCCGGGGGCTGGTGTACACGTGCGCCAGGTAGTCGCCGACGGGGATGCGGAGGGCGGCGAGCAGTGCGACCGCCAAGGAGATCTGGAGCAGCCCGGCGAGAGAGTCGGACACGGGCTCAGAACCTTCCCGGCAGGATCAGGACGATCACGAGGTAGCCGATCAGTCCGATCGCGGCGATCAGACCGAGGATGCCGAGGATCATCGCCGTCACAGCCGGAACACCCCTCTCGCGGTGATCCCGACGATCGCGAAGCACACGAGCGTCAGGGCGACGAAGCCGACGTCGAGCACAGAACGCTCCCTTTCTCTGGTCGGTGGGCGTGGTGGGCGGCTCCGCGCCCGCGCGGTGGACGGACCCCGTGACGCACTCCGGGGTGCTTCCGCTGACCCGCCACAGGACGTTCAGGGCCAAGACCTGTCATTGCCGATTCAACTCGGCGATTGCCCACGTAACGGGCGTGTTAATGGCGTCCTGACGCCTCACGGGGCCGTTTTTGACGCACCCTTAACAGTGAGCCGCCGGGCACCGGCACGGCGCGGCTGTCCTCGTCCGCCGGCCGCTCGGCGGCGTGGGTGGCCGGGCGGCGGCCGGCTGGCCCTGGTCGGTGCTGTGCGGCGCAGGAGGCGGCGGAACGGCCGGGGGCGGCGCGGCCGGGCCGGCTTCGCGGCCCGTGCGCCGCCCTCGCGGGCCGTGCTGGTGGGCCCGCACTGGAGGCGGCCGCGCGGCACGCCGCCGGCCGGCGTGGGAAGCCGGCCGTGGAAGAGCCAGCCGGGTACCGGCGGTCCGGCTCCGGGCCCATGCGCGGGAGCACCCGCCCATCGCGCCGTCGGCGGTACCGCCCCACCGTGTGCCCGTGTGCCCGTGTGCGCTTCGATGGGAAGCGAGCACAGCGAGCCGCAGCGCGGTACCGGCCCCGCCCTGCCACGCCGGTCGCCTCGGGGCGGGGACGATGCGGGGAGCGCTCCGCCTCCTGGAGGGGCGCGGGTGGCAGGCGCGGTGGCGGGGAGAAGATCCGCCCGCGGGGCGCCGCCGCAGATGCGCCCGGACCGCCCCGAGCGGAGCCGCTGGTACACCGGGTCCGGCGGGGGAGGCGGCTCCGGCCCCGGCCCTTCCGAGGCCAGGCGGCGGGCGGGTACACGGCCGGGGTCCCGGCGGCCGTGCGGCACGGGGACTCCCGCCCCTTCGAGGGACCGGTGCTCGGTAGGCTGCCTGGGTCACGAGCGAGGAGTGATCCATGCCACGTCCGAAGGTCGGCTTCACCTTTCCGTGCCGTCTACCGCTGTCCGAGCTGCCGCCGCTCGCGCGCGAGGTCGAGCGGGGCGGATTCGACGAGCTGTGGATCGTCGAGGACTGCTTCCTGGCCGGCGGGATCGCGGCCGCGGCGACCGCGCTGGCCGTCACCGGGCGCGTCACCGTCGGCGTCGGCATCCTGCCCGCCGTCGCGCGCAACGCGGCCTTCACCGCGATGGAACTGGCCGCGCTCGCCGAGGCCCACCCCGGCCGCCTGATCGCCGGTATCGGCCACGGCATGCCGGAGTGGATGCGCCAGATCGGCGCGGCCCCCGCGTCGCCGCTCACCGCGCTCGCCGAGCACCTGGACGCCGTCCGGCGGCTGCTCGCGGGGGAGACCGTGACCACGGAGGGCAGGTACGTGCGGCTGGACGGGGTGCGGCTGGAGTTCCCGCCGGCGGTGGTGCCTCCGGTGGTGGCCGGCGTGCGCGGGCCGAAGTCGCTGCGGGTGTCCGGGCGCCACGCTGACGGCACCCACCTCGCCGAGCCCGCGTCGCCGGAGTACATCGCCGCCGCCCTGCGGTCGGTCGAGGCGGGCCGGACCAGTCCCGAACGGCCGCATCGGCTGGACGTCAACGCCTGGTTCCACGTCGACGAGGACCGCGACCGCGCCCGTGCGGAGCTGCGCCCGACCATCGCCGCGGCCGTCGTCGACCCGGCGCTGTCCGCGCACATCGAGCCGACCGGCTTCGCCGCCGAGGCACGCGAGCTGGCCGCCCTGCCGGAGGCGGAGCGCGTCGCCGCGGTCCCGGACGCCTGGGTGGACGCGCTCGCGGTCGTGGGCACGCCCGAGGACTGCGCCCGCCGCATCACCGAGCTGCACGCGGCCGGCGCCGAGAGCGTGGTCCTGTACCCGCCGGGCGACGCGGCGGAGCAGCTGTCCCGGGCGGCCGGGCGGGTCCTTCCGCTGCTGCGGGGCTGAGGCCCGACGGTCGGCCGCCCGCCTGCCGGCCGCGCCACCGCCGGGCCGCTGACCGCGCCTGGCCGGCGTGCTGCCGCCGGGCCGGCCGTCGCACCGCCCGCGAGGACACCGCCGTCTCCGCCCCAGGTGCGGGGGACGCCGCGCGGACGTCCTGGCGACACGCGGTGCCCCAGGAGCTCCGCGTCCGGAAGGCCGCCGGTCTCAGGAGACCTCGGCCTCCGGCGCGGTCGCCGTTCAGCGGGGGGTGGGCGGGGTGATCCCGAGGCTCGTGCTGACGGCGGCTACGGTCTCCCGGAGCGCGGCCCGGCCGCCGCCCGGGTGCGCGAGCAGTTGCCGGGTGTCGAGCAGGCCGGCGCGCTCGACGAGGCGCTTCTCGTTGAGCACCCACTCCCGGCGCGCCGCGAGCCGGGAGTGCGCCGCGCTGAGCACCGCGTCCACGAGCATGCCCGCGCAGCAGACCGGGTCCCCGGCGTCGGCGTGCGTCCCGGCGAACATCAGCGAGACCCCGGCCCGCCCGGCCCAGTACTCCGCGGCCGCCGCCGCGAGTGCCTCGGAGAACTCCGGGCGCGGCACGCTCCCTGAGATGGGCCGGCCGAGTGCGAGCTCACCGACAGGCAGGTAGGTCGGCGCCCCGACCACGTAGCCCGTCTGCGTCAGCACCTCGAAATCCCCGCGCTCGGCGTCGGCCGCCCACCGCTCGATCCGGTCGAGGTCGCGGAACAGCACGTCCACCGGGGTGCCGTCCACGGAGAGCCACCCGCCGCCGTGCACGATCGGCCCCCACTCACCGAGCGCCGACACGTACCCCGGACGGCCGAGCCGCCGGAGGTCCTCGGGATCCACCGCGCGCTCGGACGCGCGGTAGTACACGCCGAGGTCCCAGTCGCTGTCGGGCCGGTGCGTCCCGGCGGCCCGGGAGCCGCCGAGTACGACGGCCACCGCACCGGGCAGCGCGGCGAGTTGGTCGGCGAGTTCGGCGATGTGCGGCGGCAGTGGCGCGTTCATGGCGACGAGCCTAGAACGTTGACGGGGGTTCACCGAAGCGGATTTCGCCCATGGGGGGAAGGGGGCCAGGGGCCGCGGACCAGTACCGCGGACCGCCCCCGGCCGCTCTTCGGAGCGCGCTCCGCGGCTGCCTGGACCTGCGCGCTGCGCCGTCCCGGGGCCGCGGGGCCGCGGTCAGGCCGGCGCGGCGTCAGGCCAGGCCGCGGCGGGCGACCGCCGGCGGGCGGTGGCCCTGGACGGACGCCACCATGTCCAGTGCCTGGCGCACCTGCCGGGGGTGGCCGGTGGCGAAGTAGCGCACGCCGAGCCAGGCGTAGACGGCGACCAGCGCGACGGTCTCTGCCGCATCGGCGGCCGGGTCCGGCCGGGGGCGGCAGCGCACCAGCACCGGGCGGCCCTCCCCGACGAGGGCGCGGACCCGTTCGGCCGACGGCCGGTCGCCGGCGTCGACCACGCCGTCCGGGGCTGCCGCGTCAGGTGCCAGCAGGTGGGAGGGCTCGTCGTCGCGCACGCTTCCGAGTCTCGCACGGACGGCGGCCGCGCCGGCCGGTGCCGGCCGGTGACCGTGCGTGCGCGGGCCGCGTCGCGCCCCGCCCGGTATGGCACGATCGAGGCGTGAACCAAGCCATCCTGATCCTGACCGCCCTGGCCGCCGTCGCCGTGCTGGCCGGTGTGGCGTTCGCGGTCATGGGGCGCGGCGGCCAGTTGGCGCGTTTCGCGGCGGACCACCCTCCGCTCGACCTTCCCGCCGACCGGCCCGTGACCGGCATGGACGTCTCCCGGATCGAGCTCCCGCTGGCGCTGTGGGGCTACCACGTGCGCGCCGTTGACGAGGTGCTGCGCCGAGTGGCCGCCGCGCTGCGCGAGCGCGACGAGCGCATCGCCGAACTGGAGCACCGGCTCGCGGAGTCGCGCGCTGACACCGAGCCCGGGCTGTGGTACCCGCGCTCGCCCGACGGCGAGCCGGTCGAGCCCGCCGATGCCGAGGAGCCGGAGGAGCGTACCCGGCCGGAGAGCGTGATCGACGATCCGGCGTTCGGTGAGCGCTCCGTGCCCGCCGGCGGCCGGCCCGGCCGCGAACCGCGCGCGGCGGACGACGGCCCGGGGAGCGGGTGACGCGGCCGCGGTGCGCTCCGTGCCGGATCGCCGTCACGGAGCCGTGCCCCGCGCCCGCCGACCAGGTGTGGCGCCTGCTGGTCGACTGGGACCGGCACGACCGCTGGATGCTGCTCACCCGGGCCCGCGGGGGCCAGGGGCCGGGGGCCGTCGTCGAGGCGGTCACCGGGATCGGCCGGGTGGGCTTCGCCGATCCGATGGAGATCACCGCCTGGCGGCCGGCGACGCGCGACTCCGCCGGCCACTGCGAGGTGCGCCACCTCGGCCGGGTCGTCCGGGGACGGGGGCGCTTCGACGTGGCCCCCCTCCCCGATGGCCGCAGCCGGGTCACCTGGACGGAGTGGATCGACCCCCCGTTCGGCCCGCTCGGACGGCTGGCCTGGCCGGTGGTCCGGGCCGCGGTGGAGCCGGCCTTCCGCCGGTCGCTCCGCAAGCTGGGGCGCCTCGCGGGTGACGGGGCGTGACGCCGCTGGCCCCGCTCCACTGGGGACCGGCGCGGGACGGTTGACGTGACGTGACGGGCGTGCACCGCCGCGCGGCCAGTGACGTACCTCTCCACCCGGGCGCCGCAGGCTGCCTCCGGGCGGCCCCGATCCGCCGCGCCGCCCGCGGTCGGGCCTCCGCCGGCCGGCGTGGCCGTCCTCACGGCGCCGGAGTGTGTGGCGTTCGTCACTCCGGTTGTCCTGAGAGTGGACGTTCGGGTGGCTTATTCTCGTTCGCTGTACCCGCGGGCGGGTCGACGAACCCGCCCGCCTTGGAGGAAGCGATGATCTGTACGTCCCATCCCCGCCTGGGCCGCTCCCGCCCGACCACGGGCCCTCGGTGAGTTCCGTGCCGACACGACCAGAGCGGCCGGAGTCGGAGCGTGCCGGGATCGAGCCCCCCTCGCCGATCCGCCAGATGTCCCTGTGGCCGCCGCCCAGGTCGGCGCGGCACAGCGGCCGCCGGCGCCGGACGCTCCTGGCGGCCGCCGCCGCGGTGGTCGCGGTGGTGCTGGTCGGCGGCGTCGCGGCCTGGCTGCTGCTGCGCCCCTCGGCCGGCGCCGACGACGGAACCGGCGTCCCCGAGTCCTTCGCTGGCAGCTGGAGCGGCGAGATGGCGCAGACGGACGAGTCCGGCGCGCACGTCGTGGACTGGGGCGCGACCGTCAAGCTCACGGCGGGCTCCGAGCACGGCAGCGCGGAGTGGTTCACCCTCAACTGCCGCGGCAGCCTCACCCTCACCGAGCGCGCCGAGGACCGCCTCTCGTTCGACTACGTGGAGACCTACGACCCCGACCAGCGCTGCATCGACGAGGTCGAGCTGATCCTGGAGCCCGGTGTGCGCGCCGGCACCCTCCAGGCCCGCTGGGAGGCCGTCTCCCACGACGGCACGCCCATGACCTCCACGGGCACACTGCGCTGACGCTGACGCTGGTGCCGGCGCCCGCGTCGCCGTCCCGCCCTCCGGCGGGCCGGGGCGGCGGGGTCGTTCGGTCCACCACCTCGGGGGGTTAGGGTCGGCTCGTGAGGTGCGCGCAGCCGTGCGCCGTGCGGGGGAGGTGCTATGGCCGGCATCGGGCCACTGAACGACGAGGACCCGCGTCAGGTCGGGGACTACCAGCTCACCGGGCGGCTCGGCCGCGGCGGCCAGGGGGTGGTCTACCTCGGAACGGCCCCCGACGGCGCCCGGGTCGCGGTGAAGATGCTGCACGCCGACGCCCTCGACCAGACGGGACTGCGCCGGCAGCTCGCCGACGAGGTCGGCACCGCCCGCCGCGTGGCCCGGTTCTGCACGGCCCAGGTGCTGGACGCCGACATCGACGCCGACCCGCCCTACGTCGTCAGTGAGTACATCGAGGGCCCCTCCCTCAAGGACCTGGTGCGCGGCGACGGCCCGCTGCGCGGCGCCGCGCTGGAGCGGCTCGCGGTGGGCACCGTCACCGCACTCGCGGCCATCCACCAGGCCGGGATCGTGCACCGCGACTTCAAACCGGCCAACGTGCTCATGGGAGCGGACGGCCCCCGGGTGATCGACTTCGGGATCGCGCGGGTCCTGGAGGGCACCGCCATCCTGACCAGCAGCATCGCCGGTACCCCCTCCTACATGGCCCCCGAGCAGATCACCGGCGGACCGCTCGGTCCGGCCGTGGACATGTTCGCCTGGGGGGCGACCATGGTCCACGCGGCCACCGGGAGCGGCCCGTTCGGGCACGGGTCGCTGCGTGCCGTGGTGCACCGGGTGATCAACGAGCCTCCCGAGCTGGGCGAGCTCGACGGCCCCCTGCGCGAGATCGTCGAGCGCTGCCTCGCCAAGGACGCGGCCCTGCGGCCGGGCGCGGCCGAGACGCTGCTGCGGGTGCTCGGCGTCGCCGGGGGCGCGGCCGCGCCCGCCGGCTCCGGTGCCGGCGTCGCCGAACTGGCGCCCCAGACGCTGCGGGCCGGTGCGATCGCCGCGGCGGGAGGACGCACCGGTGAGTCGGCCGCGCCCGGGCGGCCCGGTGCGCACCGGGCTCCCGTGGAACCGCCGCCGAGCCCCGTGGCGGACGCCGGAACCGCTCCTGGCCGCGCCGCCCAGCAGGGGCCGCCGCCCGGCCCCCTCTCCGGACCGCAGACACCGGCGACGGGGCCGCGGACCCCGCCGTTCGGCGGGTTCGGGTCGAACGTGCGCATCAGTTCCGGTCCGAGCGGCGCGTTCGTCGGCGGCGGACCGGATTCCGGCGGCGCCGCGCGGCCGCGTATCCCGGGGCCGCCCTATCTCGCGCCGCGCCCGGCCGGACCGGCCGGTCCCACCGGACCGGTGGGACCGCCGACCGGTCCGACGCAGGCAGCGGCGGGCCCGGTGTGGCCGCAGGCCGGGCCGCCCGGCGGCTACCCGCCGGCCGCTCCGCCCGTCCGTCCGCCGCTCCCGGCCCCGCCGCCGGAGGGCGGGCCGGCGGGCGTCAACATGCTGCTGCTGGCCGGGGTGCTCGGCGGCGTGCTGCTGGTGGCGCTGGTGGGCGTCGTCCTCGTCGTCCTGCTGCTCAACCAGGTGAGCGCCTGACCCGCGGCCGGAACCGGCCGACACCGGCGGCCGGTTCCGGCCGCGGGTCAGCGCCCCTCGAAGACCGGCGTGGTCTTGTTCACGAACGACAGCGTCGCGTTGAGGTGGTCGGCGGTCTCGGCGCACTGCTCCTGGAGGCTGGCCTCCATCTCCAGGGCGTTCTGCAGGTCCAGGCCGGAGCCGAAGGTCAGTTCGGCCTTGATCGCGGCGTAGGCCACCGTGGGGCCGTTGGCCAGCCGCAGCGCCAGTTCGCGGGCGGACGCGGCCAGCTCGTCCGCCGGTACCACCTTCGTGACCAGCCCGATCTCCAGCGCGCGCCGCGCCGGCACCGGTTCGGCCAGCAGCAGCAGCTCCGCGGCGCGCGCGTGGCCCACCAGGCGCGGCAGCGTCCACGAGGCGCCGGAGTCCGATCCCAGCCCGACGTTGGCGAACGCCATCACGAACGACGCCCGGTCCGAGGCCACGCGCAGGTCGCACGCGAACGCGATCGACGCGCCCGCGCCGGCCGCCACACCGTTGACCGCGGCGACGACCGGCTTGGGCATGCGGGCCAGCGCCAGCACGATCGGGTTGTAGTGCTTGCGGACGGTGTCGCCGAGACCCTGCCCCTCGCCCAGCGAGGCCGCGTGCTCGCGCAGGTCCTGCCCGGCGCAGAACGCCTTGCCGTTGCCGGTGAGCAGCACCGCCCGCGCCTCGCGGTCGCTCTTGGCGCGCTCCACCGCGGCGAGCAGCGCCTCCTTGGCCTCGACCGTCAGCGAGTTCATGGAGTCGGGGCGATTCAGAGTGATCGTCGCGACGCCGTCGGAGATCTCGTAGACGACGCTGTCTGACTCGGGCACGGGAATCCCCTGTTCATGGTCGATCGGCTCGGCCCGGGCGGGCGGCCGTCCGGCGCCGCGGCTATAACCTTAACTGTTCAGAATCTTTGGGCCCGATGCTCCGGGGACCGCTCGATCGTTCCCAATCCGGTCTGAAAACCGAGATAATGACAGACCAGTGATTCGATCACTGCGTCACGCGGATGCGGCCCAGGACCCGGCGGGGCTCGCCGGAGGCGAGCCGGCACGCCGGTCGACCGGCCCATTCACGCGAGCTCTTCCTACGAAAGGGGATAAGGCATGGCGGCGATGAAGCCGAGGACCGGTGATGGTCCGATGGAGGTCACCAAGGAGGGTCGCGGCATCATCATGCGAGTCCCGCTGGAGGGCGGCGGGCGCCTTGTCGTCGAGCTGTCGGCCGAAGAGGCGACGGAGCTGGCCGCGGCGCTGAACGGCGTGGTCGGCTGACCTTCGGGCCGCCGTTCCACCCGAGGACGCCCAGGTCGCTGCCGGCGGGGAATCCCCATCCGCTCGGCGGTCGTCCGTTTCCCGAGGCGGCGGCGGGCCGCGACAGGCTGAGTACATCAAGTACGTCGAGATTGTGAGCGTTCGTGCCCTTCGCTACGGAGATCCGCCCGGTTCCGGGGCCTCTCATCGACTCCGCCGCTGATCTGCTCGCGCTTCCCGTCGCCGCGGGGTCCTCCGACCAGCCCGCCGCGGTCGCCTCCGCAGCGGGAGCCGTTCCCGCCGATCTCGCCGCGCGGCTCCCCGGGCCGCTGCCCGATCTGATCGCGCACTACGAATTCGCGGGTCGGCCCGGCGAGACCGTCGAGTTCCCGGTCGACCTCGGCCGCGGGCTGGTGCGGTTCGCCCTCGTCGGCGTCGGCGACCTCGGCGCGCGTGACCTGCGGCGGGCCGGGGCGGCGTTCGCCCGGTCGGCCCGGGGACGCGAGCGCGCCGCGATCGCACTGCCCGCCGGCGGTGCGGCGGGGTCCGGTGCCGGAGACGAGGCGCTGACCGCGTTCGTCGAGGGGGCGCTGCTCGCCGGCTACACCTTCTCCCTGGCCGCCGAGCCCAAGCGGCCGCGCCCCGTCCCGCTGGTCGAACTGGTGGCGGACGACCCGGGCCGGCACGAGGCCGCGGTCGCCCGCGGCCGGATCCTGGCGGGCGCCACCGCGCTCGCGAGGGACCTCATCAACACGCCGTCCGCCGAGAAGGACCCCGCCTGGCTGGCCGCGCGTGCCGAGGAGGTGGCCGGAGCCGCCGGCCTGGCCGTCGAGGTGTGGGACGAGGCCGACTTGGAGCGCGACGGGTTCGGCGCGATCCTGGCCGTCGGCGGCGGATCGGCGCGCCCGCCGCGCCTGGTGCGCGTGGAGTACCGGCCGGAGAACCCGGAGCGGCACGTCGTGCTCGTGGGCAAGGGCATCACGTTCGACACCGGCGGGTTGTCGTTGAAGCCCAACGACAACATGAAGCTCATGAAGACCGACATGAGCGGTGCCGCCGTCGTGCTCGGCGTCCTCTCGGCGCTGGCCGAGCTCGGCTCGCCGGTGCGCGTGACCGGGCTGCTGGCCATCGCCGAGAACGCGTTCTCGGGGGGTGCGCAGCGCCCCGGGGACGTGATCACCACGTTCGGCGGCCGCACGGTCGAGGTGCTCAACACCGACGCCGAGGGCCGGCTGGTGCTCGCCGACGCCATGGACTACGCCGTCGCCGAGCTGGCGCCGGACGTCATCGTCGACGTCGCCACCCTGACCGGAGCCGCCAAGCTGGCGCTCGGGACCGGGATCGGCGCGCTGTTCGGCACCGACGACGAGCTGGTCGCCCGGCTCGTCGCGGCCGGCGAGCGGTCCGGCGAAGCGCTGTGGCGCATGCCGCTCGTGGAGGAGTACCGGGCGACGCTGCGGTCGAGGGTCGCCGACCTGGCCAACATCGGCACCAGCGCCGACTTCGGCCGCCCCGGCGCGACCGAGGCGGCGCTGTTCCTGCGGGAGTTCACCGGGGGCGTCCCCTGGGCGCACCTCGACATCGCCGGTCCGGGCCGGTCCATGGCCGAGAGCGCGGAGCTCACCAAGGGCGGCACCGGGTTCGGTACCCGGCTGCTGCTGCGCTGGCTGACGGAGTAGCCGGGACCGCCGGCACGGGCCCGAGCGGACGCGGTCCGCCCGCCGCTGCCCGTGCCGGCGGCCCCCGGCAGCGCCCGCCGCGGCCTAACGGGCCTCGTCGGACCGGATGGCGGCGAGCAGCCCGTCGCCCACCGGAAGCAGGAGCGGGGTGAGCCGGTCGTCCTCGCGGACCAGGCGGCCCGCCTCGCGGATGGCGGCTGAGTCGGGGTCGGAGAGCGCGAGCGGGCCGTCGGAGTGCGGGTGCGCCTCCAGCGCGTTGTTGAAGACCACGATGCCCCCGCGCCGCAGCAGCCGCAGCGACTCCTGCAGGTAGTCGGGGTACTCGCCCTTGGCCGCGTCGATGAAGACCATGTCGTAGGCGCCGTCCGTGAGCCGGGGGAGCACGTCGAGGGCGCGGCCGTGGATCAGCCGGGCGCGGTTCGCCGCGAACCCGGCGCTCTGGTAGGCGTCGCGGGCGTGCTCCTGGTACTCCGGCTCGACGTCCACGCTGGTCAGGATGCCGTCGGGGCGCATCCCGCGCAGCAGCCAGATGCCCGAGCTGCCGCAGCCGGTCCCGATCTCCACCACCGCCCGTGCCGCGATGGCGGCGGCCAGGAAGCGCAGCGCGGCGCCGCTCGCCGGACTGACGGGACGGGAGTCCGCGCGCAGGCCCACCCGCCGGGCGGAGGCCAGGGGGTCGTCCTCCGCGGCGTACTGCTCGATGTAGGCCAGTGTGTCGTCTCGGCTGGCGATGACGGCCTCCCCGGGCGCGTGTGACGGACTCGATCGGCGGTCGCGGCCGTCACACACGGTTGCGCCATGACTACGGCCGGACATCCTCCCCTGGCAAAGCGTAACCCGCGCGGGCCCCCAGGGCGGCCCCCGGGAACTTAATCGGCGGGCCGCGGCGTTGCAATCGGGGAGGGCGCGCCCGCCCGGTCCCGAGCCGGCGCGGCGGCCGAAGCGAACACCGACACGGCCCGAGACGCGAACGAGGGGCCGCGCCGACGAAGGGAGCGCTGGTGGCAGACCCCGATTCTGCCGTTGACTTCGATCAGTGGGAACCCCCCAGCTGGGACGAGGTCGTCCGCACCCACTCCATGCGCGTCTACCGGTTGGCCTACCGCCTCACCGGCAACCAGCACGACGCGGAGGACCTCACCCAGGAGGTCTTCATCCGGGTCTTCCGCTCACTCGCCAACTACACCCCCGGCACCTTCGAGGGCTGGCTGCACCGGATCACCACCAACCTCTTCCTCGACATGGCCCGCCGGCGCGCCCGCATCCGGTTCGAAGGACTCGCCGACACCGCCGACGAGCGCATCTCCGGCCGAGAGCCGTCCCCCGCGCAGGCCTACGACGACCGGCACTTCGACGCCGACATCCAGGCGGCCCTCGACGCGCTGCCCGCCGAGTTCCGCGCCCCCGTGGTGCTCTGCGACATCGAGGGGCTGTCCTACGAGGAGATCGCGGCCACGCTCGGGGTCAAGCTCGGCACCGTGCGCAGCCGCATCCACCGCGGCCGCGCCCAGTTGCGCGCGGCGTTGGAGCACCGTCGGCGCCTGACCGGCCAACGCGGTGCCGACGCGACCGACAGGAGTGGGGACGCGCTGCCGGACGACGGCGGCGCGCCCTCCGTGGCGACCCGGGAGGTGGAGGGCCGATGAGTCACTTGGGGGAGCGCATGTCCGCCCTGGTCGACGGGGAGCTGGGGCATGCGGAACGCGAGCGGGCGCTGAGCCATCTGGCCGCCTGCGAGTCGTGCCGCTTCGAGGCCGAGATGTTGCGTCGGCTCAAGCGCCGGCTGAACGGCCTGGGGGCGCCCGAACCGTCCATGGACTTCATGGGCCGACTGGCCGGGCTGTCCGCGGCCGACCGCGGCGCGCCGCCGGACGACCCGCCCTCCGGGCCGCCGATGCCCTCCCGCGGGTTCCTGGACGGCCTGGCGCGCCGCACGGGTCCGTCGGCCGGCGACGCCGCTCCACGCGGCGGGTTCGGCACGATGCCCCCGCTCGGGTCGAGCCGGCCCATCGGCGGCGGCCTGCCGCCCCGCACCGGGCCCGGCGACGACGGCCCGCTGTTCGGAACCGGAGCCGCGCTGGCCACACTCCCCGTCGAGGAGGAGCCGGCCGCGCCGGCCGAGCGGGCCGACGCGGACCGCCGGACGCGGCGCACCGCAGGTGCGGTCCGGCTGCGGCCGGTGTGGGGGCGGGCCCGGTACGCGGTCGCGGGCGCGTCCGTGGTGGCGCTGACGCTCGGCACCGCCTTCGTGGCCGGCGGCCAGCAGCGGGAGGCGACCCCGCTGGTGACCCCCGCGTTCTCGGAGTTCGCCGTCGAGCACGCACTCACCTCCCGGCAGGCGTCGCTGCCCGATCCCGCCGCGGTCACCGCGGTGGACGTCGTACGGGCACCCCGCACGGGAGGTGAACACGATGGCCCCGGAGCCGTCCCCGCGTCGGTGGACGGCTCCGGTTCCGGCGACACGGCCGGGTCGCGGTGACGGCCGGCGCTGCTCGCGGGCGCCGGCGGAGCTGGCGGATGCTCGTGCTCGCCGCCCTGCTGTGCCTGCTGTGCCTGCTCGCGCTGACCGGCTCCGGCAACGCGTTCGCCGGCCCGCCGGGCTCGCTCGACCAGGAGGCGGACGGCGCGGCCGTGCTGCGGCGCGCCGTGCGGGCCGGGCAGGACGTCGGGTACGAGGGCGTCCAGCTCATCTCCTCACGCAACGGTGCGGACGCCGACAGCGGCCTCATCGACGTCGTCAACCGCCCGGGCGAGGGTACCTCCTTCACCGCGTCGGGAGCCGCTCCGGTCGAGGGCGGCGGCCTGGTGCTGAGGGCGGCGCCCTCGCCGCTCGACGTCGACGCCAAGCTGCTCGACCTGCTGCGTACCAACTACCGGGTGGTCCGGGCCGGCACCGGCACCGTGTGCGAACGACGGGCGGCCATCGTCGAGGCGCGCCGCGGTGACGGCACGGTGGCCGGCCGCTTCTGGCTCGACGAGGCCACGGGGCTGCTGCTGCGCCGGGAGACCTTCGACTCCGAGGGCCGGATGGCGCAGGTGAGCGCGTTCGTCTCGATCGACTTCGATCCCCCCGCCGACGCGCTCACCGAGGGCGGCACCGAGCACCCGTGGGGCGACACCCTCACCTCGGACGAGCGCGCGGAGTTGCGCGGCGACGGCTGGCGGCTACCGGACCGGCTCACCGAGAGCGTCGTGCTGGTCGATGCCAGGGCCACCGGCCGCGGTGACGACCGGATCGTGCACCTGTGCTACTCCGAGGGCATCTCGGTGGTCTCGGTGTTCGTGCAGCGCGGTCGCCTGGACGCCGCCGACGCGCAGGTCGCCGGCATGCGGGCGGAGTACCGGGACGGCCGCGCCGTCTATGTGAGCGACGGCGGCCAGCACCGGCGCGTGTGGGAGGACGGCGGGTTCGTGTACACGGTCATGGCCGACGCGCCGACCGAACAGGTCGATGCCGTGGTCACCGCGCTCGTGCCGGCGGACGGGGCCGCGTTCGTGACCCAGGTCGGCCGGGGGTTCGACCGCCTCGGCGACTGGCTGTGGGCCATGGCTCCGTGAGGGGCGCGGGCGTGCCGGCGCCCGCCGCCCCACCCCGGCTCGGCTCCGCGGTGCCGAGAGTACGCTGCCTGGTGCCGTCCCGCCGCCCGGTTCGGGCGAGGCTTTGGAAGGGCATGAATCCGCGCTGGATCCGGTGTGATCAACCTTTCGGCAGACTGGGTCACTCCGGGGAAAACCGGGCATATGTTCGGTCGACCACGGCGGTTCCTGGCGAGTCGCCTGGTACGACCTGTTGATGGTTTAACTAACTGCTTATGTTGTGTGCGCCAAGATGGGAGGCGCATCGACAGACGGAGACCACATGACCGACGAGACCGGACAGCGCGATCCGCGCGAAGGAGGGCGGGACTGGTCGCGGCCGCCGCGGGACGCGGCGGCCGCGGACCATCCGGCGGCCGGCCCCACCGATTCGGAGCCGGCTGCGTCCGCACCGCCGGCCGCGGCCCCGCAGTGGCCGGCCGACCCCGCCGCCGACGGCCGCGCGCAGGCCGCCGGCGACCCGGGCCCGGCCGCCGGGCCGCCCCCGGGAACCGGGGGATACGCCGCCGGGCCACCGGACGGTCAGAACGGCGGCGCGCCGTGGGGCGGCCACGGCGCGGCGTCCGGTGGCTGGACCCCGTCGGCGGGCTGGCCCGGAGGCTCCGGCCATCCCGGCGGCCCCGGTCATCCCAGCGGGCCCGGCCATCCCGGCGGGCCGGGCCAACCGGGCGGGCCAGGATATCCAGCAGGGCCGGGCCAGCCGGGCGGGCCGGGCGCCGATCCGGCCGCCGGGTTCGGGGAGCGCCGCCCGCGTCGCTCCGTGCCGCTGCGCGCGGCGCTGGTGGCCGTACTCGCGGCGGGGCTGCTGTCCGGCGGCGTCGGCGGGGTGGTCGGCGGACTGATCGCCGAGGACCGCGCGCGGGGAGCGGCGAGCAACCTGACGAACGACGTCCCGAGCGACACACCGAGCCGGCCGCCGGACACCATCGCCGGCGTGGCCCAGCGGGTCAGTCCGAGCGTGGTGTCGATCCGCGGGTCCGGCCCGCAGAGCACCGGCAACGGCTCCGGGTTCGTCATCCAGGACAACTACGTGGTGACCAACCACCACGTCTCCGCCGCGCTGGAGGGCGACGGGATCGAGGTCGTGTACAGCGACGGCCACACCAGCCCGGCCACCGTGGTCGGTGCGGCCCCCGGATCCGACCTCGCCGTGCTGGAACTGAAGGACCCGCTGGACGTCGACCCGCTGGAGTTCGGCGACTCCGACGACGCGACCGTGGGCGACACCGTCATCGCCATCGGTGCGCCGCTCGGTCTGGACGGCACGGTCACCACCGGCATCATCAGCGCCGTCGACCGGCCGGTCACCGTGGGGGAGAGCGGCGCAGAGACCTACCTCAACGCGCTGCAGACCGACGCCGCCATCAACCCCGGCAACTCCGGCGGGCCGCTGGTCGACGCGCAGGGGCGCGTCATCGGGGTCAACTCCGCGATCGCCACCATGGGCACCGGGATGAACGGCGAGCAGTCCGGCAGCATCGGTCTGGGCTTCGCGATCCCGGCCAAGCAGGCCCAGCGGGTCGTGGACCAGCTGATCCGCACCGGCGAGGCGCCCTACGCCGTCATCGGCGCGGTCCTGGACATGCGCTACCAGGAGAACGGCGCGCTGATCAGCACGGACAAGGCGGCGGGCGGCCGAGCGGTCGTCGACAACGGCCCGGCCGACCGGGCCGGCCTGCGGTCCGGCGACGTCATCATGGAGTTCGACGGGGTCGAGGTCCGCGACGCCAACCAGCTGGTCTCCCTGATCCGCGACCGGTCCCCGGGCGACGAGGTCGAGATCACCTACCAGCGCGACGGCGAGGAGCACACGACCCAGATGACGCTCGGCTCATCGAACGAGTGAGCCCGTCCGCCGGGGCCCCGGGGCCGGATCCGCGCCGACCCGCCCGGGACCCCGGCGGCCGCCTCACCCGGCCGCGCGGGCGGCCGGACGCCGGTGCACCGCCAGCGCGCCGCCGGCCGCGACGAGCACGCCTACCACGGGCGGGATGAACCAGCCCGCCTCACTGCTCCACCAGGCCGCCACCGAGGCGGCGACGTACACCGCCACCACCTCCCAGCGCACGGCCGGCAGGGTGGCGGAGTCGGGGAGCTCACCGCGCCGGCGGAGCAGGAAGTCCCCGATGATCACTCCGCCCAGCGGCGGGATGAGGATGCCCAGCCAGGTCAGGTAGCCGATCAGGTGGTCGTAGATACCGGTGACGGCGAGCGCCGTGCCGATCACGACGCACGCCAGCACCCATGGCTTGCGGGAGCGGGTGTTGAAGATCTCCGCGCCGGCCACGCCGACGGCGTACGCGGCGTTGTCGTTCGTCGTCCAGATGTTCGCGACGAGGAACACCACGCCCCACGCGACCAGGCCCAGCTGGAAGAGCACCAGGACGAAGTCGCCCTCCCCGAACGCCAGTGCGCCGACGGCGCCGCAGGCCAGCATGAGGAGCTGCCCGCCGAAGAAGGCGATCAGGGACGACCAGAAGCCGGCGGCTGGAGTGCGGGCGAACCGGGTCCAGTTCGGCGCCTGGGTGCCGCCCGAGGCGAAGGTCCCCACGATGATGGTCACGGCCGCGGTCAGCGGCAGGGTGGCCGTGGGTTCGATCGCGGCGAGCCCGGCGACCCCTCCGGTCTCGGCGAGCGCGCGCCACCCCACCCAGCCGGCCAGCGCGAGCAGCAGGGGCACCGAGACCACCGACAGCCAGTACATCCCCTGGTAGCCGATGTAGGCGGTGACCCCCATGACCGCGCCCGCGAGCACCATGACCAGCGCCGCGCCGGTGCCGCCCCACCCCGCGACCTGCGCCACGAGCAGGCCCACGGTGGCGATGGACACGCCGTACCAGCCGATCTGGGTGCCGCCGAGCAGCAGGGAGGCGAACTTGGCCCCGCGGGTGCCGAGCGTGTAGCGCGCCATCATGACCGTGGTCAGATTGCTGCGGGCGCCGATCCAGCCGATGGCGGCCACGTACAGGCCGAGCACGAGCGACCCGAGCGCGAGCACGCCCAGGAGCGGTCCGAGCGGGAACGCCACGCCGACCTGGGCGCCGGCCAGCATGGTGGGGGTGAACAGCGTGAACCCGGTCAGCACGACCGCCAGCGAGAAGAGGGAGCGGCGGGCGTGCGGTGGGACCGGCTCGACCGGGTAGTCCGGGTCGCTGCCGGGGGCGGGACGCGGGCCCGTCTCCGGCGTGGTGGCGGTCCCGGCGGTGGGCGCGGTCGTTGCGTCGTCGCCGGGTTCGTCGGCCGCGCTCACGCGTCGCCCTCCTCGCCGATGTCCTCGTTCCACAGCTCGGGGTTCGCGGCGATGAAGTCGGTCATCAGCCCGACGCACTCGGGGTCGTCGAGCAGTACCACCTCCACACCGTTCTCGGCCAGCCAGTCGTGGCCGCCGTGGAAGGTGCGGGCCTCGCCGATCACCACGCGGCTGATGCCGAACTGCCGGACCAGGCCGCTGCAGTACCAGCAGGGGGACAGCGTGGTGACCATCGTGGTGCCCGCGTAGGAGCGCTGCCGCCCGGCGGCCTTGAAGGCGGCGGTCTCGCCGTGCACGGACGGGTCGCCGTCCTGCACCCGGCGGTTGCGGCCGCGGCCGAGGACGGCGCCGTCCCGGCCGATCAGTGCGGCGCCGATGGGGATGCCGCCCTCGGCGAGGCCGGTCCGGGCCTCCTCGACGGCGATCCGCAGCCAGTGCGCGTAGCGCGCGGTGTCGGTGTCGGTCATGCGGGTGTTCTTTCCTTTCGGCGGAGCGGACGGCGGAGGGGCCCGACGGCAGAGGCGGCGGCGTCAGGAGATCACTTCGGTCACCGCTCCGACAAGGGGACGATTCGGACGATTCGCCCCACGGGTCTCGATGACCCTACCCAGCGCACGGGTGTGACGGGACGGCCGGGAGCTGTGCGCCCGGCCACGTCGCGGCCCGGCACCGCGCCGCGGACGGCCGCGACGACCTGCACCGCGACTGCCGCGCACCCGGCCGCCCCTCCCCCGGCGGGCGACCCGGGCGGCGCCTCCGGGCGCACACCCGGCGGCTGGCGGAGTGGCGGCCCGGGCCGCGGATGCCGGGCCCGGCGGGGGAGCGGTGACGGCCGCCTCGGCAGCTCCCGGGTCCTCCTGGCCGCCGCACCCCCCGGTCCCGGGGGACGCCGGATCCGTGGCGGACGCCGACGGCGCGGGAAGCGCCCCAAGCGAAGGGGGGTGCGTGAGTTCGGCGGGCGCGAGCGCGAACGTTGCCGGCTGTGCCGCCGGCATCCCCCGGAGCGGCCCGAGCGGGCTCAGGGGGCGTGGCCGTGCTTCCCACCGCCAGAGGCACGAGGACGAGGCCGGCGGATCGGCGCCCGTCACCGGCGGCCGGTGCACGCTGGCCGCCAAGGCGCAGGCGGGGGACCCGGCGTCCGACTCCGGGCGGAACCGGTCCGAGGACGAGCGCGTCCGGATCCCTGACGCGCGGCGGGAGAAGACGTCCATCCGCACGATCGCCGCCGTGCCGGCCCGCGGCCATCAGCCGGGAGGCCAGGCGCCACCGCGATCCTGCCGCACATCGCGTCCGAGACCACCTGTCGGTCCTCGGCGGCCCGGGCCCCAGGCCGGCTGCGGGGTGCGGGCGCCCGGCTGGGCACCGGCCGCCGCAAGTGCCAACCGCGATGCCCCCATCAGCGCCCGTACCGAGGGGACCACCTCGCGGTCGCGATCGGCGGTGTCCCGCCGCGGCCGCCGAGTGCGCTGCCGCCGGGTACGGGGAGGGGCGCCCGCCTCGCCGGTGCCGGGCGCGGTTCCGCTGGTCGGCACTCCGCTGCGGCGCGGCACCCGCCACTCGCCGCTCGCCTACCTGCCTCACGGCCACCGGCCGGAGCCGGTCCGCCAGGCCCTCCGTGGCGGAGCTCCAGGGCCGTCCGCGCCGCCTGAGAGCTCTCCGTCCGGCGGCCGCGGTCTGAGAGGGACCGTCACGCCTGCTCGACGGCGTCTGGCGTCCCGGTCCATGCCGGAGAGCCCGGCGGCCCCGGGCGGCGGGGTTCCGACGAGGAGGCCAACGGCCCCGTCAGGCCGGGCGTCCCGAAAGGGCGCTGGTGGTCCGGGAC
This sequence comes from Marinitenerispora sediminis, assembly GCF_003336425.1. Classification (GTDB taxonomy): domain Bacteria; phylum Actinomycetota; class Actinomycetes; order Streptosporangiales; family Streptosporangiaceae; genus Marinitenerispora; species Marinitenerispora sediminis. Next base: position 168 of record NZ_QEIO01000016.1, on the reverse strand, counting down.
CGCGCGCCGGCGGAATCGCGCGGCGGCAGGAGCCGCTGGGCCGAGTCGCCGTGCGGTGGCGGGCAGCCGGGACCGGGCGGCGGCCGGCAGTCCGGGAGGCCACCGGCGGGCAGGCGGGGGCCGCACCCGGGGGGACACCTATCGCGGCCCCGACGAGGCGTGCGGGGC
>NZ_QEIO01000150.1 GCF_003336425.1 Marinitenerispora sediminis | reverse complement strand
TGCCGGATCCGCTGACCCGCCGCCGGCCCCCGCTCGCCCGCCGCCGGGTCAGCGGATCCGGCAGCAGTCCGGGCCGCAGGTGTGCCCGGCCGGGGTGAGCCGGCTGAGCCCGGTGCGCGGCACCGGCGACTCGGCGCGCTCGGCCACGAGGTGTCGCACCATGGCGACGAACGCGGGGTGCGTTCCGGGGGCGTGCGCGCGGACGAGGTGGATCCCGAGCTTCCGCGCGGTCTGGGCGGCCTCGACGTCGAGGTCGTACTTGACCTCCATGTGGTCGGAGACGAAGCCGTGCGGCACCACGGCGACCGCCCGTACGCCGTCGGCCGCGAGCTCCTCCAGCCGGTCGTTGATGTCGGGCTCCAGCCACGGCTGGCTGGGCGGGCCGCTGCGGCTCTGGTAGACGACCTCGTAGTCGTGGCCGCCGCCGAGACGCTCGGTGACGAGGCGGGCGACCTCGGCGAGCTGCGCCGCGTAGGCGCCGCCCGGGCCGTGGTCGGCACGCGGGTCGCCGCTGGCCCGCGCCATCGCCATGGGGATCGAGTGCGCGGAGTACAGCAGCCGCGCCTCGCCGCGCAGGTCGGCGGGCAGCCGGTCGAGCGCGGCGCGGGTGTGGTCCACGAGGGCGTCGACGAAGCCCGGGTGGTCGAAGTAGGGCCGGATGAGGTCGATCTCCGGGGCGTCGGGCCCCACCTCGGCGCGGGCGCGGTCGATGTCCTCCAGGTACTGCCGGTGGCTGGAGTAGCTGCTGTAGGCCGACGTCGCGAGCGCGACCACCCGGCGGACCCCGTCCTTGACCATCTGCCGGACGGTGTCGGCGAGGTAGGGGTCCCAGTTGCGGTTGCCCCAGTAGACGGGGAGGTCGACGCCGTGCGCGTCGAAGTCGGCGCGGATCGCGGCGACCAGGTCCCGGCACTGCTGGTTGATCGGGCTCACGCCGTCGAACAGGAAGTAGTGCTCGCCGACCTCGGCGAGCCGTTCGCGCGGGATGCCGCGGCCGCGGGTGACGTTCTCCAGGAACGGGATGACGTCGTCGTTCTTCTCGGGTCCGCCGAAGGACATCAGCAGGAACGCGTCGTAGGGCCTCATGCTCTCCATGAAACCAGCCGTGCGGGGCTGCGGCTCGGCGACCCGGTGAGTGTGACCGCCGTCAACCTCCCCCGGCTGTCGACAACCGTGCCGGGAAGGTGAGGTCCTCCTTCCCTACCGGCCAGTTACCGACGGCGGGGCCGATCGGTAGCGTCCCGGTGCATGGCGCACGTGGCGTGGCACACATGGGGCGGTACCCACCGGGCCGCTCCGCGCCGGACGGCCGCCCCCAACAGCGCGGAGGAGGTGGCCGCGGCGGTGCGCTCGGCCGCGGCCGACTCGCTGCGGGTCCGGATGGTCGGCTCCGGCCACTCGTTCACCGACGTGGCGGTGACCGACGGCCTGCTGCTCTCCCCCGTCGCGCTCGCCGGGATCCGCTCCGTGGACGTCGCGGCGGGCACGGCGACCGTCGAGGCGGGGCTGCCGCTGTGCGACTTCAACGCGGTGCTCGACGCGCACGGCGCCGCGCTCGCCAACATGGGCGACATCGCGGTGCAGACCATGGCCGGCGCGATCCAGACCGGCACGCACGGGACGGGGCGCGACGCCGGCGGGCTGGCCACACTGGTGCGCGGCATGGAGCTGGTGCTGGCCGACGGTTCGGTCGTGGAGTGCTCCGCCGAGCGCACCCCCGACCTCTTCGAGGCGGCCCGGGTCGGACTCGGCGCGTTCGGCGTGGTCACGGCGCTGACCATGGCGGTCGAGCCGGCGTTCCTGCTGCGGGCGCGCGAGGAGCCCATGCCGCTCGAGGAGGTGCTGGCCCGGCTTCCGGAGCTGCGCGCCGGCAACGAGCACTTCGAGTTCTACTGGTTCCCGCACACGGGCGCGACCACCACCAAGCGCAACAACCGCACGCCCGGTCCGGCGCGCCCGCTGTCGCCGGCCCGGGCGTGGCTGGACGACGAGTTCCTGGCGAACTCGCTGTTCGAGGTGGTGAACCGGGCGGCGCGGCGGCTGCCGGCGGCGATCCCGGTGATCAACCAGGTGTCGGCCCGCGCGCTGACGGCGCGTGAGTACGTGGACGTCGCGCACCGGGTCTTCGCGAGCCCGCGCCGGGTGCGGTTCGTGGAGATGGAGTACGCGATCCCGGCCACGGAGCTGCCGGACGTGCTGCGCGCGGTGCGCGCGATGCTGCGCCGGCGCGACCACCGGATCAGCTTCCCGCTGGAGGTGCGGTTCGCGCCCGCCGACGACGTGTGGCTGTCGACCGCCTACGGCCGCGACACCGCCTACGTCGCGGCGCACGTGTACCGGGGGTCGCCCTACCGGGACTACTTCGCCGACCTGGAACCGCTGTTCACCGCGGTGGACGGCCGGCCGCACTGGGGCAAGGTGCACACGCGCGACCGCGGCTACCTGGAGCGGGTCTACCCGATGTTCGGCGCGGCCATGGCGGTCCGAGAGCGGGTGGACCCGGGGCGCAGGTTCGCCAACCGCTACCTGGACACGGTGCTGGGGGCCTGACCCGGCCGGGCCGGCCGGCGGTCAGCGCGGAGCCTGCGGCCCGGGGGCGGTGCCGTCCTGCTGGACGGCCGGGTCCTGCTGGTCGTCGGAGGGGACCTCGCCGGTCCCGGCGGATCCGCTGTCGGTGCCGCCGGTGCCGCCGGTGCCCTCGCCGGTCCCGGTGCCGTCGCCGCCCTGCTCCTGGGAGGGGGCGCCTCCGGTGCCGTCGCCGGTCGCGGGGTCGGTCGGCTCGGTGGTCGCACCGGGGCCGGTGGCACCCTCCCCCTCGTCGGGGGCGGGTGTGGCGTCCGGGGCGGCCGGCTCGTCGGTCGCGTCGGGCCCGCCGGTACCGGTCCCGGTTCCGGGGTCCGGGGTCGGCTCGGCGGCCGCTCCGCCGCCCGTCCCGCCGAGCAGCGAAGGGCTGGAGGAGGTGCCGTCGCCCCGAACGGTGTCGGAGAGGGAGCGGCCGGAGAACAGTTCGAAGGCGGTGATGAGCGCCATGGCTGCCAGGAAGAGCGCCGCGGCCGGCAGGACGATCCCGCGCCACCGCCGCCACCGGGAGGCCCGCCCGGGCTCCGCGGCGCCGGAGTCGGCCTCGCCGCCGGGCGGGAGCGGCGCGGTCGGGGTGCGGTCGGCTGAGGCGTCGCCTTCGGCCGGCCGGAACGGCCGGGTGGCGGGGACCGCATCCAGGACCCTCGTTTCGGGCAGGTCCACCAGCGTTTCGACGCCGCCCTTACCCGGGGCCCCGCCGCCCGGCGCCGCACCGGGTGTCCGCGCCCGCGGAGGGCGGCGTCCGGTGAGGTCGCGGGCCTTCTCCCCGCTGCGGCTGAGGAGGTGCTGGACCACCGCGGTACCCGCGGTGCTGATGACGCTCATCACCGCGGCGCCGATGATGGTGCCGTAGACCCCGAGGAACGACGCGGCCGTGGCGGCGGTCAGCGTCGCGAGGCCGCCGCCGACGACCTGGGAGAGGCTGAGGTCGATGCGCTTCGCGCCGCGCTGCTCCCCGCCGCTCATCCGGCTCCCTCCGACACCGCCCGCCACGGCCGGGCGGCCCTGCGGTGGTCCCGGAAGTCGCCGGCACCGGTCGGCCGCACACCATAACGGTCACACATGATTTCCACGTCCATAAGCGGTCAACTCGCGCCACACCCGCCGGTGTTCCGGTAACCGGCAGAGATTGGATTGATCACCCTTGGGTCGCGATCGGCGTGTCGATTTGCGATCGTATGCGCGTTTCAGCAGTGGAAAGTCCCATCATGTACCGATCGCCCGATGCGCCGCCCGATCAAACGGGTGGAAAGCAGGCGGAGATACCATCGCCGGCACGCCGTCAAGGGCTTTGCGTCCGAAACCCGCCGCCACGGGCGGGCCGCCGCGTCACCGGCGTGTCAAGATGGCACGATAGGGAGCGCGATGTCTGCGGCATCGGCCCCGACCGCGCGCCCGCGCGCCCGACGCGCCGCCCACCACACGGCGCGCGGTTCGGACATGCCGGTGGTGGTACTGGCCGAATGGGCGGATGCCAACAAGACTGAGGACATGGGGGATGGCCTAGGACATACCCTCGACGGGACGCGAAAGGGAGGGCGATGCAGGAGCTTCGCCTCGTCGCCGTCAGCGAGGACGGCACCTACCTGGTGTTGGCGAGCGCCGGCCGTGGGACCCGATTCACGCTGCCCGTCGACGACCGTCTCCGCGCCGCCGTGCGCGGCCAGTTCTCCCGGCTCGGCCAGTACGAGATCGAAGTGGAGAATCCCTTGCGCCCCAAGGAAATCCAGGCCCGGATCCGCTCCGGGGAGACCGCGGAGGCCATCGCCGAGGCCGCCGGGATCCCGATCGAGCGGGTGCGCTGGTTCGAGGGCCCGGTGCTGCAGGAACGGGAGTACATGGCCCAGCAGGCCCAGCGGGCCACGGTGCGCCGGCCGGGCGAGTCCAGCCCGGGTCCCGTGCTGGGCGACCTGGTGGCGGACCGGATCGGCCGGCACCAGCTGGAGACCGGCGACGCGGTGTGGGACTCCTGGAAGCGCGACGACGGGACCTGGCTGGTCAAGCTCGCCTTCCTGATCGAGGGCGAGGAGCGCGTCGCCCACTGGACCTTCGACGCCCGGCGGCGCTCCGTCAACCCGGCCGACGAGGAGGCCGTCCGCTTCTCCGCCCCCGAGCCCGAGGAGCCGCTGGACCTCGGCCCGGCCGACACCGGGGCCGGCGCCACCGTGACCCCGTTCGTGCCGCGCCGCCAGGGCCCGGCCGAACCCGCGCTCCGGCCCGAGCCGGCCGCCCCCGCCGAACCCGTCGCGCGGGCCGCCGAGCCCGCCGCACCCGCCGGCCGCGTCTCGGTGACGGCGGAGCGCGCCCGCCCCGGCGCGGGCGCCACCGCCGCCGGGCCCCGGCCCGCCGACACCCCGCCCCGCGCTGAGCCGGCCCCGGCCGGCGACCCGGAACGCCCGGCCGCCGGCGCGCAGCGCCCCGGCCCGCCCGGCTCCGCCCGCCCGAGCGAGGAGGAGCCCCCGCTGTCGGCGGCGGCCGCCGCCGGCGTCGGGGGCCAGCCGCCCCGCCGCAAGACGCGGGGCCGGCGGGCGTCGGTGCCGTCCTGGGACGAGATCATGTTCGGCGCGAAGAAGAGCGACTGACCTCCCGCCCGGCCGGTCCGGGCCGCCGCCCGGGCGCGGGATGTGCGAAGCGCTCAGCCGGACGCGGCCGGGCCGTCCGGCGCGGTGTCCTCCCCCGCCCCTGCGAGGAACGGCCGCAGCACCGCCGGGGTCACGCCGGCGGCGAAGGCCACCGACTCGTCGAAGTCCGCGTCCACCGCGTCGTAGGTTCCGCCGCCCGCGCCCACCGCGATCTGGAGGGTCGCCAGTCCGGCCCGGCGCTGGAACAGCGTCTGCCGCCACGTCCAGCCGATCACCGCGTCGCGCAGCAGCACCGCCTGCTCCCGCCGCAGCGAGCCGGAGCGGACGCTGACCTGGTGGCCGTCGTAGCCGTGCCCCAGCGCGCGGTAGCGGTCCAGGCCGAGCGGGACGCCGAGCAGGGCCGCCGCCGCGAGGAGCGCGGCGAGCCAGTACACCTCCGCGGCCAGCGCCGCCGCGGCGGCCGCGGCGAACGGGCCCACCGCCCGGAACAGCCGCCGGGTGCGCGCCGCCGGCGGGTGCCGCACCAGCCCGCCCCGGTACGGGGTCAGCGCGCGCTCCACGATTTCGCCGACCCGCTCCCGGGGACCGGTCGGCAGCAGCGTCGCCGCGGCGGCGGCATCGCCCAGCCCGGTGACGATCGCGCGCAGCCGGACGGCGCCGCGCCAGCGCTCCAGCGGGCTGTCGCGCAGCGCGTGGCCGCGGATGCGGCGGTGCTCCAGGGTGACGCTGCGCCGGGTGAACAGGCCGCGCTCGGTCACCAGTGCGGAGTCCCGGCGGCGCAGCGTGAACCCCCAGTGGTTCACGGAGTAGGAGACCACCGCGAAGACCGGCATGAGCAGCACCAGGAGCAGCAGCGTGCCGACGAGCAGGGTGACGAGTAGCGAGGTCCCGCCGTCCCGCAGCCACTCGGCGGCACCGGTCGCCGCCTCGGAGTCGACGTCGAAGTCGAGGTCGCTGAGCACCTGCGCGACGAATCCGACGAGCGCGGCGAGCGCCGCGAAGGGCGTCAGCAGGTAGCCCAGGCTGAGCATCGCGTAGAGGTACCACGCCCGGGGCATCCGGAAGTACTCGACCTCGTCCGCGGCGGCTTCGGGCAGGTCCGCGGCGGGGCGCTCCCCCGGGTCCGCCTCGGGGGCCGCCGCCTCGGCGGCCGGCGCGCCCCCCAGCACCGCGCGCCGGTGCAGCAGTACGCGGCGCAGCCGCTCCGCCTCGGCGGCCGCGACGGCGTCGAGCCGGCCCTCCTCCGCCGCACCGCCGCCCGCGGCGGCCTCGACGCGGACCACCGCCAGACCGAGCGCGCGGTGCAGCAGCGTCGAGGTGACGTCGACCCCGCGGATGCGCTCCAGCGGGATGGTCCGGCGGGAGCGGCCGATCAGCCCCCTGCGGATCTCCAGGCGCTCGGCCCCGACCTGGTAGCGCACCGTGCGCCAGTTGACGAAGGCCACCACCAGCATGCTGAGCACCGCGGCGGCCGACGAGCCGAGCGCCCACGGGTCGAAGCCGCCGGCGACCAGCGCGACCACGATCGGCACCACGAACGAGCGCAGGTACCGGACCGGCGCCGTCACCATGGTCAGCGGGCTGAGCCGGTACTCCGGCTCGGGCTCCGGCGCGGGCGGGGCGTCCGGCTCCGCCGCGGGCGCCCCGGCGGCTTGCTCCGGCGGGAGGGCCGGGGCCGGCCGGCCTTCGTCGGGCGCGCTCACGTGGCGTCGTCCCGCAGCTCGCCGGCCCGCACCGCCAGCTGCTCGGAGAGCTCCCGCGCCACCTCGGCCCGCAGCCCCTCGATCTTGGAGGAGCCGGCGTGCGAGGCGGTGCGGACCTCCAGGGTGGCGAGCCCGAACATGCGCTCCAGCCAGCCCTGGGTGTGGTCCACCGTCTGGATGCGGCTCACCGGCACGAGCTGCCAGGCGCGGCTGAGCCAGCCGACCCGCGTGTAGACGACGTCGGCCGTCACCTCCCAGCGGTGCACCCGGTACCGCCAGCGGGGTGCGATCACCGCGCGCGCGACTCCGTACACCCCGTAGCAGACCGGCGCCCACCAGGCACGGTCGACGACCGGCGCCGGCACCCAGGACCAGCGGGTGAAGCCGAGCAGCAGAGCCGCGCCGACGAGGACCGCGATGCCGACGGCCGCGCCGACGAGGCCGCTCACCGTCCACATCAGGACGGCGCGCGGCGCGACGCGGTGCTGGGGCGGGCGGAGTCGGGGGGTCGTCACGGGACCGAGTCTAGGGTGTTTCTTCCGGATCGTTACGGTGTGCCGCCTCCGGCCCGGCAGGCCGCGCCGGAGCGGGCGAACCGCGTCCGGCCGTCAGCGCAGGCCCGCGCATGTCAGCGCTCTGTCAGCACCGGGCGGGAAACTGGACGCTGATCGACAGGGAGGAACAATGACGGACGCCATCCGCGCGGAGGGCCTGGTCAAGCGGTTCAAGAACACCACCGCGCTGGCCGGGGTCGACCTCGTGGCGCGCAGCGGCGCGGTGCTCGGCGTGCTCGGGCCCAACGGTTCGGGCAAGACCACCACGGTCCGCGTGCTCGCCACACTGCTGCGCCCCGACGAGGGCCGGGCCCTGGTCGGCGGCCACGACGTGGTCGCCGAGCCGCACCTCGTCCGCCGGCAGATCGGGCTGACCGGCCAGTACGCCGCGGTCGACCAGGACCTGACCGGCACCCAGAACCTCATGCTCATCGCCCGGCTGCTCGGGTTCTCCCGGCGGGACGCGCGCGCCCGGGCGGCCGAGCTGCTGGAGCGCTTCTCGCTCACCGACGCCGGCGAGCGCCCGGCCCGGACCTACTCCGGCGGCATGCGCCGGCGGCTCGACCTGGCGGCCAGCCTGGTCGGGCGGCCCAGCCTGCTGTTCCTGGACGAGCCGACCACCGGCCTGGACCCGCACAGCCGCAACGAGCTGTGGGGCGTGGTCCGCGGCCTGGTCGGCGACGGGGTGACCGTGCTGCTGACCACCCAGTACCTGGAGGAGGCCGACCAGCTGGCCGACGACATCGCCGTCATCGACCACGGGCGGGTCATCTCCACCGGGACGCCGGAGGAGTTGAAGGCCCGGGCCGGCGACCAGGTGCTGGAGATGCGGCCCACCGACACCGGCCGGCTGGCCGACGCCGCCGGCATCGTCACCGCGGTCACGGGCACCACCGCGCACACCGCCGGCGACTCCATCCGCGCCTCGGTCGCCGACCCGGCCGCGCTGCCGGCGGTGGTGCGCCGCCTGGACGACGCCGGCGTCGCCGTGGCGGAGCTGACGCTGCGCCGGCCGAGCCTGGACGAGGTGTTCCTGGCGCTCACCGGCCACCCGGCGGAGCCCGCCGACACCACCGACACCGCCGCCACCACCGACCCCGCCGGTACCCGGCAGGAGCTGCAGGAGAGGACGAACGCATGACGGCGACGGCCGAGCGGCCGGCGGCACCTGCCGCCATCCCCGCGATCCCGCACCGCGTCACCCCGGTGACCGCGGTCTGGCACGGCATGCTGCTCACCTGGCGCAGCCTGCTCCGGATCCGCGGCAACCCCGCGGAGGTCCTGGGCCTGACGTTCATGCCGATCATGTTCGTCGGCCTGTTCGTCTTCGTGTTCGGCGAGGCGATGATGGGCGACTGGCGGACCTACCGCGACTTCATCATCCCCGGCATCACGGCGCAGTCGGTGATCTTCGCGACGATCGGCACCGGGGTCTCCCTCAACACCGACATCGAGAAGGGCATCTTCGACCGCTTCCGGTCGCTGCCGATCGCCCGGTCCGCGCCGCTGATCGGCGCGATCCTCGGCGACATGACGCGGTACCTGCTGACGGTCATCATGGTGCTGCTGGTGGCGGTCTCCATCGGGTTCCGCCCGGCCGGCGGCCTGGTGGGCGTGCTCGGCGCGGCCGCGGTGGTGCTGCTGTTCGCCTTCGGGCTGTGCTGGCTGTCGGCCTTCTTCGGGCTGGCGCTGCGCTCGGCGACGGCGGTGAACATCTTCGGTTCCATCTGGATGTTCCCGCTGACCTTCGGCAGCTCGACGTTCGTGGAGCCGGAGCGGATGCCGACCTGGATGTCGGTGTTCGCGCAGGTCAACCCGGTCACCCACGTCACCGACGCGATGCGCGGCCTGATGCTCGGCGGCCCGGTGGCCGAGCCGCTGCTGTGGACGGTCGTCTGGTCGGTCGCCCTGGTGGCCGTGTTCTTCCCGCTGGCCACCCGGGCCTACCGGCGCCGCTCCTAGCGCTCGCGTCCATGGCGAGGGGCGCCCGGGCCGCCGGGTGACGGCTGGTCCCGGGCGCCCGTGGCGGCGCGTTCCGCGGCGCCCGGACGGCGGCGTCGTGCCTCCGGCGCGGCATGGCGCCAACCCAGCCTGCGGCTGCCCGCCGACGCGGTCGCGCCCACGTACCGCCGGCACGTCCCCGCGGGCGCCCGCCAGGCTGCGCCTGGCGTCCGCGGCGTGGCAAGCGCCTGCCCGCCGGTCCGAAGACCACGGCCGGCCCGGGGCAGCCGCGCCGACCGGCCCGGCCCTCGCCGAGCGGCGGACGCGGCCGTGGCAGCCATATCCGCTCGGCACCGCCACGGGACCGACGCGCTCATCGCGGTGCTCCCCGCGCGCAACCGCCGCCCGTCCCGCTACTGCCCGGGCGGCGACGAGTCCGCTCCTGATCCGTGACAGCGGTTCGCCGGACCTCGTTGTCGCCCATGGTGGAAGGCTCCCGGGGACGGTGGGTGACGGCGAGCCCTCGCGCCCTTCGCGGCGCGCTCCACGTCCATCCGGCCGCTGGCGTCCTCCTTTCGGCGCGGTAGGGGGTCACCACGGCCTGTGGCTGCCCGCCGGCGCCGATCCGGTCGGCGCGACCATGCCCCCAGGTGCCGCCGACGCGTGCCGCGAGCGCCCGACAGGGTGCGCCTGGCATCCGCGGCGTGGCGGGCGCCTGCCCGCCGCTCCGAACAGCACGGCCGGCCCGGGGCAGCCGCGCCCACCGGCCCGGCCCTCGCCGAGCGGCGGACGCGGCCGTGGCAGCGGTACCCCACCGGCACCGGCACCGGACCGGAGCGCTCATCCCGACCAGCAGCCCAGGCGGACCTGGAGCGCCGCTCCGCGCGCGCGGCTCAATGCTGGCGGCGCGCCCGTCACCGGAGCCGGGGGCGCTGGTCGCCGCGATCCGGCGCCACCGGCTGACCGGCGCCGCTCACGCGGCCCCTGGCCACTGGCCCCGTACCCGCGGTCCTGCGGCGCCCGCGAGCTGCCTGCCGACCAGGAGCCCCCTGGTGTCACCCGTCCGCCGGGGCGCCGGACTCGGGCCAGGCGGCGACACAGCGCTCCATGGCCGCCAGGCGCTCCTCGACCCCGGCCGCCGCCGCGCGCCGGTGCAGATCGGTGAAGTGTTCGTCGCCGAGCCGTGCGCGGGCCGCGGCCCGCACCGCCGCGACCGGGGGCTCTGTCAGGTTGGGCACGCCCCGGGCGCCGTCGGCGTGGCCGAGCAGCGCCGCGGCCTGTGCCGGGTCCCCCGCGGCGAGGGCCAGTTCGGCCATCTGCTCCAGGACCATGGTCTGCGTCACGGCGTCGCGGGGCAGGCCGGGATCGCGCCAGGCGGCGAGGAGGTGGCGGCGGGCCCGGGAGGCCTGGCCCGCGTCGAGTTCGATCCGCGCCCGGACGGCGGCGCAGAGCGCGGACATCTGGGCCCGGACGAACTCCCCCAACTCGCCGGCCTGGCGCATCGCGGCGTCGAGGTTGCGGCGGGCGGCCGGCAGGTCGCCGGCGAGCTGGTCGACCTGCGCCTCGACGAAGGTGGCCGACAGCCGGTGCTGCCACTTCAGCCCCGCGTTCCGGAGCACCGCGACCTGCTCCCGCGCCCGGGCCACGTCACCGGAGAAGGCCCAGGACACGGCCAGCCACCCCCGGAACATCGCGACGCGGTCGCGGACGCCCAGCCGCTCGGCCATCGCGATGCCCTCGGTCAGGAACTCCCGCTCCCGCTCCAGGTCCTCGTAGCGCGCGACCTCCGCGAGCCCGGCGAGCGCCTGGCAGCCGCCCCACGCGTCGCCGAGCCGCCGGAACCCCTCCAGCGCGCTCTGGTGACACCGCTCGGCCAGCCGGGCGCGCCCGCACTGCGCGGCGAGCACTCCGGTGAGGGTGGCCGTGAACGCCCGCAGCCACGGGTCCGACGGGTCCGGCAGCCCGGCGAAGTGCTCGGTCATGCTGGCGATGTCGCCGGTGAACATGCCCAGGTAGGCGGGGAGCATGAGGAGGTAGGGGTGCGCCTCCGCCCGCTCGCCGGCGTCGCGGAGCAGCTCCGCGGCGCGCTCCAGGTCGGCATGGGTGCGGGCGCCGCTGAGGTCGCAGAGCGCCCGGGAGACCAGGCACTCGGCGTAGGCGACGACCCGGCCCTCCGGCGGCCGCTCCCCCACCATGCGGAGGACCTCCGCGCACCACCGGCCGCCCTCCGACATCGTGTCGCCCATGGTCCAGTACCACTGGGCGCAGTGGGTGAGGTCGAGGGCCAGGCCCGCGGCGCCGTGGTCCACGGCCCACCGCAGCGCCGCGCCGAGGTTGTCGTGCTCGGCGCGCAGCCGCAGCAGCCACTCCCCCTGCTCGCCGGTGCGCAGCCGGGGGTCGCCGTCCTGCCACAGGCCGAGCACGTACTCGGCGTGCACGCGGCGGCGCTCGTCCTCTTCGCCGGCCTCCGCGAGCCGCCGCGCCCCGTAGGCGCGGACGGTCTCCAGCATCCGGTAGCGGGGCGCCGCGGTGTCGGCGACGGACTGGTCCGCGGCCAGCAGCGACTTGTCGACGAGGGCGAACAGCAGTTCCCACACGTCGCGGCCGCCGATGGCGGCACCGCCCGGCTCGTCGGCGCAGACCCGTTCCACCGCCTCCAGCGTCGCGCCGCCCGCGAAGACCGCGAACCGCCGCAGCAGGGTGCGCTCCGGCGCGTCCAGCAGGTCCCAGCTCCAGTCGACCACGGCCTGCAGCGTCTGGTGGCGCGGGAGTGCGGACCTGCTGCCGCTGGTGAGCAGCCGGAACCGGTCGCAGAGCCGCTCGGCGAGCTGCGGGAGCGGCATGGCGCGCACCCGCGCCGCGGCCAGCTCCAGGGCGAGCGGCATGCCGTCGAGCTCCCGGCACACCCGGACGACGTGCGCGACGTTGCCGGGGTGCACCCGCAGCCGCTGGCCGGCGGCGGCCGCCCGCTCGGCGAACAGCCGGACGGCGGGGTAGTCCAGCGCGCGTTCGGCGGTGACCCGCGCCGGCGGGAGCTCCAGGGAGGCCACCGGCACCAGCCGTTCGCCGGGGACGGTCAGCGGCTCCCGGCTGGTCGCCAGGATCCGCACCCCGGGGCACGCGGCGAGGAGGCGCTCGGCAAGGCGGGCGGCCTCGGCGACGAGGTGCTCGCAGTTGTCCAGCACGAGCAGCACCCGCTGCTCGGCGAGGGCGCCGGCGAGCCGGGAGAGCGGATCGCCGGCGACGGCGGCGCCGCGCAGGCCGATGACGGTCCGCTCCCGCAGGCCGAGCGCGCCGAGAACCGCCGGGGCGATCTCGCCCGCGTCGCTGAGCGGCGCGAGCTCGACGAACCACACGCCGTCCGCCGCGAGCCGGGCGCACCGCTCGGCGAAGCGGGAGCCGGCCTCGATCGACAGCCGGGTCTTGCCGGCCCCGCCCGGGCCGATCAGCGTCACCAGGCGCTGGTGCTCCAGCAGCTCCACGGTGTCGCGCAGCTCGGTGCCGCGCCCCACGAAGCTGGTGAGCGGGTGCGGCCGCCAGGCCGACGCGCTGGCCGCCTACGACGCGCTGCGCCGGCGGCTCGCCGAGGAGTTCGGCGCCGACCCCGCCACCGAGACGCGCGA
>NZ_QEIO01000149.1 GCF_003336425.1 Marinitenerispora sediminis | reverse complement strand
CGCCACGTCGCGCCGCGTACCGAGGCGGAGCGGGTGCTGGCGGGGGTCTTCGCCGAGGTGCTGGGGGTCGAGCGCGTCGGCGTGCACGACAACTTCTTCACCCTGGGCGGTGACTCGATCCTGAGCATCCAGCTGGTCGCCCGGGCCCGGCGGGCCGGCCTGCTGCTGACGTCGAAGGACGTTTTCACCCGGCAGACCGTCGCCGGGCTGGCGGAGGTCGCGGTGCCGGCGGCACCCGACGGCGCACAGGAGCGCCCCGAGCCGTCCCGCCCAGTGGCCGGCCCGGTGCCGGCCACCCCCATCGTGCGGTGGTTCTTCGACACCCATCCGGTGGCGCCGCACCACTTCACCATGTCGGTGCTGGTGGAGCTCGCTGAGGACGTCGGTCTTGCGGCGGTGCGCGCCGCGGTCGCGGCGCTGCTGGACCGGCACGCCATGCTGCGCGTGCGGGCGGAGCCGGCCCCCGGCGGCCCCCGGCTGCGCGTCGCCGAGGACGAGTCCGTGGACCGGGTGCTGGAGCGGGTGGACGCCTCCTCCGTCGCCGACGGCGGCCTGGGCCGGTTCGTCCGGCGCACCGCGGAGCCGCTGCACGCGGCACTCGACCTCGCCGCGGGCCCGGTCGTGCGGGCCGTGTGGTTCGACCGCGGCACCGGACGCAGCTCGCGGCTGCTCGTGGTCGCCCACCACCTCGCGGTCGACGGGGTGTCGTGGCGGGTGCTGCTGGAGGATCTGGCGGCGGCGCTGCGGCAGGCGTCGGAGGGCTCGGGGGTGGATCTGGGTCCGGGGTCGGTGCCGTTCGGGGAGTGGGCGCACCGGCTGGTCGCGTGCACGGAGGGCGGCGGGTTCGACGCGGAGCTGGAGCACTGGACCGGCGTCGCGGCGGAGGCGGCCGCGGAGATCCCGGTCGACCGCACCCCGGACGCCGCCGGCGACACGGTGGCCGGCGCGCGGACCGTCACGGCCGCGCTGCCGGCCGAGCCCACCCGGCGGCTGCTGCGCGACGTGCCCGGGGTGTTCCGGACCCAGGTGAACGACGTGCTGCTGGCGGTGCTGGGCCGGGTGCTGGGGGAGTGGTGCGGCGCCGAGCGGGTGCTGGTCGACCTGGAGGGGCACGGGCGCGAGGAGCTGCCCGGTGAGGCCGCCACCCCGGAGATCGGACGGACCGTCGGCTGGTTCACCAGTGTGTTCCCGGTGGCGCTGCGTACCGGTACCGGGTGGGACTGGGGTGAGCTGCTGAAGGCGGTGAAGGAGGATCTGCGGGCGGTGCCGAACCGGGGGATTGGGTTCGGTGCGCTGCGTCACCTGGGCACCCCGGAGCAGCGGGCGGCGCTCGCGGCGATCCCGGCTCCCCGGGTGAGCTTCAACTACCTGGGCCGCTTCGACGCGGCGGCGGGTGGCGCCGGACCGGTCCGCTCGGTGGCGCTCAACGTCGGGGGAGAGCACGCGCCCGCCGAACGGCGCACGCACGCGCTGGAGGTGGTCGGCCGGGTGGTCGGCGACCGCCTGGTCTTCGACTGGGTGTACTCGGTTGGACGGCACCACCGTGCGACGGTCGCGGCGCTGGCCGAGCGGTTCACGGCCGGGCTGGCGGACCTGGTGCGGTTCTGCCTGTCGGAGGGGGCGGGCGGGGCGACCCCGTCGGACTTCCCGCTGGTGGCCCTGGACCAGGCCGCGGTGGACCGGCTGGTGGGCGACGGCCGCGACGTGGTGGACATCTACCCGCTGACGCCGATGCAGCAGGGCATGCTGTTCCACTCGCTGCTGGAGCCGGACGCCCCGGCCTACGTCGAGCAGGTGGTGGTGCTGCTGGACGGTGTGGCGGACACGGCCGCGCTGGCGGCGGCGTGGCGTCGGGTGGCCGAACGCACCCCCCTCCTGCGCACCACCGTCGTGTGGGACGGACTCGACGCACCGGTGCAGATGGTCCGGCGCGCCGCGCGGCTCCCGGTGGCCGTCCGGGTGCGCATGGTGCTGACCTTCCACCACCTGCTGCTGGACGGTTGGAGCCTGCCGCTGCTGCTCGACGACGTGCTCACCGCCTACGCCGGCGGCGAGCCGCCCGCCCGCCCCACCATCCGCGGGCACCTGGAGTGGCTGGCGCGCCAGGACCGCGCCGCGGCCCGGCGGCACTGGCGCACGTTGCTGGGCGGGTTCGACGCCCCGGTGCCGCTGCCCTACGACCGGACCCCCGAGGACGTGCGCGCGGCCCGCTGCACCGCACGCGTCTCCCGGACGCTCTCCGTCCAGGCGACCGGTGCGGTCCGCGCCTTCACGCGGCGGAACCGGCTCACCGTCAACGCCGTGCTCCAGGGCGCGTGGGCGCTGCTGCTGTCGGTCCACTCGGGCCGCACCGACGTGGTGTTCGGCGCGACCACCTCCGGCCGGCCCGCCGACCTGCCCGGCGCCGACACCGCGATCGGACTCTTCATCAACACGCTGCCGGTCCGGATCCGGATCGACCCGGCCGCGCCGGCGGCCGCGTGGCTGCGCGGGATCCAGGACGCGCAGGCCGAGGCGCGCCGCTACGACTTCCTGCCGCTGACCGAGGTCCAGGCGGAGTCCGGGCTGCCCAAGGACACCCAGCTGTTCGACAGCATCGTGGTGTTCGAGAACTATCCGATGGACGCCGACTCCGCGCGCCGGCACGGCGTCACGCTCGTCGAGGCCACCGCGAACGAGGCGACGAACTACCCGTTGACGCTCGTCGGCTACGACGGCCCCCGGATCGCCCTGCACCTGCGCTACGACCCGGCGCTTTTCGACCCCGGCACCGCCGACCGGCTCACCGACCAGCTCACCGACCTGCTGGCCGCGCTCGCCGCCGACCCGGAGCGCCGGCTCGCCGACGTCCCGGTCCAGCCGCCGGCCGAGCGCCGCCGACTCGTCCGGACCTGGGGGACCGGCCCTACCGAGCTGCGCCGCAGCACCCTGGTCGGGCTGTTCGACGCGTGCGTCGCGGCGCGCCCGGACGCCGCCGCGCTGGCCGGCGGCGGCGAGCGGCTCAGCTACGCCCAGCTCGACGCCCGCGCCGACCGGATCGCCGGGGAGCTCCGGGCGCGCGGGGTGCGGCGCGGGGAGCCGGTCGGCGTCTGCCTGGAGCGCGGCCCGGACTTCGTCGCCGCGCTGCTCGCCGTGGTGCGGACCGGCGCCGTCCACCTGCCGCTCGACCCCGGCTACCCCGCCGACCGCCTGCGGTTCATGCTGGCCGACGCCGGCGCCGCCCTCGTCCTCACCCGCCGGGCCGCGGCCGGGGGACTGCCGCGAGGGCCGCACCGGATCCTGCTGGACGAGCTCGCCGACCGCCCCGCCGCCCCGGACGGCGACCAGCCGGCGCGGCCGGCGCCGGCCCGGCCCGAGATCGGCCTGGACGACGCCGCCTACCTCATCTACACGTCCGGCTCCACCGGCGTGCCCAAGGGGGTGCTCGTCACCCACCGCGGGGTCGGCGAGCTGGCCGCCGCGCAGGTGGAGCGGTTCGGTTCCGGGCCGGAGGAGCGGGTGCTCCAGCTCGCCTCGGCGAGTTTCGACGCCTCGGTGATGGAACTGCTCATGGCGTTCGGAACCGGCGGCACCCTGGTGGTCCCGCCGCCGGGGGTGCTGGTCGGCGACGACCTCGCCGACGTGCTGCGCGGTGAGCGCGTCACCCTCACGCTCATCCCGCCGTCCGTCCTCGGCACGCTGCCGCCCGGCGACTACCCGGATCTGCGCACCCTCGTGGTGGGCGCGGAGGCGTGTCCGGCCGAACTCGTCAACCGCTGGGCGCCCGGCCGCCGGATGGTCAACGCCTACGGGCCGACGGAGACCACCATCGCCGCGACCCTCAGCGACCCGCTCGAACCCGGAAGCACCCCGCCGATCGGCCGCCCGGTACGCGGCACGCGCGTGCTGGTGCTGGACGGGCTGCTGCGGGCGGTCCCGGCCGGGGTGGTCGGCGAGCTCTACGTCGGAGGCGCGGGCGTGGCCCGCGGCTACTGGGGCCGGCCGGGGCTGACGGCGGAGCGGTTCGTGGCGGATCCGTCGGGTTCGGGGGAGCGGCTGTACCGGACCGGGGACCTGGTGCGCTGGGGGTCCGACGGCCAGTTGGAGTTCGTGGGGCGGGCCGACGCGCAGGTGAAGATCCGCGGCTTCCGGATCGAGCCGGGCGAGGTCGAGTCCGCTCTGACCGCGCTGCCCGGAGTGCGGCAGGCGGTGGTCCGCGCCCGGGAGGACCGGGCCGGGGCGCCGCGGCTGGTCGGCTACCGCCACGTCGCGCCGCGTACCGAGGCGGAGCGGGTGCTGGCGGGGGTCTTCGCCGAGGTGCTGGGGGTCGAGCGCGTCGGCGTGCACGACAACTTCTTCGATCTCGGGGGCGACTCCATCGTCAGCATCCAGCTGGTCGCCCGGGCCCGGCGGGCCGGTTTGCCGCTGACGTCGAAGGACGTGTTCACCCGCCAGACCGTGGCGGCGCTCGCCGAGGCCGCGGTCCTCGACGGAGCCGCCGAGGAGCGCGGCCCGGACCTCCTTCCGGCGGCCGGCCCGGTGCCGGAGACCCCCGTCATGCGGTGGTTCCTGGACTCCCACCGGACCGCGCCGGAGCGGTTCACGATGTCCGTGCTGCTGGACCCGCCGGGCGGCATCGACGCGGCCGCCCTGCCGCGCGCCGTCGCGGCGCTGCTGGACCGGCACGCCATGCTGCGGCTGCGCGTGGCCGACGTCGACGGTGACCGGCGGCTGTGGACGGCCGACCGGGAGGACGTCGACCGGGTGCTCACGGTCGCGGACGCCGGCTCGGCGTCCCCCGCCGACCTGGACGCGCTGGTGGCGGCGCACGCCGAACGGGCGCGGGCCGAGGTGGACCTGCGCGAAGGACCGCCGGTGCGGGTGGTCCTGCTCGACGGGGGAGCCCCGTCCCGGTCCCGGCTGCTGGTGGTGGCGCACCACCTGGTGGTGGACGGGGTGTCGTGGCGGGTGCTGCTGGAGGACCTGGCGGCGGCGCTGCGGCAGGCGTCGCGGGCACCGCCGCACTGCCGGTGGACGCCGAGGGCCCCAACACGGTGGCGGAGCGGCGGACCGTCTCGGTCGCCCTCGACCCGGAGCGCACCGCCGAACTGCTCCGGGAGGTCCCCGGGGTGTTCCGGACCCAGGTGAACGACGTGCTGCTGGCGGTGCTGGGCCGGGTGCTGGGGGAGTGGTGCGGCGCCGAGCGGGTGCTGGTGGACCTGGAGGGACACGGCCGGGAGGAGCTGCCCGGCGGCGCGGCCGGGGTGGACGTATCGCGGACGGTGGGCTGGTTCACCAGCGTGTTCCCGGTGGCGCTGCGTACCGGCACCGGGTGGGACTGGGGTGAGCTGCTGAAGGCGGTGAAGGAGGACCTCCGCTCGGTGCCGAACCGGGGGATCGGGTTCGGCGCGCTGCGCCACCTGGGCACCCCGGAGCAGCGGGCGGCGCTGGAGGACGTCCCGGCTCCCCGGGTGAGCTTCAACTACCTGGGCCGCTTCGACGCCGGTACCGCGGCACCGGCCGTCCGCTTCCTCACCGACCCCGGAGACCCGCGGCACCCGCGTGCCCACCTGCTGGAGGTGGTCGGCCGGGTGGCAGGCGGCCGGCTGGTGTTCGACTGGGCCTACGCCCGCACCGTCCACGAGGAGGGGACCGTCCGGGCGCTGGCCGAGCGGTTCACGGCCGGGCTGGCGGACCTGGTGCGGTTCTGCCTGGCCGAGGGGGTGGGCGGGGCGACCCCGTCGGACTTCCCGCTGGTGGCCCTGGACCAGGCCGCGGTGGACCGGCTGGTGGGCGACGGCCGCGATGTCGCCGATGTCTACCCGCTGACGCCGATGCAGCAGGGCATGCTGTTCCACTCGGTGCTGGAGCCGGAGTCCTCCTCGTACTTCGAGCAGCTGGTCCTGCTGCTGGACGGTGTGGCGGACACGGCCGCGCTGGCGGCGGCGTGGCGGCGGTGCGCATGGTGCTGACCTTCCACCACCTGCTGCTGGACGGTTGGAGCCTGCCGCTGCTGCTCGACGACGTGCTCACCGCCTACGCCGGCGGCGAGCCCCGGCCGCGGCGTCCGTTCCGGGACCATGTGGCGTGGATCCGGCGGCAGGACACCGCCACCGGGCTCCGCTACTGGCGCACGGTGCTGGCCGGGTTCGACGCCCCGGTGCCGCTGCCCTACGACCGGGACCCCGAGGACGTGCGCGCGGCGCGCTCGACCGAACGCCTCGCATGCGACCTGTCGCCGGAGGACTCCGCGGCGGTGCACGCCTTCGCGCGGCGGAACCGGCTCACCGTCAACGCTCTGGTGCAGGGCGCGTGGGCGCTGCTGCTGTCGGTCCACTCCGGGCGGACGGACGTGGTGTTCGGCGCGACCACCTCCGGCCGGCCCGCCGACCTGCCCGGCGCCGACACCGCGATCGGACTCTTCATCAACACCCTGCCGGTCCGGGTGCGCGTCGACCCGGCCGCGCCGGCGGCCGCGTGGCTGCGCGGGATCCAGGACCGCCAAGTGGAGTCCCGCGGGTACGACTTCCTGCCGCTCGCCCGGGTGCAGGCGGAGTCCGCGCTGCCCGGCGACACCCCGCTGTTCGACAGCATCGTGGTGTTCGAGAACTACCCGGTGGACCGGGCGGCGGCCGAGCGCTGCGGCGTCGCGGTCGCGGAGGTCACCGCCAACGAGGCGACCAACTACCCGCTGACGCTGAGCGCGTACGCCACCGGGCGGGTCCGGCTGCTCCTGGGGTACGAGCCCCGGCACTTCGACGCCGGCACCGTGCGGCGGCTGCTCGACGACCTCGCGCGGATCGTCCGGACCCTGGTCCGCCACCCGGACACGCCGATCGGGCGGCTGCCGGTGCGGGCGGGCGGGGACACCGCGCCGCGCACCGACGGCGCCACGGCACCGCTGCCCGAGCGCGCGATTCACGAACTGTTCGCCGAGTGCGCCGCGGCACGGCCGGACGCGGACGCGGTGGTCGGCGCCGGCGGACGGCTCAGCTACGCCGAACTGGACGCCCGCGCCGAGCGGCTGGCCCGGCGGCTGCGCGAGGCCGGGGTGCGGCCGGAGTCCCGCGTGGCACTGCTGCTGCCCCGCTCGCCGCGTGCCGTCGTCGCGATGCTCGCCGTCCTGAAGGCCGGCGCCGGCTACCTGCCGGTGCACGACGAGGTGCCGCCGGAGCGGGTCGCGTGGCTGCTCGCCGACGGCGCGGTCGCCGCCGTGGTCGCCGACGCCGACGCCCGGCACCGCCTCCCGGCGGAGCCGGCGGTCCCGGTGGTCGACCCCGGCGACGCGTCCCCGGAGGATCCGCGCCCGGCCGGCCGCGGCGGAGCGGGTACCGGCGGCTCCGGCCTCGGCACCGTGCCGCCCGGGGCGGCGGCGTACGTGATGTACACCTCCGGCTCCACCGGCGTCCCCAAGGGGGTCACCGTGGGCCACCGCAACGTCGTCGCGCTGGCCCGCGACCGCCGGTGGCGCCGCGGGCACGAGCGGGTGCTCTTCCACTCGCCGCACGCCTTCGACGCGGCCACCTACGAGGTGTGGGTCCCGCTGCTGTCCGGCGGGACCGTGGTGGTCGCCGAGACCGCCGACCTCACCCCGGAGGCGCTGCGCGGGTACGTCGAGGGGCACGGCGTCACCGCGCTGTTCCTCACCGCCGCGCTGTTCGCGCAGCTCGCCCACCAGGCGCCGGAGTGCTTCACCGGCCTCGCCGAGGTGTGGGCAGGCGGCGAGGCGGTGCCGCCCGGGGCCGTCGCCCGGGTGCGCGAGGCGTGCCCGGACGTCGAGGTCGTCAACGGCTACGGGCCGACCGAGACCACCACGTTCGCCGTCTGCGGCCCGATCACGCTCGCCGACGCGCGGGCGGGCACCGCGCCGATCGGCCGGCCGATGGACAACACCCGGGCGCTCGTGCTCGACCCGCTGCTGCGGCCGGTCCCGATGGGCGTCCCCGGTGAGCTGTACATCGGCGGGCCCGGCGTGGCCCGGGGGTACGAGGGCCGGCGCGGGCCCACCGCCGAGCGGTTCGTGGCCGACCCGTCCGGCTCCGGTACGCGGCTCTACCGCACCGGGGACCTGGTGCGCTGGACCGCCGACCACCGGATCGAGTACCTGGGCCGGACCGACGGGCAGGTGAAGGTCCGCGGATTCCGGATCGAACTCGGCGAGGTGGAGAACGCCCTCGCCGGATGCGCCGGGGTGGCCCAGGCGGTCGCCGCCGTCGCCGAAGCCCCGTCCGGGGCGCGTCGGCTCGTCGGCTACCTGGTGCCCGAGGCGGGGGCCGGCCTCGACCCCGCGGCTGTCGCGGCCCGGGTCGCCGCCGTGCTCCCGGGCTACATGGTCCCGGCGCCGCTCACGCTAATCGACGCCGTGCCGCTCACCCCGAACGGGAAGGTCGACCGCCGGGCGCTGCCCGACCCGGACTGGGCGGCGGGCACGTCCGAGGGGCACGCCCCGCCGGAGACGGTCGCGGAGCGCGCCGTCGCCGACATCTGGGCGGCGGTGCTCGGCCTGGAGCGGGTCGGGGCCGACGACAACTTCTTCGAGATCGGCGGCGACTCGGTCGTGGCGCTGCGGATCGTCGGCGAGGTCGAGGCGGCCTTCGCCGTCCGACTGCCGACCCGCACCGTGTTCGACCACCAGAGCGTGCGCGGCTTCGCCGCCGCGGTCGAGGCCGCCGTGCTCGCCGACATGGCCGAGTGAGCGGGGGACGCGGCGCGGCCGCGGGCCTTCCGTCCGACCCCCGACACCAGCGACGACATGTGGAGGAGCGAGCGATGACCGCCAACCGCGGGGGCGCCCCCGAGCGAGGAGCCGCCGCCGGCCCGGCGCCGGCCGCGGACGACGCGCGGAGCCGGCTGCGGGCGGAGATGCTGCGCCGCCTCACGGCCGGCCCGCGGCGCGCCGACCGGATCGGCCCAGCTCCGCGCGAGGGCGCCGTTCCGCTGTCGCCCGCCCAGCGGCGGCTGTGGTTCCTGGACCGGCTGGACCCCGGCCGCGCCGACTACAACTCGGGCCTGGCGCTCGAACTGCGCGGCGACCTGGACGCCGCCGCCCTGCGGCGGGCGTGCACGGCACTGGTGCACCGGCACGAGCCGCTGCGCACGGCCTTCCCCGAGGTCCACGGCGAGGCGGTCCAGGTGGTGGGCGCCGCCGCCGAGGTCGGGATCGACGAGGCGGCCGTGCCGCCCGGCGACGAGGCGGCGCTGCACGACCTCGTCGCCCGCCGCTACGCGGAACCGTTCGACCTCGCGGCTGGTCCGCCGCTGCGCGTGCACCTGGTCCGTGCCGGGGAGCGGCGCGCCGTCCTGCTGCTGGCGATGCACCACATCGTCACCGACGGCTGGTCCATGGGCGTGCTGCGCGCCGAACTCGACGCCCTCTACCGGGCCGCGCTGCGCGACCCCGACCGCGCCGCCGGCGCGCTGCCCGCGCTCGCGGGGCTGCCCGAGCTTCCCGTGCGCTACGCCGACTACGCGGTCTGGCAGCGCGAGCGCCTCACCGGCCAGGAGTACCGGCGCTCGCTCGCGCACTGGCGCGACCGGCTGGCCGGCGCACCGCCGCTGAACCTCCCCACCGACCGGCCGCGCCCGGCCGTGCGCGGCACCCGCGGCGGCTCCCACCCGTTCCGGCTGCCCGAGCCCGCGGTGCGGGCGGTGCGGCGGGTGGCGCGCGAGCGCGCCACCGGGCTGTTCCCGGTGCTCCTCGCCGCGGCGCAGCTCACGATGGCCCGGTGGACCGGTGCCGACGACGTCGTCGTCGGCACGGTCACCGCGGGGCGGGACCGGCCCGAACTGCGGGACCTCGTCGGGTTCTTCGCCAACACCGTCGCGCTGCGCGCCCGGATCGACGAGCGGCTGTCGTTCGGCGAACTAGTGGAGCGCACCCGCGACGCCGTGCTCGCCGACCTCGACCACGCCGGCGTGCCGTTCGACGCCGTGGTGGACGAGGTGCTCGCCGAACGCGACCCGTCCACGCCGCCGCTGGTCCAGGCGGCGGTCGTGCTGCAGAACGCCGACGGCGGCGCGCCGCGGACCGCCCGCCTCGGCGACCTCGCCGCCCGGCCGTTCCCCGTGCGCCGCGAGGCGGCCGTCTTCGACGTCACGCTGGAGTTCCGCGAGGACGGCTCCGGGATCGAGGCGGCCGTCGAATACAGCACCGACCTCTTCGACCACGGCACCGTCGAGGCGCTCGCCGGCCGGCTGTGCGCCGTGCTCGCGGCCGCCGCCGACCCGCGGCCGCTGCGGGCGCTCGACCCGCTCGATCCCGCCGAGCGGCGCCGGGCGCTGCGGGACGGGACCTCGCCCGAGCCGCCGCGGGAACCGGGCACGCTGCCCGCGCTGTTCGCCCGTCGGGTGGCGGCAGACCCGGCCGCGCCCGCCCTCGCCACGGCGGACGGGGAGACCGGGTACGGGGAGCTGGACGCCCGGGCCGGCCGGCTCGCCGGCTTCCTGCGGTCGCGCGGGATCGGGCGCGGCGACTTCGTGGGCGTCTGCCTGGAGCGCGGCGCCGACCTCGTCGTCGCGCTGCTGGCCGTGACCCGCGCGGGCGCGGGCTACCTGCCGCTGGACCCCGACTACCCGGCCGGCCGGCTCGCGTTCATGGTCGAGGACTCCGCGGTGCGCACCGTGCTGACCAGCGCGGCGCTGGCGGACCGGCTGCCGCCCGACGTGCGCCGCGTCGAGGTCGACCGGGAGCGCGCCGCCATCGACGCGCATCCGCCCGCTCCCGCGGACCCCGGGATCGGCGTCGACGACGCCGCCTACGTCATCTACACCTCGGGGTCGACCGGCCGGCCCAAGGGGGTGGTGGTGCCGCACCGCGGCATCGCGAGCCTGGCCGGCGGCCAGGCCGCGCGGCTGGCGGTCGGCCCGGGCTCCCGGGTGCTCCAGTTCGCCTCACCCAGCTTCGACGCGGCCGTCGCCGAACTCACCGTCGCGCTGCTGAACGGCGCCACCGCTGTGGCGGTGCCACGTGCGGCGCTGCTGGGCGAACGGCTCGCCGAGACGCTGCGCGAGCACCGCGTCACCCACGTGACGCTGCCGCCCGCGCTGCTGCCGGGCCTGCGCCCAGAGGAACTGGGGCCGGTGCGCGCCCTGCTCCTGGCCGGGGAGGCGTGCCCGGGCGAACTGGTCCCGGCGTTCGCCGCCGGCCGACGCGTGTACAACGCCTACGGTCCGACCGAGGCGACCGTGTGCGCGACGATGAGCGAGCCGCTGACCGGGAGCGCGGTCCCGCCCATCGGCACGGCGATGCCCGGGACCCGGCTCCGGGTGCTGGACCGGTGGCTGCGCCCCGTCGCCGAAGGCGTGCCCGGTGAGCTCTACATCGCCGGAGACGGGCTGGCGCGCGGGTACTGGCGGCGGCCGGGGCTGACCGCGGAGCGGTTCGTCGCCGACCCGTTCGGGCCGCCCGGCTCCCGGATGTACCGCTCGGGCGACGTCGTGCGCCGGCGCCCCGGCGGCGTCCTGGAGTTCGTCGGCCGGACCGACGACCAGGTGAAGGTGCGCGGGCACCGGATCGAGCCCGGCGAGGTCGAGGCGGCCCTGCGCGCGCTGCCGGAGGTCGCGGCGGCGGCCGTGGGGACCGCGCGGACCGGTGCGGAGCACCGCCTGGTGGCGCACGTGGTGCCGGCTCCGGGGATCGGCCTGGACGCCGGTACCGTCGCCCGGCTCCGCGAACGGGCCGCCGCCGCACTGCCCGCCTTCATGGTGCCGGCGGCGTTCCAGCTGCTGCCGGAGCTGCCACTGACCGGCAACGGCAAGGTCGACCGCGCGGCGCTGCCGCCGGTGGACTGGGCCGGCCAGTCGGCGGCGCCGCTCGTGGCGCCCCGCACCCCCACCGAGCGGCGGCTCGGCGAGCTGTGGGCCGGCCTGCTCGGGCTGGCCGAGGTCGGCGTGCACGACGACTTCTTCCGAGTCGGCGGCGACTCCATCGGCGCGGTCCGGCTGACGTCGCGGATCGCCGACGCGTTCGGGGTGCGGCTGCCTGTCCGGGCGCTGTTCGACCACCCCACCGTCGCCGGACTCGCCCGCGCGATCGAGGCGGCCGGCGGCGACCCCGCCGCCCCGGTAGCGGAGGACGGCCCCATCACCCCGGCCGCACCCGGCGAGGAGCTGCCGCTCTCCGACGCGCAGCGCCGGCTCTGGTTCCTCGACCGCTACCAGCCGGGCGGCGCCGAGTACAACTCCGGCGCGGCGATGCGCCTGGTCGGCAGGCTGGACGTCGGCGCGCTGGAGGCGGCGCTCCGGGCCCTCGTGCACCGGCACGACGCCCTGCGGACGACCTTCCCCGCCCGCGACGGCCGGCCGGTGCAGGTGGTCGGGCCCGCCGCCCGGGACCCCCTCGCCACCGCCGACGTCACGCGGCTGCCGCCCGCCGAGCGCGAGGCCGAACTGGACCGGCTGCTCGACGCCGAGGTGCGCCGGCCGTTCTCCCTCGCCGAGGGGCCGCTGCTCCGCTGCCTGCTCGTCGCCGTGGGCGCCGACGACCACGTCCTCCTGCTGACGATGCACCACATCGTCGTGGACGCGTGGTCGATGTCGGTACTCACCCGCGAGATCGGCCCGCTGTACTCCGCGGCCCTCACGCACCCGGGCGCGCCGCCGGACCGGCTGGCGGCCCTCGCGGGCCTGCGGCCGCCGCCGGTGCGCCACGCCGACGTCGCGGTGTGGCAGCACGCCCGCGCCGACGGCGAGCGCCGGCGCGGCCAGCTGGAGTACTGGCGTCGCCGGCTCACCGGAGCGGCGCCGCTGGAGCTGCCCACCGACCGGCCGCGTCCCGCGGTGCGCGGCACGGCCGGCGCGACGCACGCGTTCGAGGTGCCGGGCGGCGTGCTCGCCGGGCTGCGCCGGCTCGGGCACGCGCACGACGCCACCCTGTTCATGACGCTGACCGCGGCGGTCCGGCTGCTGCTCGCCCGCCAGAGCGGGCAGGGCGACATCACCGTCGGCACCGTCGTGTCGGGGCGCGACCGGGCCGAGCTGGAGGACGTCGTCGGGTTCTTCGTCAACACGCTCGCGCTGCGCGCCCCGGTCGCGGAGTCGGCGACCGTCGCGGAGCTGATCGCCGCCGAGCGCGCGACCGTGCTTGAGGCGCTGTCGCACGCCGACGTGCCGTTCGACCGGGTGGTGGAGGCGGTCGCGCCCGAGCGCGACCCGTCCCGGCCCACCCTGGTGCAGGCGCTCGTGGCGCTGCAGAACGCCCCGGCGGAGTCCGTCGACATCGGCGGGCTCGCCATCCGGGAGCACCCGCTGACCCGGCGGCACGCGCTCTTCGACCTCAGCCTCGACTTCGTCGAGGCCGGCGACCGGCTGCTCGGGTCCGTGGAGTACGACACCGCCCTGTTCGACCCCGGCACGATCGAGGGGCTCACCGGCCGGCTCGGCACCCTGCTCGCCCGGCTGGCCGGCGACTCCGGCCGCACCCCGCTGCACCGGATCGACGACCTCACCGCGGACGAGCGGGCGCGCCTGCTGCGTGCCGGGCGCGGCCCCGCCACCGAGCCCCGGAGTGGGCACGTGCTCACCGGGCTCACCGAGGCGGCCCGCGCCCACCCGGACCGGCCGGCGCTCACAGCGGGGCCGGTCACGCTGTCCTTCGGCGAACTCGACCGGCGGGTCAACCGCGCCGCGCGCGGGCTCATCGCCGCCGGCGTCGGCCCCGGGGACCGCGTGGCCCTGGTGCTGCCGCGCACCGCGGACGCCGTCGTGGCGCTGTTCGCCGTGCTCCGGGCGGGGGCCGCCTACCTGCCCGTCGACCCGGCGAACCCGCCGGCGCGGATACGCGGCCTCATCGAGCGGGCGCGGCCGTGCCGGGTGCTCGTCGCGCGGGCGACCGCCGCCGCGCTGCCCGAGTCCGGAACCGGCCTCCCCGTGGAGGTCGTGGACGATCCGGCCGTGCTGGACCGGACCGCCGCGCTCGACGCCGGGCCGCTCGCCGACGCCGAACGCGTCCGCCCGCTGGCCGACGACCACGAGGCGTACGTGATGTACACCTCCGGTTCCACCGGCGCGCCCAAGGGCGTCATGGTCACCCACCGCAACCTGCGCGCGATGATCGACGGCTACCGGGCGACGGTGCTCGACCCGGCGGGCGCGCGCGGGCGCAAGTTCACCGCCGCCCACCTCGCCGCCTGGAGCTTCGACGCCTCCTGGGATCCACTGGTGTGGCTGCTGCACGGCCGCCACCTGCACGTGGTCGGCGAGGAGACCCGGTTCGACGCCGAGGAGCTGTGCCGCTACGTCGACACGCACCGGGTGGACTACCTGGATGCCACCCCCTCGTACCTGGCCCGGCTGGTCGCGGCCGGACTGCTCGACGCGGGGCGGCACCGGCCGCGGCTCGTCACGGTCGGCGCGGAGCCGCTGGACGCGGCGCTGCTCGCCCGCCTGGCGGAGTCCGGGGTGCCCGGACGCAACTTCTACGGACCCACCGAGACCACGGTGAACAGCCTCTGCTGGCCGATCCGCCCGGCCGAGCGCCCGCTGGTCGGACGGCCGATGCCGGGCGTGCGCGCCTACGTCCTCGACGGCCGGCTGCGGCCGGTTCCGCCCGGGGTACGCGGCGAGCTGTACCTGGCCGGGGACGGTGTCGCCCGGGGCTACGCGGGCCGGCCGGACCTGACGGCCGAGCGGTTCCTGGCCGACCCGTTCGGGCCGCCCGGCTCCCGGATGTACCGCTCGGGCGACGTCGTGCGCTGGACACCCGCTCTGGAGCTGGAGTTCGTCGGCCGCGCCGACTCCCAGGTGAAGATCCGCGGCGTGCGGATCGAGCCGGGCGAGGTCGAGGCCGCCGTCGCCGCGCTGCCCGGAGTCCGGCGGGCCGCCGTCACGGTGCGCGAGGACCGGCCCGGGGCGCGGCGCCTGGTCGCCTACGTGCAGCCGGAGGAACCCGGCGGCGCGGACCGCACCGCCCTCGCCGACGCCGTGCGCGCCGGCGTCGGCGCGGTGCTGCCCGCCGCCATGGTCCCCTCCGCGGTGGTCGTGCTGGACCGGATCCCGCTCACCGCGAACGGGAAGGCGGACACCGCCGCGCTGCCCGCCCCGGCGACGGACGGTCCGGCCGGCCACCGGCCGCCGCGGACGGAGCCGGAGCGGCTGCTCGCGGAGATCTGGGCGGAGCTGCTCGGCGTCGAGCGGGTCGGCATCGAGGACAACTTCTTCGAGCTGGGCGGCGACTCGATCCTGAGCATCCAGCTGGTGTCGCGGGCCCGCCGCGCCGGCCTCGACCTGACCTCGCGGGACGTCTTCGTCCGCCAGACCGTGGCCGGGCTGGCGGCCGGACTCGGTACCCCCGCCGACGCGGCACCGAGCGCGGCCGGCGCCGCACCGGCCGAGGGCCCGGTGCGCGCCACCCCGATCCAGCACTGGTTCTACGCCCACCATCCGATCGCGCCCGAGCACTTCGACATGTCGCTGCTCGTGGAGCTGGCCGGCGGCGTCGACGCGCGGCGGCTCGACGCGGCCCTGCGGCACCTGGTCGGCCACCACGACATGCTGCGGCTGCGGGCCGAGCGGCTCGGCGGCCGGTGGCGGCAGCGGATCGCCGCCGCCGATCCGGACGCCGCCGTCCTGCGCACGGTCGACCTCGCGGGAGCGGGGCCGGCCGGGGTGGCGGCGGCCGTCGCGGCGGAGGCGGCCCGGTCCCGCCCGCCGAGGCGGCTCGCCGAGGGACCGCTGTTCGACGCGGCGCTGTTCGACCAGGGGAACGCCGGCCGCGCCCAGCTGCTGCTGCGTGCGCACCACCTCGTGGTGGACGGCGTCTCCTGGCGGGTGCTGCTGGAGGACCTGGCGGCCGCCTACCAGGCGCTCGCCGCCGGCCGGCCGGTCCGGCTCGACGCGCGGACCACGTCCTTCCCGCACTGGGCGGACCGGCTCGCGGCGTTCACCGCGGACGGGGGGTTCGACGACGAGCTCCCCCACTGGGCGGCGGTCGCGGAGGGCGCCGCGACCGAGGTGCCGGCCGACCACCCCGGCGGGGCGAACACCGTGGCCGCGGCGGACGTGGTCACCGTCGCGCTGGACGAGGAGCACACCCGGCTGCTCGTCCGGCGCGCACCCGGCGCGTTCCGGGCCCGGATCGACGACCTGCTGCTCGCGGCGCTCGGCCGCGCCCTCGCCGAGTGGACGCGGTCACCCCGCGTGCTGGTGGAGCTGGAGGGCCACGGCCGCGAGGAGCTGTTCGACGACGTCGACCTGTCGCGGACGGTCGGCTGGTTCACCAGCCTGTACCCGGTCGCCCTCGACACCGGGGGCCCGGCCGCGCGCGGCTGGAAGCAGGCCGTCGCCGCGGTCCGGCGCCTGCTGCGCGACGTCCCCAACCGCGGCATCGGATACGGGGCGCTGCGCCACCTCGGCGGCGAGCGCCGGGCCGCCGCGCTGAGCGGTGTGCCGGCCGCCCCGGTGAGCTTCAACTACCTCGGCCGCTTCGGCGGCGAGGCGGACGGCGGAGGCCTCTACCACCGCTTCCTGCCCTCGCCCGGCGGCGACCACGCGCCGGCCCAGCCGCGCGCCAACACCATCGACGTCACCGGGAGCCTGGTCGGGGAACGCATGGAGTTCTCCTGGACCTACTCACGGGGACTGCACCGGCGCGCCACCATCGAGGAGGTCGCGGCGGTGTTCGCTCGCGGCCTGACGGAGATCGCGCGCGCCGCCGCTCCCCGGCGGGGGCGCGCCGCGGCCGACATCTGACGACAACGAGAGGAAGAGCAGTGAGCAACCCCTTCGAGGACGACGACGCCACGTACCTGGTCCTGGTCAACGCGGAGGGCCAGCACTCCCTGTGGCCGTCGTTCGCCGCGGTACCCGACGGCTGGGAGGTCGCCCTGGCGGAGACCAGCCGGGCGGCGGCACTGGAGTACGTCGAGCGGAACTGGACCGACATGCGCCCCAAGAGCCTGATCGAGGCGATGGGGGAGTAGGGACC
This sequence comes from Marinitenerispora sediminis, assembly GCF_003336425.1. GTDB lineage: Bacteria > Actinomycetota > Actinomycetes > Streptosporangiales > Streptosporangiaceae > Marinitenerispora > Marinitenerispora sediminis. Next base: position 2,056 of record NZ_QEIO01000149.1, on the reverse strand, counting down.
CCGGCCGCGCCGCGGGGCCGCCGGCGGCGCGGCCGGCCCGGCCCCGGCCGGCGGCGGCCGGCCGCGGCGGGACCCGCGCGGGTCCCGCCGCCGGGCGGACCGGGCTACGCCGTGCGCAGCAGCGGGGCAGGGTTGCGGTGCGCGCACTCGGCGCACCAGGTGCGCTGCGGGGCGCTCGGCGACCGCAGGATCATGGCACCGAGCGGCGTCACCACGTGCCGCATCGTGTTCTTGGCGCGCGTCGTGCTGATCAGCCCGGTCTTGCGCAGCACCGACGTGTGCTCGCTGACCGTCGTCGCGGAGACGTTCAGCGCTTCGCTGAGCTCACGCGAGGACTTCGGGCGCTCCAGCTGCGCCAGGATGGCGGTGCGGGTCCGGCCCAGCAGCCGGTGCAGCGGGGTCGGCACCCGGTCGTCGTCCTTGACCAGCGCCTCCGGTGCCCGCCCGTGCGGGCACACCGGGAAGACCAGGACCGACGTGAGCCGACCGGAGAACGGGTCCGGCCAGGAGAAGAAGCGCGGCCCCCGGCTGAGGAACACCGACGGCACCAGCGTGGTGCCCTGGCCCTCCAGCACGATCTCGCGGTCCGCGCCGTCGTCGACGGTGAGCGTGCCCGCCGTCCACCGGGCGCCGTCGCCGGTCGCCTCCAGCGCGGCGGCGAGCCCGTGGTCGGCGATCAGCCGGCGGAACGCGCGGCGGGTGTGCTGGTGCAGCCGGCGCACGCTCTCGGCGTACGGGGCGATGGCCGAGCGGTGGACGTCGGCCAGCGCGGCCAGCGCGCGGGGGAGCTCGGGCCGGACCGCCCGGGGCTCCGCGGGGCGCCGCGTGTCCTGGAGGCCGACCGCGGCGAGGCCGCGCCCCGGCGCGTGCGGGTCGTACAGGGCCGGCATCAGCTCGGCGCCCAGCGCCACCGTCCGTTCGAGGTCGGACAGCACGGCCGGCGGCGCGGCCAGGCGCGTCCTCGCGTGCTGCGCCCACCCGCCCGGCCGGGGCCTCCCCGGGCCGCGCACCAGGAAATCCAGCGCGAACAGCGCCTCGATCATCGGTTGGATCGTCGGTACGAGTCGGGTTCTCGCGATGTCCTCGTGGGTGAAGTGTACGGTGGACAACTGCTCGCTCCTAGATCATCACGCGCCGGTCGGCGGTGACCGGCGACAGGGTGCCGCCCGCCGCACACGGCGGACGGGCGGCCTCGGGACGCACCTCGCGGCGACCGGGCGGACCGGCGCCCTACCCGGTCCGGCGCAGGTAGGCGCGCACGGCCAGCGGCAGCAGCACGGCGTGCAGCGCGATGACCGCGACCAGGCTGGCGGCGAGGGGGCCGGCGGTCTGCCCGCCGAGCAGCAGGCCGCGGACGGCGTCCACGAAGTGGGTCACCGGGTTCACCCGCACCCACAGCTGCAGCCAGCCGGGCATGGTGGCCGGATCGGCGAAGATGTTGCTGCCGAACGTCAGCGGCAGCACCACGGCCGTGGCGATGCCGGGGACCGCCTGCGGGCTGCTCGCCACCAGGCCCACCAGGACGGACAGCCAGCACAGGGTCAGTCCGAACACGATGACGAGCACGAACGCGAGCAGCGCCGGCAGCGGACCGGTCTGCACCCGGAAGCCGAGGGCGAACGCCAGCGCCAGCAGCACGCCGACCGCGACCGCGTACCGCACCACGTCGCCCAGCACCGCGCCGACCAGCGGAGCCGACCGCGCGATCGGCAGGCTGCGGAACCGGTCGAACACCCCCTTGGAGATGTCGGTGTGCAGCGCGAGTCCGGTGCCCATGCTCGCGTACAGCGCGATCTGCACCATCAGCCCCGGGACCAGCGTCTGCAGGTAGGGCTGCCAGCCCCCCGAGATCGCCCCGCCGAACAGGAAGGCGAAGACCAGCAGGAACGCGATCGGCTGGACGACCGTGTCCAGCAGGGTCGCGGGCGAGCGGACGATATGCCGGATGTTGCGACTGGCCAGCGTTAGGCCGTGGCGGAGCGCCCGGGTCGGGGCGACGCGGGTCCGCGCGGCGGGGCGGGCGAGGGCTGTCACGCGGCGCTCCGCTCGGGGGAGG
>NZ_QEIO01000148.1 GCF_003336425.1 Marinitenerispora sediminis | reverse complement strand
GCCCGGCACGGCGGGAACCCGAGGAACCGGCCGCGTCCGCCCCCGGTCATTCGCCGCCGGCGCGCCCGCCCGGGCGCTGTCGGTGCGGGAGGGCGAGGCCGTGCGGGCCAGGGCGCGGCGGACCTGCTGCGGGGCTCCTCGCCAGCATGTGCCTCGACACCCTCCTCCTGCTGGTGGCCAGCCCGCCCTTCGCGCCCCCGGGGCCCGCCTGCCGCGGCTGCCCCGCCGGCACCTCTACGCCGGCTCATGGTCTTCGCCGCGGTCGGGGGCTACTCAACCAAGGGCGCGGTCCTGGACGTCGTCCTGCTGTACGCGGCCGGGACGCCGCACGGCCCGGGCCGCCCCGGCGGCATCCGCACCGGGCGACATGCGATGTGTCGTGGATCACCCGAGGATTCGCGGCGCTGCCGGGAACTCCGCCGGCCCCGCCGCCGACTGCTCATGCGTGGTGGTCGGGCCAGACCCCGGGGTCCGGACCCGGGAGCCCGGCCGGCAGTCGAGACGAGGGGCGGGGAGCGGTGCTGGAACGCGGATCGGTCGGCCGTCGGCCGCGGTGGCGTCACGCCCTGCCCGGGCTGCTGGCGGCGGTGCTGGTGGCCGCCGGGATGCTCGCCACGGCGCCCCCGGCGCACGCGCACGACCGCCTGCTGTCCTCGACCCCCGAGGACGGCGCCCACCTCGACACCGCGCCCGCCGCGATCGCGCTCACGTTCAGCGCCGAGGTCATGGAGATCGGGGCCGCGGTCGCGGTCCTCGACAGCAGCTCCCAGCCGGTCGCCGAGGGAGACGCCGTCATCGACGGAGCCGACGTGACCCAGCCGCTCGCGGCCGACCTCCCCGACGGCGGTTACGCGGTGCGCTGGCGCGTCGTCTCCAGTGACGGGCACCCCATCAGCGGAAGTTTCACCTTCACCGTGGGCGACCCGTCGGCGACGCCGCCACCGCTCGCCGCGCCGCCGCAGGACGGCGCCGCCGACGACGCGGCGGGCCTGGCGGCGGAGACCGGCTCCGAGGCCCCGGACGGCTGGTGGCCCAGCCCCCGGGTGCTGCTGCTCGCCGCGCTGGGGGCGGGCGCGGGAGTCGCCGTCTACCTGGTCGCCAGCACTCTCGCCGCCCGCCGGTCCCGCGCCCGGCCGCCGACTCCGTGAACCCCGCCTGGTCCGCTCCCGCGCGGAGGGGCCGCCTCCGTCCACGTCCCAGCCAGAAAGCCGAGAGACCACCCATGCGCAGTCCGCTCACCGTCAACGCGCTGGCCGCCGCCACCGCCGCCGCCCTCCTGGCCGCCACGGGCTGCTCCGGAGGGGAGGCCGCCCCGCAGGACACCCCCGCCGCGGCCGAGTCCGGAGCGGCACAGGCCGAGACCGTCACCGTCGAGGACGCCTGGATCAAGGCCGCCACACAGGAGGAGGGGATGACCGGGGTCTTCGGCACCATCGGCAACCCCGGGGGAGAGGACGCCGCCGTCGTCGCCGCGACCTCGCCGTCGGCCGGGACGGTGGAACTGCACGAGGTCGTCACGGGAGACGACGGAAACCCCGTCATGCGGGAGAAGGACGGCGGCTTCGCGGTGCCGGCCGAGGGCGAGCACGTCCTGGAGCCCGGGGCGGACCACATCATGCTGATGGAGCTCACCGAGGATCTGGAGCCCGGTGACGAGATCGCCATCCAGCTGGAGTTCGCCGACGGGTCCAGCACCGAGGTCACCGTCCCGGTCAAGGACTACGAAGGCGCCAACGAGAGCTACGAGGGCTCCGGCCACGACGCGGAGCACTGATGGAACCCGACCACGGCACCCGGCCCCGGCCGCCGCGCCGGGGCGCCCTGACCCGGCGGCTGCTCCTCGGCGGAGCCGCCGCCGGAGCCGGCGCGGCCACCCTCGTCGGAGCCGACGCCCTGCTGCGGTCTTCGCGTCCGGACGCCCCGGCTCCCGCGGACGATCCCGGACTCAACGGCGAGCGGACCGTGGCCTTCCACGGTCCGCGCCAGGCCGGCATCGAGACACCGCCGCAGGCCCACGCGAAGTTCCTCGCCGTCGACCTGGCCGACGACACCGGCGCCGAGAAGGTCCGGCGGCTGCTCCGGCTGCTCACCGACGACGCCGCGAAGCTCACCCAGGGCCAGGCAGCCCTGGCCGATTCCGAACCGGAGCTCGCCTTCGTCCCCGCGCGGCTCACGGTCACCTTCGGGTTCGGCCCCGGGCTGGTCGAGCGCGTCGCGCCCGACGCGGTGCCCTCCTGGCTGCGGCCGCTGCCCGAGTTCGCGACCGACCGCCTGCGCGAGGAATGGAGCGGCGGCGATCTGCTGCTCCAGATCTGCTCGGACGACCCGCTCACCGTCTCCCACGCCGCGCGGATGCTCAGCAAGGACGTTCGCGCCTTCGGCGGCCTCCGCTGGGCGCAGGACGGCTTCCGGCGGGCGCACGGCTCCGAGGCTCCGGGGACGACCATGCGCAACCTCATGGGCCAGGTCGACGGGACCGTCAACCTCGAACCCGGCAGCGCCGACTTCGAGGAGCTCGTCTGGGGCCGGCGGGACAACCCCGCCTGGCTGCGGGACGGAACGGGCATGGTGGTCCGCCGGATCGCCATGGACCTGGACACCTGGGACCGGCTGGACCGGCCGGGGCGCGAGGAAGCGGTGGGCCGGCGGCTGGCCGACGGCGCGCCGCTGACCGGGGAGCACGAGCACGACGAACCGGACTTCGAGGCGCTCACTCCGCTGGGCTTCCCCAGGATCGCCGAGTACGCGCACATCCGCCGGGCCCGCTCCGACGACCCGGCGGAGCGGGTCTTCCGCCGGGGCTACAACTACGACGTCCCCGTGGCGGGGGACGCCGGGCAGGACGCGGGGCTGCTCTTCGTGTCCTACCAGGCTGACGTCGAGCGCCAGTTCGTCCCCATCCAGCGGCGCCTCGACGAGCTGGACCTGCTGAACGAGTGGATCAGCCCCATCGGATCGGCGGTCTTCGCGGTCCCGCCCGGCTGCGCGGAGGGCGGCTTCGTCGGTGAGACGCTGTTCGAGCGCTGAGCCGGCTCGCGGGCGGCGGCCCCGTCCGGCGCCACCCGGGCCGCCCCGCCCGACGCCGTCCCGGGAGGCGGGGCGGGGCGGACGCTCGGCCCGGCCCGGCCGCGGAGGCCCCCGCGCGCGAATCCGCCCGTGCTCGGGAGCCTTCCGGCGGTTCGGGGCGCATGCCGGGGGAGAGGACCGCCGGATCGTCCTTTCTCGCCCGAACAGCGGGGGCGGCCGATTGGCCGCCGACCGCGCGCGGGTATTCAGCAATCGCCAGATTTCGGTCCATTCACCGACGAATGCTCGGGAAGCGGGAACCCTGTGATGGCTGCATCCCCCGACTCCGGATCCCCCTCCACCCCCCGGCCCGCGGCGCGGCCGCGAACCGGCTGGGCCGGTTTCCGGGCCGACCTGCGGGCCGCGCTACCCGACGCGAGCGCGGCACTGGTCGTCACCGCCGTGATCTACGTGGTGCTGTACGCCCGCATCGAGTCGGGGAGCTCGCAGACCCTCCAGGTGATGCCGTTCCTCGCCGACGCGGACGAGTACCGGCTGTACTGGCTGTGCCAGGCGTTCGGCTGGTCGGCGCTCCTCTGGGCGTGGCTGACCCTCGCCCTCGGCCTCCTCCGCTCCAGCGTCCAGCCGCGGTGGATGCCGGTGGGCCCCGCCCGAGTCGAGCGGTGGCACCGGACGACCAGCCTCACCACGATCGGGCTGATGTTCGCCCACGCGTTCATGTTCTTCGCCGAACTCGTCCGGGAGAACGAGGACGGACTCGGGTGGGCGGCCCTCCTGCTCTCCGCGTTCGTCGACGTCTTCGTCCCCGGCGGCTACTCCACCGGGACCGGCCGGGTGGCGATCCTGCTCGGACTGGTCGCCTTCTACCTGTCCATCCCGCTCGGACTCGCCTACTACTTCCGGTTCCGGACCGGATCCCGCCTGTGGCGGGCGCTGCACCGGTTCATCGTGGTGGCCTACGTGCTCAGCGTGTGGCACACGCTCCTCTACGGCACCAACGTCTGGTTCGACGGATGGTTCCGCACCGCCGTGTGGGCGCTCCAGGTGCCCCTCGCGGTGCTGTTCCTCGTCCGCCTGCTGGCCCCGGCGCGGCCGAGCGAACGCCTGCGGCTGCGGGACCCCGCCACCCGGCCGCGGCCGCTGCCCGCCGCCGCCCGGCTGGGCGGCAGACTCCTCGTGGCGGCCGGTGCCGTGGCCCTCCTGGCCGTCACGGCCAGCGGCCGCGACGGCGGCCGGACACCGGGAGCCGAGACCGGCGAGCGGCTGGTGACCGCCGGCATGGTGTGGGCGGGGCTGGCGGTGCTGCTCCTCGTCATCGCGGTGACCGTGCTCGCGGTCCGCCGTGCGGAACGTGCCGCGCCGGGGCGCTCCGGGGCGCGCCCCCGCCCGTGACCGCGCCGAGACCGCGGGCGCGCACGGGGCGTCCCGACCGGCCGCGTCCCGGAGCCGGACGCGGCTCCGCCCCGTACGCGGCGGGGCCGAGGCCGTCGTACGGGGCGGGGGCGGGTCGGCGCCGGCCGGCGCCGCGGGTCAGGCCAGGGTCGAGATGTCGATGACGAACCGGTACCGCACGTCGGAGGCGAGCACCCGCTCGTAGGCCTCGTTGACCTGGTCGGCCGAGATGACCTCGATCTCGGGGCCGATGCCGTGCTCGCCGCAGAAGTCCAGCATCTCCTGGGTCTCGGCGATACCACCGATCGCGGAGCCGGCGAAGGTGCGGCGGGCCAGGATCAGCGAGAACGCGTTGACCGACAGCGGCTCCGGCGGGGCGCCGACGTTGACCAGCGCGCCGTCCACCGACAGCAGGCCGAGGTAGGCGTTGAGGTCGATACCGGCGCTGACCGTGTTGATGATGAGGTCGAACGTGCCGGCGAGCTTCTCGAAGGTCTCCGGATCGGCGGTGGCGTGGTAGTGGTCCGCGCCCAGCCGCAGTCCGTCCTCGCGCTTCTTCAGCGACTGGGAGAGCACGGTGACCTCGGCCCCCATCGCGTGCGCGAACTTGACGGCCATGTGGCCGAGCCCGCCGAGGCCGACGACCGCGACCTTCCGGCCGGTGCCGGCGTTCCAGTGCCGGAGCGGCGAGTACGTCGTGATCCCGGCGCACAGCAGCGGCGCCGCGACGTCGAGGGAGAGCCCGTCGGGGATCCGCACGACGAAGTCCTCGGCCACCACGACGTGGGTGGTGTAGCCGCCCTGGGTGATGGTGCCGTCGCGGTCGACGGCGCCATAGGTGCCGATGTTGCCCTCTCGGCAGTACTGCTCCTCGCCCCTGCGGCAGCTGTCGCACTCGCGGCAGGAGCCGACCATGCAGCCGACACCGACACGGTCGCCGACCTTGTGCCGGGTGACCTCGGAGCCGACCTCGGTGACGACACCCGCGATCTCGTGTCCGGGCGCTAGCGGGTAGTGCTGCGGCCCCCAGTCGCCGCGGACGGTGTGGATGTCGGAGTGGCAGATGCCGGCGTAGTGGATCTCGATGAGGACGTCGTTGGGGCCGACGTCCCGGCGCTCGATGGTGGTCCGGATGAGCGGTTCGGTCGCGGACGGTGCCGCGACGGCGTTCACGGTAAGCACGTTCCTCCGAATGGTGGGAATGTCGGTGGTTTCCGCGGCGACCGCGTGGTCGCCGCTGCCGGACGACGAGTCCGCGGCATCGGCCACGAACCGGATGGCCGTGGTTCTCGCTCTGGACCCGTGCCCCTGTGATGACGTGGGTGGCGAAGCGGCCGACCTGCCGCGGTGGGCGGTGCCCACCCGGCTGCCGGGGCCGGGACCGGCGTCCGCGAACGCGGCGCCCCGCCGACGGCGCGGAACGGCGTCCGAAAACGGCCGCGACCAGCAGGCCGCGTCGGCCGGGCCGGACGCCCGGCTCCTGCCACCGGAACCAGTCTCGCCGCTGAATCCAGTCCGCGGCAGGTTGTATTGGTCGGGGGGCTTGCTGTTCGGGGGCCTGCCAGAACCCCCCGCGGGCCACCCCGCCGGCCCCGCGCCGATCGGCCCGCGAGTCGCCCCGACCCGGCTGGCGCGCCGCGGGGTCCCAGCCCGACCGGCCCTGGCCCGTCCGGCCCGCCCTGGCATCCACACGCGTCGCGGGGAGAAGGCTCCGGCGGAAGGTACTGAAGAAAAGGTAAGTACCCCACCAAATAGTCGGTACTTGTGAGAACTCCGGTAAGCAACCAGGATCGGAGACGCTTCGGATGGGCCCATCCCGCGGCAGCACTCACTTCACCGCTACGAGCACGGAGCTCACCTTGAACTACGGGCGTGTCACCGCCAACGGCATCGACTTCTCCTACGCCGAGGAGGGGACGGGGCCCCTGGCCCTGCTGCTGCACGGCTTCCCGGAATCCGGAGACGTCACCTACCGGCACCTCATCCCCGCGCTCGCCGCGGCGGGCTACCGGGCCGTCGCCCCCAACATGCGGGGGTTCGCCCCCTCCTCGCTGCCGGCCGACGGCAGCATGCTCCTCAGCGACCTCGTCGACGACGTCAACGCCCTGCACCAGGAACTGGGCGGTGGCGCCGACGCGGTCCTCGTGGGCCACGACTGGGGTGCGGGCATGGCCTGGGCCGCCGCCGCCACGACCCCCGAGCGGTGGTCGCGGCTCGTGGTCAGCGACGTCCCGCCGCTGCGGTTCTTCGCCGCCTACTCCAGCACGTTCGAGGGCATCGAGAACCTGAACCACTTCTGGTTCTTCCAGATGGACATGGCCACCGAGACCGTGGCGGCCGACGACATGGCATGGCTGCGGCGGGGACTGCAGGAGAAGTGGACCGCGCCCGGCTTCGACGCCGGCGAGGAGATCGACGGGATGCGCAAGGCGCTGGGCGAACCCGCCCGGCTCCGGGCCGCCCTCGACCTCTACCGGACCAACTTCGGCCCCAGGCAGATGGGCACGCCGGAGTGGGCGGCCGAGCACGGCCGCCTGTGGGGCAGCCTGCCGACCCAGCCGACCCTGTACCTGCACGGCACCGAGGACAGGAGCGTCGTGATGGACCAGCAGACCCTCGACGCCATCGGCGCGGCTCTCTCCGAGAGCAACAGCGCCTCCGAGGCCGCCTTCGTCGAAGGAGCCGGGCACATCGTTCCGGCGGAGCGGCCGGACCGCTACAACGAGCTCGTCCTCCGCTTCCTCACGAAGGAGGTCTGACCGGTCGGACGGCGGCGGGCACTCCCGTACGGGCACCGCGCCGGCGCGTGCGGCCGCCGTCACCTCCCGCGGCGGCCGCGGACTCCCCAGCGGAGCGCGGCGGCCTGTCAGCCACCCCCCCGTCGGCGGGTGCCGGGCCGAGCCCGGAGACGCTGTCCAGGCAGCCGGGGGCAGCCGTGGGCAGCCGGGGCAGCCGCGGGTCGGCCCGCGCTTCACTCCTCCCTGTCGCGGCTCAGCAGCGTCCCCAGGTGCGCGCGCAGGGTGGCTCGGAGCTGCTCGACGCTGAGGGAGCCATGCGGGGTGACGGTGTCGAGCGTCAGGCCGCCGATGAGCGCGGTGATCTGGGCCGCCCCGGCCTCGGGGTCGCGGACGCCGAGCGCGGCGAGGGCGTCGAGGACGACCTGGCCCAGGTCCGCGGCCATGCGCTCGGAGATCGGTCTGAAGACCGGCCGGGTGCGTGCGGCCAGAATGAGCTCCAGGACGACGATCGACTCGGCACGTCGCTCGTCATCGACCGGCAGCACCTCCTCGACCAGCGCCTGGAGCGCGTCCAGGGCGGCCGCACCGGTCAGGCCGCGCAGGCCCTCCACCGGGCGGCGGGCGAGCCGCCTGCCCATGCGGTCGCCGGCCTCCTCCGCGGCGGCGGCGAGGAGGTCCTCGTGTCCGTCGAAGTAGTGCCGGACCGAGCCGATGTTCAGACCGGACTCGGCGGCGACCTTGCGCAGCGACAGGCCGTCGATGCCCTCGGCCACGACGAGGCGGAACGCCGCCTCCACGACGTGTCCGCGGCGCTGCTCCGGGTCGATGCGCGCGGGCACCGTCAGCTCCTCCCTCGCGCCGCGGGGGCCGTGTCCCACACCGGCAGGTCGGATTCGTGGATGCCGCCCTCGGCACCGAAGACCAGAAACCGGTCGAAGGCGCGGGCGAACCACCGGTCGTGCGTGACGGCGAGGACTGTCCCCTCGAACGCGCCCAGCGCCTGTTGCAGTGCCTCCGCGGACGCGAGGTCGAGGTTGTCCGTGGGTTCGTCGAGCAGCAGCAGGGTCGCGCCGCCCAGTTCGAGCAGCAGGATCTGGAAGCGTGCCTGCTGGCCGCCGGAGAGCGAGTCGAAGGTCTGCTCGGCGGCGCGGGCGAGCTCGTAGCGGGCGAGCGCGCGGGAGGCCTCCTCGCGCGGCATCCCGGAGCGGTGCTCGTCGCCGTGGTGCAGGGTCGACAGCAGGGTGCGCCCGGCCAGGTCCGGGCGGGCGTGGGTCTGGGCGAACCAGCCCGGCCGTACCCGCGCGCCCAGCCGGGCCGTCCCGGTGTGCGCGACCGGTTCGATCGTCATGTCCGCCACGGGCTCGTGCTCCGGGTGGGGATCAGTGCCTCCCGCGGCGAGGAGGCGGAGGAAGTGGGACTTGCCCGAGCCGTTCGCCCCGAGCACCGCGATCCGGTCGCCGTACCAGGCCTCGAAGTCGAACGGACGCGTGAGCCCGGTCAGCTCCAGCTCCTCGCAGACGAGCACCCGCTTTCCGGTGCGGCCGCCGCGCAGCCGCATCGCGACGTGCTGCTCGCGCGGCTGCTCCTCCGGCGGCCCCGCCTCCTCGAACCGCGCGAGCCGGGTCTGCGCGGCCCGGTACCGCGAGGTCATGTCGGAGTTGTAGGCGGCCTTCCGCTTGTACAACTGGACGAGGGCGCGCAGTTTGGCCCGTTGCTCGTCCCAGCGGCGGCGCAGCTCGTCGAGCCGTTCGAACCGCTGCGCACGTGCCTGGTGGTAGGTGGCGAACCCGCCCGCATGCACCCACGCGGTGTTGCCCGCCGCTCCCAGTTCGAGGGTGACGATGCCGCTGGCGGTCCGAGCCAGCAGCTCGCGGTCGTGGCTGACGTAGAGGACGCTCTTGGCGGTGTCGAGCAGCCGGTCTTCGAGCCAGCGCTTACCCGGCACGTCCAGGTAGTTGTCGGGCTCGTCGAGCAGCAGCACGTCGTCCGGTCCGCGCAGGAGCGCCTCCAGCGCCAGCCGCTTCTGCTCGCCGCCGGACAGCGTGGACACCGGGCGGTCCCGGCACCGCTCGAACGGCATGCCGAGCGCGGTGGTCGTGCACACGTCCCACAGCACCTCCGCGTCGTAGCCGCCGGCGTCTCCCCACGCGGCGAGCGCGGACGCGAAGGCGAGTTGCGACTCCGTCGTGCCGCGCGCCTTCATCGCCGGCTCGGCCCGGTCGAGCTCGGCGGCGGCCCCTCGGAACGCGGGCGGCGCGACCGACAGCAGCAGGTCGCGGACCGTGCCGCCGGTGACGAACTGGCGCATGATCCCGAGGCTCCCGCTGAGCGCGACCCCACCTGAGTCCGGTGCCAGTTCACCCGTGATGATCCGGAGCAGCGTGCTCTTGCCCGCGCCGTTCGCTCCGATCAGCGCGACGCGGTCCCGCTCGCCGACGCGGAACGACACCTCGTCCAGCAGCGGGCGACCGTCAGAGAGCGAATAGCTCACGGAGGCGACGTCGAGGTGTGGCATGCCGACAATTTATCACGCCTGTGATAAATAGCCGACCGCCGCGCGTCCGCCGGCACGGAGCACTGCATCTCGGGTGGTGGACGGACCGAGGGACCGTCCCGCCGCGCCCACCGGGGGCTCGGACGTGCCGGTGCGGGATTCGGTGGTCGGGCTCCATGCGCGATCGGGTGGGACGAGCCGGCACGCAGACCGGCACCGGCCGTCCCGGGGCCGCCCCGGGAGCAGTGCCCTCCCGGAGCGGCGCCGGGGAGTGCGGCAGCAGGACACCATGCGGCGGGCCCCGCACGACGGGCCGGACTATCGGCCCGTCCGGATCGGCCCTGTACCGCCGCCCGGGCCGCGGTACAGGGCCGGGCCGGACGGGGTTACGCGTCCGAGGCGGCGGTGCCGACCGGCTGTCTGAGGATGGTGCGCAGCTTCTCCGGTGCGGCCTTGCGGAAGTCGCTGAGGTAGATCTCGTGGTGCTGGCCGACCAGGCGCAGCCCGTTGTCCGGGATGAACTCGTGATGCATCCGAGCGAGCACGTCCGCCTCGTCGTCGAAGGAGCCGACGTGCAGCGTCTGCACGCACCGGCCCTCGGACAGCGTCTCCAGGCGGACGCCGTCCAGGCGCGCCGGCCGGTTCTTCGCTCCGGCCTGCGCGACGGCGGCCGTGAACATGTCCTGGTCGATCCAGTCCGGGACCATGATCATCAATGTCCAGTCCCACCGGGACTTGTCGCGCGCTGCCGTGAAGGCATCCATGTCCTCGGCCCACCACAGGCCCTCCAGGGGCATGACGACGTAGTCGCGGCCGAGGTCGCGCTTGCTGGCGAACTTCAGCTTGTAGGCCACCGGGTAGAGCGCTTCGACCGCTTCGGTGAAGGCCGGAGAGGTGTTGGGGTCGCCGTGGCCGTCGACCATGAGGTACCGCAGATCAGGAACCTGCACTATCTGGAACCTGTCCCGTTTCGCCTGGTAGGCGTCGAGGGTTCGCTTGAAGTCAGTCTTGTTCGTCATCGGGCACCTGGACTCGGGCGGCGAGCCATGACCTTTCTGCCTGCAGGAGGTTCAGTGAGTACGAGAACACCTCGCGCGCCGGCAGCGCGAGGGGGGCTTGCGCCTGCTGGACTCCCTGGATCGCGGCGATACGCTCCTCCACCTGCGCGAGCCGGGTGCGCAGCGCGTGCGCGTACTCCTCCTCGGAGAGCAGCGGCAGATTGGCGAGGCCGACCAGCAGCGGTTGGGGGGCCGGGCGCAGGTCCCGGACGAGGGCGAGCGCGCCGCGTCCGGCGGCCTCCCGCCCGGCGGGGGTGGCGTGGAAGACCCGGCGGGACTTCGCCGCGACGGGCGCCTCGGGAACGTGGACGAGGCCCCGTGCTTCCAGCTTGGTGAGCAGGTAGTAGATCGACGAGAAGGCGATATCCGTCCACTGGCGGATGCCGCGTTGCTCGATGACCTGTTCCAGGTCGTAGCCGTGCTGGGGCTGTTCGACGATCAGGCCCAGCACGGTGAGTTCGGCAGGTGTCAGCTCCACAGCCATACTCTAGTACTAGAATACTGCTGCGGAGCCCGCACGGGGCGAGTCCCGGTATCGGTGTCCGGCCCGGTGGTCCGGAGCCGCGGCGGCGCGGGCGCATGGCTGGGCCGAGTGGCTGCGCCCTCGGGGCAAGCGCACCCCGCTTGTTAGGCAAGTGGTCACTTGCATATGGTGGGGCCGTGGTGGATGATGTATTCAAGGCACTGGCCGACCCCACGCGCCGGCGCATCCTCGATGAGCTGGCGGAACGGGACGGCCAGTCCCTGTTCGAGATCTGCGCGCGGCTGGCGACCAGGCACGGTCTCGGGCTGTCCCGCCAGGCGATCAGCCAGCACCTCGCCGTGCTGGAGGCCGCGGGCCTGGTCCAGACGCGACGCCAGGGCCGTTACAAGTTCCACGACCTGAACACCGAACCGCTTGAGCGCGTCATGACCCGATGGCTCAGGCCCGATGCGCCGGAGGGCACCTCATGAGGATCCACCTGTCCAGCGTCTTCGTCGACGACCAGGACAAGGCTCTGCGCTTCTACACCGACGTCCTCGGCTTCGTGAAGAAGGCCGAGGTCCCGCTCGGCGAGTACCGGTGGCTGACCGTGGTCTCGCCGGAGGACCCCGGCGGCACCCAGTTGCTGCTGGAGCCCGACAGCCACCCCGCGGTGCGGCCGTACAAGGCGGCGCTGGCCGCGGACGGCATTCCGGCCGCCTCCTTCGCCGTGGACGACGTGCGCGCCGAGTTCGACCGGATGCGCGGGCTCGGGGTGCACTTCACCCAGGAGCCGCTGGAGACCGGGCCGGTCGTCACCGCGGTGCTGGACGACACCTGCGGCAACCTGATCCAGATCGCCCAGCACACGTAGCCCCGCGCGCCAGCGCCGCGTTCCCCAGCGGGCCTACCGGGCCGGCGGTCGCTACTGGGATTCGATCCCCATGCCGCGCACCAGTTCCCGCATCAGCAGTTCGAACATGGGCTCCTGGTCGGAGACGAGCGGGGCGAAGTGCGCGAAGACCTCCATCGCGACCTGGCCGTAGACCGAGCGCCAGCAACTCAGCATCACGACCATCGCGCCAGGGGGAGTTCCACGCCGGTGTCCTTCCGGTACGCCACTATTGCCCGGCCTCACCGGGCAGCCGCCGCGCTGCGCGGCCGCGGGCGGCCGGATGCGGAACCGGAATTGGTGCTTCTCCCGGTATTCCATTCGGGGTGGAATTCGATAAGCTGCCGCAAATCGAAGTCACGAGGAGTTCGATGGCGACCTGCAACGCTTGCAAGAAGCCGCTGTCAAGTCGTGAGTCTGGAGAGCTGTGCGGTCTTTGCATGGCGAAGATGGTCAACTACATGAACGGTGACTACGGTGTTCATGACGATCCCGCCGTGAAACATCTCCAGAGAAGCGTATCCGGGTCGCGCTCGCCGAAATCCTCCCCGCAGGGCGGGTGCTCCCTTGTCATACTCGCCGTCACGGTCCTTTCCGCCGTCCTCACGGCCGCGGGGAGCGGTATAGCGAACGTCATTGTCTGAGCCGCTTCGATATCCGCGCGGCGATCCGGGAGACGGTGACGTTTCGCGCCGGCTGTGAGGCGTGGCCAGGCCGCAGGTGGCACGGCATTCTCCCCGGGGAAGCAGCCGGGCGAAGAAAGGACGCCGTGCTGCCGGCGGGGCGCACCACCCCGCTGACCCGGGCCGGGGTCTCGGGGCGGGCACCCGCGGTGCGTGGTCGTCAAGGCTGCTTTCTGGGATTATCGGGGCCCTCCCCCTACGTGGAAGTGGTGCCATGGCCGACCCTCTGCGCGACGGTGACCCTGCCCGTATCGGTCCGTATGAGCTGCACGCGCGGCTGGGGG
>NZ_QEIO01000147.1 GCF_003336425.1 Marinitenerispora sediminis | reverse complement strand
CTCCCGACCCCAGCGGACTGATGACGCCACCCATGCCCGCCCCACCGCGCCCAGCTCATCCTCGACCGTGCGAGTACGCCGCCGCCTGGCCCGGCTCGGCGCGCAGCGGGGGGTGACCATGAACCCGGTCCTCGAACCACTGATCAAGACCGTCCGCGCGACGCACCCGAAGGTCGACGTGCGGCTCATCGAGCGCGCCTACGAGGTCGCCGCGCACCACCACCGCGACCAGAAGCGCAAGAGCGGCGACCCCTATATCACCCACCCCCTGGCCGTCGCCACCATCCTCGCCGAGCTCGGCATGCAGGAGCCCACGCTCGCCGCGGCGCTGCTGCACGACACCGTCGAGGACACCGACTACACGCTGGAGGAGCTGCGCGCCGACTTCGGTGACGAGATCGCCGAGCTGGTGGACGGCGTCACCAAGCTGGACAAGGTCAAGTACGGCGAGGCGACGCAGGCCGAGACCGTCCGCAAGATGGTCGTCGCGATGTCGCGCGACATCAAGGTGCTGGTCATCAAGCTGTGCGACCGGCTGCACAACATGCGGACGCTGCGCTACCTGCCGCAGGCCAAGCGCGAGAAGAAGGCCCGCGAGACGCTGGAGATCTTCGCGCCGCTCGCGCACCGGCTGGGCATGAACACCATCAAGTGGGAGCTGGAGGACCTCGCGTTCGCCACGCTCTACCCCAAGCGGTTCGACGAGATCGCCCGCCTGGTCTCCGAGCGGGCGCCGCGGCGCGACGTCTACCTCCAGGACGTCATCGAGGCGGTCTCCGCCGACCTGCGCGAGGCCAAGCTCAAGGCCACCGTGCGCGGCCGGCCGAAGCACTACTACTCGATCTACCAGAAGATGATCGCCCGCAACTGCGGCTTCGACGAGATCTACGACCTCGTCGGCATCCGGGTCCTGGTCGACAGCGTCCGCGACTGCTACGCGGCGCTCGGCACCATCCACGCGCGGTGGAACCCGGTGCCGGGACGGTTCAAGGACTACATCGCGATGCCGAAGTTCAACATGTACCAGTCGCTGCACACCACCGTGATCGGCCCGGCGGGCAACCCGGTGGAGCTGCAGATCCGCACCCGGGCCATGCACCGCCGCGCCGAGTACGGCATCGCGGCGCACTGGAAGTACAAGGAGGACCGGGCGGGCGGCGGCCGCGACGGCGGCAGATCCAAGGGCGCCGGCGACATGGCGTGGCTGCGCCAGCTCATCGACTGGCAGCAGGAGAGCAAGGACCCCGGCGAGTTCCTGGAGTCGCTGCGCTTCGACCTGTCGGTGCAGGAGGTGTTCGTCTTCACCCCGCAGGGCGACGTCATCTCGCTGCCGCAGGGCGCCACGGCGGTGGACTTCGCCTACGCGGTGCACACCGAGGTGGGCCACCGCACCGTCGGCGCGCGGGTGAACGGCCGGCTGGTGCCGCTGGAGCGCGAGCTCTCCAACGGCGAGACGGTGGAGATCCTCACCTCCAAGGCCCTGGACGCCGGGCCCAGCCGCGACTGGCTGAACTTCGTGAAGAGCCCGCGGGCGCGCAACAAGATCCGGCAGTGGTTCACCAAGGAGCGCCGCGAGGCGGCCATCGAGCAGGGCAAGGACGCCATCGCACGCGTCATGCGCAAGCAGGAACTGCCGATGAAGCGGCTGTTCAGCGGCGAGGCGCTGCTCGCGCTCGCGCGCGACCTGCGCTACTCCGACGTCGACGCGCTGTACGCGGCCGTGGGTGAGGGGCACATCGGCGCCCAGCACGTGGTGCAGAAGCTGGTGGACTCGCTCGGCGGCATCGAGAGCGCGGAGGAGGACCTCGCCGAGACCTCCGTGCCGACCCGGCAGCGCAGCCGCCCCCGGCCGGCCGGCAACCCGGGCGTGGTCGTCGAGGGCGACGCCGACGTGTGGGTGCGGCTGTCCAAGTGCTGCACCCCGGTGCCCGGCGACGCCATCGTGGGCTTCGTCACCCGCGGCAACGGGGTCTCGGTGCACCGCACGGACTGCGTCAACACCACCGCCCTGGACCCGGAGCGGATGGTCCAGGTGCAGTGGCAGCCCACCGAGGACTCCATGTTCCTGGTGGCCCTCCAGGTCGAGGCGCTGGACCGCACCCGGCTGCTGTCCGACATCACGCGGGTGCTCTCCGACCAGCACGTCAACATCCTGTCGGCGACCGTGCAGACCAGCCGCGACCGGGTGGCGCTGAGCCGGTTCACCTTCGAGATGGCCGATCCCACCCACCTGGGGCACGTGCTGCGCGCGGTGCGCGGCGTGGACGGGGTCTACGACGTGTACCGCATGCGCAGCTAGCGCGGCGCCGGACACGTGCGACGGCCGTCCCACCCCCTCGGGGTCGGACGGCCGTCGCGCGTGTCCGGCGGGCCCGCCGGTCAGCTCAGCTCGTGCAGCGCCTTCTCCGCCTCGTCCAGCCAGGACCGGCGGGCGGTCAGCGCCTCCTCGGCCTCGCGCACCCGGCGGTCGTCGCCGGCGCCGCGCGCCTTCTCCAGCTTGGCCTCCAGCTGGCGGATGGAGTCGCGGAGCTGGCCGACCGTGGCCTCGGCCCGCGCGCGGGCCTCCGGGTTGGTGCGCTGCCACTCCTGCTCCTCGGCCTTGCGCACCGCCTCCTCGATCTTGCGGAAGGCGCCCTCCAGCCGGTCCCGGGAGTCGCGCGGCAGCGCCCCGGCGTCATCCCAGCGCTCCTGGTACTCGCGCAGCCGAGCGCGGGCCTCGCGCGGGTCCCGGACCGGCAGCAGCTCCTCCCGGGCCTCCTCCAGCAGCCGCTCCTTGAGCTCGGCGTTGCCGCGGAGTTCGGCGTCGCGCTCGGCGAAGACCGCGTTGCGGGCCTCGAAGAACGCGTCCTGGGCGGCTTTGAAGCGCGCCCACAGCCGGTCCTCGCTGGCGCGGTCGGTACGTCCCGCGGACTTCCAGGCCTGCATCAGCTCGCGGTAGTAGCCGGCGGTCACGCCCCAGTCGGTCGAGTTGCTGAGCGCCTCGGCCTCGGAGACGATCTTCTCCTTGTCGGCCCGCACCTGGTCGCGCTGCTCGTCCAGGCCGGCGAAGTACTGCTTGCGGCGCTTGGAGAACGCGTTGCGCGCCGCCGACATGCGCTTCCACAGCGCCTGCTCCGTGGGGCGGTCGGTGCGCGGCGCGGCCTTCCACTCCTCGATCAGCTGGCGCATGCGCTCGCCGCCGGACTTCCAGTGCGTCGTCTCGGCGGCCACCCGCTCGGCCTCGGCGACGATCCGCTCCTTAACGGCCCGGGCCTCGCCGCGTGCCTGCTCCTGGGCGTGCTTCTGCTCGACCCGGCGCTTCTCGGCGCGCTCGGTGAGCAGGTCGAGCCGCCGCAGCAGCGCGTCGAGGTCGCCGACGGCGTGCGCGTCGGTGACCGCGGTCCGCAGCTTCTGCACGCTGGACAGCGCCTGGGAGGCGGAGAGGTCGGTGGTGTTGAGCCGCTTCTCCAGCAGCTCGACCTCGGTGACGAGGGCGTCGTACTTGCGCTGGAAGAACGCGAGCGCCTCCTCGGGGGCTCCGGCCTGCCATGACCCGACGACACGTTCGCCCTCGCTCGTGCGCACATAGACCGTGCCGTCGTCGTCTACGCGGCCCCAGGGGTCCGTGGTCACCGTGTCCTCCTGCAGTCATGAGCCTGACGCTCGCCAGGGCTCCGTGTGGTCGTGACAGCGCCGTGCGGTCCGCCCCGGCCTCTCGCATGGGCACCAGACCGGGTGGATGCTGTCGTGACTAAGCACGATATCCATACGCATGCGCTGTTATCGACCTATGTTGTCGCATTTCAGCGGCAGTCCGCCGGGTGCCGCGCCCGGCCGCGCGGGATGGCGCGCGGGCACCGCCGGGCCGCCGCGGCCGAAGCCGCGGCCGGCGCGCCGGCCGCCGCACAGCGCCCACCGCTCGGGCACGACCAATATGACACCGTCCCGCCGCCACGCAAAGGGGCCGCGGGGCCGCGGTGACCGAATGGTGATGATCGCCCCGCGGCGGCGGCGCGGCACGGTGCCGCCGCCGGTGCGGCGCCGCGCGATCGCGGTCGCCCACCGTCCGCGACCTCGGTAGGCTCGGAGTCCGGGACGTGCCCGCGGCGGCTCCGGGGACGACCGTGCGGCCGAGCCGCGCGGCGGCCGCCCGCAGCGCCGCGCGAACGCAGGAACCAGGACCCAGGAACCCCCGGAACCACAGGAACCCCAGGAACGAGGTCAGCGCCAGCCGTGCTCATCGCCGCCTTCCCCGCCGGACCACTGGCCGCGAACTGCTACGTGGTCGCCGCGGCCGCCGGCGCACCGTGCGTGATCGTGGATCCGGGCCAGGACGCGGCGCGCGGCGTGGCCAAGCTGCTGGACGAGCACCGGCTGACCCCGGCGGCGGTCCTCCTCACCCACGGGCACTTCGACCACGTGTGGTCGGCGGCCGAGCTGTGCGCGGCGCACGGCGTTCCGGCGCACCTGCACCCGGCCGACCGCGCGCTGCTCACCGATCCGGCCGCCGGGCTCGACCCCGCGCTGGCGTCCCAGCTGTCCGCGCTGCTCGGCGACACCCCGCCAGGCGAGCCCGCCGACCTGGTGGAGCTCACCGACGGCGGCACCGTCACCGCCGCCGGCCTGGAGTTCACGGTGGCGCACGCGCCGGGCCACACACCGGGCTCCGCGGTCTTCGCGCTCGCCCCCAGCGACGACCGGCCGGACGTCCTGTTCACCGGGGACCTGCTGTTCGCCGGCTCCATCGGCCGCACCGACTTCCCGGGCGGCGACCACCCCGCGATCCTGCGCAGCCTGGAGAGGGTGTGCCTCAGCCGGCCCGACGACACCGTGGTGCTGCCCGGACACGGGCCGCAGACCACCATCGGGCGCGAGCGCGCCGGCAATCCGTTCCTGCGCGGCATCGCGGACCGCTGAGCCGGCCCCCGTGCCAACGGTCACCACCCGCGACGAGCCACCGGTCGAGGACATGACGAACCACCACCCGCCCACGGGCTCCTCTGGCGCCGACCAGCGAGATAGCGGCACCGGCCCCGCTCGCCGGGGCCGGACATCCGCGCACGTCCGCCATGATGAGACCGTCGAAGAACCGTTGAAGGAGAAGTCCGTTGATCCGCACGCATGACGCGGGCACGCTACGCAAGGAGAACGCCGGCACCGAGGTCGTGCTGGCCGGCTGGGTGGCCCGCCGCCGCGACCACGGCGGGGTCGTCTTCCTCGACCTGCGCGACGCCTCCGGGGTCGCGCAGGTGGTGGTCCGCGAGGACGAGCTCGCCCACGACCTCCGCTCGGAGTACTGCGTCAAGGTGACCGGCGAGGTCCGCGTCCGCCCCGAGGGCAACGAGAACCCGGAGATCCCGACCGGCGAGATCGAGGTCGTCGCACGCGAGATCGAGGTGCTCAGCGAGGCCGCGCCGCTGCCGTTCCCGCTGGACGGCTCGCAGGAGGTCTCCGAGGAGGCGCGGCTGCGCTACCGCTACCTCGACATCCGCCGTCCCGAGCGCTCCGCCGCACTCCGCGTCCGCTCGCAGGGCAGCTACGTCGTCCACGACGTGATGCGCGAGCACGGGTTCGTGAACGTCGAGACGCCCTACCTCACGCGCTCCACGCCCGAGGGCGCCCGCGACTTCCTGGTCCCCGTGCGCCTGCAGCCCGGGCACTGGTACGCGCTGCCGCAGTCGCCGCAGCTGTTCAAGCAGCTGCTGATGGTCGGCGGGCTGGAGCGCTACTACCAGATCGCCCGCTGCTTCCGCGACGAGGACTTCCGCGCCGACCGGCAGCCGGAGTTCACCCAGATCGACATCGAGATGAGCTTCGTCGACCAGGAGGACGTCATCGCGGTCGGCGAGCAGCTCGTCGCCCGCCTGTGGAGCGAGATCCTCGGATACGAGGTGCCGCTGCCGCTTCCGAGGATGCCCTTCCTGGAGGCCATGGACCGCTTCGGTTCGGACAAGCCGGACCTGCGTTTCGGACAGGAGCTGACCGAGCTCACCGGGTACTTCGCCGAAACCCCGTTCCGGGTGTTCCAGGCCCCCTACGTGGGTGCCGTGGTGATGCCGGGCGGCGCCTCGCAGACCCGGCGGGAACTCGACGGCTGGCAGGACTGGGCGAAGGCGCGCGGCGCGCGCGGGCTCGCCTACGTGCTCGTGCAGCCCGACGGGACCCTGGGTGGACCGGTCGCCAAGAACCTCTCGGAGACCGAACGGGCCGGCCTCGCGGAGGCCGTCGGCGCCGCACCGGGGGACTGCGTCTTCTTCGCCGCCGGCGCCCGCCGCTCGGCGCAGGAGCTGCTCGGCGCGGCCCGCTTGGAGATCGGCCGGCGGCTCGACCTCATCGACGAGTCCCGCTGGTCGTTCCTCTGGGTGGTCGACGCCCCGATGTTCGAGGAGGACGGCGAGGGCGGCTGGACGCCGGTGCACCACCCGTTCACCGGCCCCAAGCCGGAGTGGGCCGACACCTTCCAGGACGACCCGGGCAACGCGCTGGCCTACGCCTACGACATGGTCTGCAACGGCCTGGAGATCGGCGGCGGCTCGATCCGTATCCACCGCCGCGAGCTCCAGCAGCGGGTCTTCGACGTGCTGGGCATCGGCAAGGCCGAGGCCGAGTCGAAGTTCGGCTTCCTGCTGGAGGCGTTCAAGTTCGGACCGCCGCCGCACGGCGGGATCGCGTTCGGCTGGGACCGCATCGTGGCGCTGCTGACCGGGGGTGAGTCCATCCGCGACGTCATCGCGTTCCCCAAGACCGCGTCGGGCGGCGACCCGCTGACCGGGGCGCCCACCCCCATCACGGTGGTGCAGCGGCGCGAGGCCGGGATCGACGCGGTCCCCGAGCTGCCGGAGGAGACGGACTCCGCCTCCTGAGTCGCGGAGTCCCGGTGCCGTAGGGTGGTGGCCGGACGGCGGTCGTGCGTGCCGCCGGAGGGGGAGCGGATCGGGCCGCGGCCGCGATTCAGGGAACCAGTCACGCCGGGGTAACGATTTCGGCAAATGGCGACCAGGTGAGGCTAGCGATTGGCTGGTATTTTCCTCACCTGGTCGCATTTTGTATTGCTGCGGAGCGATATGCGCGGCGCGGTGGAGAAGGGAGCGGGCGGGCCCGGCGGGCGACGGGCCGCGGTGATCTTCGCCTGCGGCGACAGGCGATTATGTCGTTAAACTAAGCCGAATCGGATGTTCTTGGGGGAGGCTCGCGCAGGCGGGTGGGGGCATTCGTAACGACACAAGGATGATCTATAGGTGAACGGCACAACCGGCTCGACCGACGGCTTCGCCGGTTCCGGGGGTTTGACCGATGCCGCCATCGCGGCGGAAATGGGAGATCCGGCCGGGGCGGCGTTCCTGCATGCGCCGGCGGCCATGTTCGTGGCCGACCGCGCGGGCGGCATCCTGCTGGTCAACGACGCCTTCCGTGAACTCACCGGTTTCGACCAGGAGCAGGTGGCGCACCGGCCGTGGCCGGAACTCCTCGCCGCTGCCGACGTCGGGCACGGGTGGGAGCTGCACCGCCGGGCGCTGGAGCGGCCCGACGAGCAGCCGCAGCGCGGCGTCGAGTTCGTCGGCGCCGACGGCGTCGCCCGCCGCACCGTGCTCCGCCCCCGGCCCATCACCGCCGACGGTCCCCGCACCGGGGCGGACCCCGCCGGGCCGCTCGGCGTCGTCGTGCTGTGCCACGGCCCCATGCGGAACGAGGAGACCCTGCGCGCCATCACCGAGCTGCGCACCGAGAACTCCGACACCGCGCTGTGGACCCTCGACCTCGCCACGGGCGAGATCGGCGAGCTCTTCGGGCCCTCCCCGCTCGGCCGGCTGCTCGCGGGCGACAGCCGCACCATCGAGGAGATCCTGGCGCGGGTGCACCGCGACGACATCGCCCGGCTGCGCGACGCGCTCGAAGCCTCCTACCAGGGCGGCGACTACGAGCAGCGGTTCCGGATGTTCGACCAGGTCGGCGACGAGCGCTGGCTGCACGCCCGCGCGCGCTTCGTCGACGGCGAGAGACCCCGGCTCGTCGGCATCATCGACGACGTCACCGAGCACGTCCAGCTCGTCCGCCGGCTGGCCGACCGCCGGCGGATCGAGGCCGCGCAGGGCCGGCAGGTCACCGAGCTGGCCGCGAAGCTGGTCTCGGCGACCACGCTGGAGGAGGTCACCGGGCTGCTCACCGAGGAGTTCGTGCCGATCTTCGGCGGCAGCACCGCCACGGTGATGCTGGTGGAGGCCGGCAAGCTGCGCTACCCGTCCTCGGCCACGGAGAGCTACGGCACCCGGCGGTGGATCGAGGGCCGGGACGCCAGCGACACCTCCTACCCCATGGGCGCCGTCATCCAGGACCGCCAGCCGCGGTTCTTCGAGAGCCGCGCCGAGGTGCTGGAGCGCTTTCCGGCCGTGCAGGAGATGCTGCACCACACCAACGCCCAGTCCTGGGCCACCGTGCCGATCTTCGGCGACCGGCGGGTGGCGCTCGGCGTGTGGCAGGTCGCGTGGACCCAGCCGCACCACGCCACCCCCGACGAGCGGGCGCTGATGCTCACCCTCGCCGGACTGGCCGGCCAGGCCCTGCAGCGGGTGAACCGCCAGCAGGCCGAGCTGGAGCTCGCCGACGCGGTCCAGCGCCGGATGCTCCCGCCGCAGCTCCCCGACTTCGCCGCGCTCGACGTCGCGGTGCGCTACCTGCCGTCCCGCGCCGGATGGCGCGTCTGCGGGGACTTCTACGACGCCATCCAGCTCCCCGGCCGCCGGGTCGGCCTGGTGGTCGGCGACGTGCAGGGGCACGGGGTCGAGGCCGCTGCCGCCATGGGGCAGATCCGGGTCGCGTTCCGCGCCTACGCCACCAACCAGGTGGACCCCGGGGTGGTGCTGGCCGAGACCAACCGGCTGCTCACCGAGACCGGCGAGATCGTCTTCGCCACCTGCGGCTACCTCGTCCTGGACCTGGAGAACGGGGAGATGCAGGCCGCCTGGGCCGGCCAGCCGCCCCTCATCATCGCGACCGCGGACGCCTTCGAGGTGTGGGAGCCCGAGACCGGACCGCCCGTCGGAGTGGACGGCGACAGCAAGTACCCGGTCAGCACCCGCCGGCTGCTCCCCGGTGAGACGCTGCTCATGTGCTCCGACGGCCTGGTGGAGAGCTCCGGGGTCACCATGGACGAGGGGCTGGAGCGCGTCGGGCAGGCACTGCGGGGCATGAGCGGCGACGTGCACGCCGCCGCCACGTCCCTCGCCGACCTCACCCCGGCCGGACGCGGTGACGACATCGCGATCCTCATCGCGCGGATGCGGTGACCCCGCCGCCTCCCGGACCGGACCACCGGTACGGTCGGTGACGGACCCGCCGCGCCGGGCGGCGGTCCGGTCCCGGAGGAGGCAGCAGTGGTCCGAGCCCGCCCGATGGCCGCCGGCGCCGTCTCGCTGACGGCCTTCGCCGTCCTGACCGCGGCCTTCGCGGTCGGCGGCGGACACCCCGCCTACCAGGGGCTGGACGCCGCCGTCACCGCGGAGGCGCTCACCACCCGCGGCGCCGCCCTCACCTGGCTCGCCGTCCTGCTGCACCACCTCGGCGGCTGGCCGTGGACCGGGGTGCTGGTCGCCGCGGTGGCCGTCCCGCTGCTGGCGGTGCGCCGCTGGCCGGCCGCGCTGCTGGTGGCCGGCTCCTGGCTCGCCACCTCCGCCGTCCTCGTGCCCTGGCTCAAGCACCTCGTCGACCGGGCCCGCCCGGTGGAGCAGCTGGTCCCCATGGCCTCGCCCGCCTTCCCGTCCGGCCACGCGGCGTTCGCCGCGGTGCTGGGGATGGCCGTGGTCGCGGTCGTGCCGCGCCACCGCGGCTGGGTGCTCGCCGGCGCGCTGGTGTGGACGGCGCTCATGGCGTGGAGCCGGATCTACCTGGGGGTGCACTGGTTCTCCGACACCCTCGCCGGCGCCCTCCTCGGCTGGGGGGTCGCCCTGCTCGCGTGGGGGATCGCCGACCCGCGGGGCTCCGCGGCGCCGTCCCCGGCCAGCGCCGGGAACGGCGCCGGCCCCCCGGACGGCCCGGTCAGCGACGGCGGGGCCGGCCGCCGCCCGGACTAGCCGGCCGGTGCTCGGCCGGACAGGCCCTACGCTGGGGAGCGTGTCCGAAACACTGTTCGACGACGCCGGAGCCGAAGCCCAGCGCGGCCAGGAGCCGCTCGCCGTGCGCATGCGCCCGCGCACCCTCGACGAGGTGGTCGGACAGCGGCACCTGCTCGGCCCGGGCAGCCCGCTGCGCCGGCTCGTCGAGGACGACGCGCCCATGTCGCTCTTCCTGTGGGGGCCGCCCGGCACCGGGAAGACCACGCTGGCCACCGTGGTCAGCCGGGTGACCCAGCGCAGGTTCGTGGAGCTCTCGGCGGTCACCGCGGGCGTGAAGGACGTGCGGGCCGTCATCGACGAGGCGCGGCGGCAGATGGGGATGCGCGGCACCCGCACCCTGCTGTTCGTGGACGAGGTGCACCGCTTCAACAAGACCCAGCAGGACGCGCTGCTCCCGGCGGTCGAGAACCGCTGGGTCAGCTTCATCGGGGCCACCACGGAGAACCCGTTCTTCTCGGTGGTCAGCCCGCTGCTCTCCCGCTCGCTGCTGCTCACCCTCGAACCCCACGCCGACGACGACGTGCGCGTGGTCATCGAGCGCGCGCTCACCGACGAGCGCGGGCTGAACGGCCGCTACACGCTCGCCGACGAGGCCGCCGACCACCTGGTGCGCCTGGCCGGCGGGGACGCGCGGCGGTCCCTCACCTACCTGGAGGCGGCCGCCCTGGTCGCCGGCTCCCGGTCCGAGATCACCGTCGAGGACGTCGAACGCGCGGTGGACCGGCACGCGGTGCGCTACGACCGCTCGGGGGACCAGCACTACGACGTCGTCAGCGCGTTCGTCAAGAGCATGCGCGGCAGCGACGTCGACGCGGCGCTGCACTACCTGGCCCGGATGATCGAGGCCGGAGAGGACCCGCGGTTCATCGCGCGGCGGATCGTCGTGCACGCCAGCGAGGACGTCGGCATGGCCGATCCGACCGCCCTGCAGGTCGCCGTCGCGGCGGCCCAGGCCGTGCAGCTCATCGGGCTGCCCGAGGCGCGCATCAACCTCGCCCAGGCGGTGATCCACATCGCGCTCGCCCCCAAGTCCAACGCGGTGGTCACCGCCATCGACGAGGCCGCGGGCGACGTCCGCGCCGGCCGGGCCGGCGCCGTCCCGGCCCACCTCCGCGACGCGCACTACCGCGGCGCCCGGGAGCTCGGGCACGGGCAGGGCTACCGGTACGCCCACGACCATCCGGGCGGCGTGGTGGCGCAGCGCTACGCCCCGGACTCGGTGGCCGGCCGTGAGTACTACCGGCCGACCACCCACGGCGCCGAGCGGCGCTACGGGGAGGTCCTGGAGCGGATCAGGAGCGTGCTGCGCGCCGACCCCGGGGCGCGCTGACCGGGACGCGCACCGCCGCGGCCGGGTCAGCCCGCCGGGGGGAAGAGCTCGGTGATCCGCACGATCTCCGGTACCCCGTCCGCGGCGGGCTCCTCTGCGAAGGTGACCTCCGCGATCACCACGCCGCCCCAGCTCAGGTAGTTGATGAAGTCCTGCCCGGTCACCGGGTGGCTGCCGCGGCCCTCGGCGTCGCCGGCCGACTCGCCGGGCGTGAGGCAGAACTGCGCGCACAGCACCTCGGCGTCCGGGGCGATGCGCGCCCGCTCGGGCTGCCCGGCCTCGGAGACGTCGTTCCAGCGGGTACTCCACTGGTCCGGCGTGACGGGACCCGAGAGGTCGGGGGACGCGCCGCCCGCGGGGGCGACCTCGGTGTAGACCCACGGGCCGTCCACCGGATCGGGCTGGGGCACCGCCCCGAAGCGGACCACGGCCGTGCGCGGCGCCGCCGGGCTCGGTGCGGCCTCCGGGGCGGCGGAGCCGCCGGCCTCCGGGGACGGCTCGCGCGACGGCGTGGCCTGCGGCTCGGCGGCGGGTCCGCCCGGCAGCCCGCCGGTCGCCGCCCACACGCCGCCGCCGACCAGCACCGCGGCCAGTACCGCGCCGGTCGCCACCAGCACGCCGCGTCCCCGGCGGCTCTCTCCCGGACCGTCCAGGTGGATGACGCGGGGCAGCCACGCGGGCTCGGAGATCCCCGGCCACTCCCGGCTGAGCAGCCGGGTGACGGCGGTACCCGGCGCCGAGCCCGCGCCGCCGGGCGCCGGTGCGGACGCCACCGCCTCCCAGGCCGCGAGGACGCCGCTGAGCAGTTCGCGCCCCGTCGGCCGGTCGTCCGGCTCCTTGGCCAGCGCGCGGCGGACCAGCGGCGCGAGCTCCGGCGGCACGCCGGCGATGTCCGGCTCGTCCTCCAGTACCCGGGCGGCGACGGCCTCGGGCTCGCCCATGCCGAACGGGAGCCGGCCGGTCGCGGCGAAGGCGGTGACCGCCCCCCACGCGAAGACGTCGCCGACCGCGCGCGGCGGTTCGCCGCGGTGCCGCTCCGGCGCCAGCCAGCCGGCGGCGAACCGGCGGGTCGACTCGTCGCCCGGCAGCGCGCAGTCGAGCAGCCGCGGCCCCGAGGAGGCGAGCACGATGTTGCCCGGCTTGAGGTCGCCGTGCGCCAGCCCCTTGCCGTGCAGCGCCGCGAGCCCCTCGGCGACGGCCGCCGCGAGCGCGACCAGCCGACCCTGGGCGAGCGGGCCGCGCCGCCGGACGAACTGGGCGAGCGGGATGCCGCCGACGTAGGGCATGGCCAGCCAGGCCGGGTCGGCGAAGGCGTCGAACTCCACCGGGGGGACGTAGCAGCGCCCGTCCACGGTGGCCAGCACCCGGAGCCGCTGGTCGAGCCGGCCGCGCGTGGCCTCGTCGGGTACCCGCGCCGGCCGCAGCGTCTTGACGACGAGTACCCGGTCCGCGGCGGCCTCGGGGTCCACCGCCGCGTAGACGGCGCCGGTCTGCCCGGAGCCGACGCGGCCGACCAGCGCGTAGCGGCCGACCGTGCGCGGGTCCTCCGGGGCGAGCGGGGTGAGATCGGGCGGAACCAGGACGGAGATCGTCCGTTCGGAACGTCGGCTCATCGTGGTCCTGTCTGCGCGTGGGGGCCGGGCGGGCGGCGGGGACGGG
>NZ_QEIO01000146.1 GCF_003336425.1 Marinitenerispora sediminis | reverse complement strand
CCCCCTACCCCCCCGCTCGCCGCCGCTCCGACGACCGCACCGGACTACGGTGGGGAGCGTGGTGACACGCGAAAGACTTGGGACGACCGTGGGCTCACTGGCACGGCGCGGGTTCGGCGACACCGCCCGGGCCGGGCGGCTGATGGCGGAGGCCGGGCTGCACCCCGAGCGGCACGCCGACATCATCGCCGCGCTCGGCGCGACCGCCGACCCGGACCTGGCGCTGCTCGGGCTGACCCGGCTGCTGGAGCGCGCACCCGATCCCGAGGAGGTGCGGGCCGAGCTGTGCGCGGACCCGGACCTGCGCGCCCGGCTTGCGGGCGTCCTCGGAGCGAGCGCCGCGCTCACCGACCACCTGGTCCGCCACCCCGAGGACTGGCGGGAGCTGCGCGGGGCCGACGCCGCCCGGATGCCCGAGGCCGCGGAGGCGCGCGCCGGGCTGCTGCACATCGTGGGCGCCGACCCTACCGAGGCGGCCCCGGTCGCCGATCCGGGCGTCGCTCCGGACGGCCCCGCCCACGCGCTGCGGGTGGCCTACCGCCGGCGGGTGCTCCGGTTGGCGGGGCGCGACCTCACCGGCGCGCAGCGGCTGGACGAGGTCGCCGCCGAACTCGCCGACCTCGCCGCCGCGATGCTGGAGGCCTCGCTCGCCGTCGCCCGCGCCGAGCACCCTGGTGACGCGGCGCTGTGCCGGCTGGCCGTGATCGGCATGGGCAAGTGCGGCGGGCGGGAGCTGAACTACGTCAGCGACGTGGACGTGGTGTTCGTGGCGGAGCCCGCGGACGACGGCGTCGACGAGCAGGCCGCGCTGCGGGCCGGTGCGCGGCTCGCCGCCGCCATGATGCGGGTCCCCGGCTCGACGGACGGCGAGGGCACCCTGTGGCAGGTGGACGCCGCGCTGCGCCCCGAGGGCAAGAACGGGCCGCTGGTGCGCCCGCTGTCCGGCCACGTCGCCTACTACCAGCGGTGGGCGAAGACCTGGGAGTTCCAGGCCCTGCTGAAGACGCGGCCGATCGCGGGCGACGCCGAACTGGGCGCCGCCTACCTCGACGCCATCGCGCCGATGGTGTGGCACGCCGCCGGGCGCCCGAACTTCGTGGACGACGTGCAGGCGATGCGCCGCCGGGTCGAGGCGCAGCTGCCGCCCGGTGAGGCGGAGCGGCAGCTCAAGCTCGGCCCGGGCGGGCTGCGCGACATCGAGTTCTGCGTCCAGCTCCTGCAGCTGGTGCACGGGCGGACCGACCCCGCGCTGCGCTCGGGCGGCACGCTCGCCGCGCTGGAGGAGCTGTCGCGCGGCGGCTACGTGGGCCGCCAGGACGCCGCCGGACTGGCCGACGCCTACCGGTTCCTGCGCCGGGTGGAGCACCTCCTGCAGCTGTTCCGGCTGCGCCGCACCCATCTGCTGCCCGACCCCGGCACGCCGGCCGGCCAGGAGGAGCTGCGCCGGCTCGGGCGCGCTCTCGGGTTCACCGCGAACCCGGTCACCGATTTGACGACCGCGTGGCGGCGGGTCGCGGGGGACGTGCGGCGGCTGCACGAGAAGCTGTTCTACCGGCCGCTGCTCAACGCGGTGGCGCGGCTGCCCGAGGACGAGGTCCGGCTCTCCGCCGAGCAGGCGCGCGCCCGGCTGGAGGCGCTGGGGTTCGTGGATCCGGCCGGTGCGCTGCGGCACCTGGAGGCGCTCACCTCGGGCGTGAGCCGGCGGGCGGCGATCCAGCGCACGCTGCTGCCGGTGATGCTCGGGTGGTTCTCCGACGCCCCGGACCCCGACGCCGGCCTGCTGGGGTTCCGGCAGGTCAGTGACGCGCTCGGCACCACGCCGTGGTACCTGCGGCTGCTGCGCGACGACGTGCGGGTGGCCGAGCGGATGGCCTGGCTCCTCGGGACCAGCCGCTATGCCACGGACCTGCTGCTGCGCGCGCCGGAGGCGGTGGCGATCCTCACCGACGACGCGGGGCTGGCCCGCCGCGAGGCGGCCGGGCTGGCCGCCGAGGCCGACGCCGCGCTGCGCCGGCACGACTCGGCGGAGAACGCGGTGGCGGCGGTGCGCGCGCTGCGCCGCCGGGAGCTGCTGCGTACCGCTGCGGCCGACCTGCTCGACATCACCGGCGTGGAGGGGGTCGGCGAGGCGATCACCGCCATCTCCGCGGTGACGATCGAGGCGGCGCTGCGCTGCGCCACGAGCCGCGTCGCCGCCCAGCGCGGCGAGGAGCCGTGCACCAGGCTGTGCGTCGTGGGCATGGGGCGGTTCGGCGGGCGGGAGCTGACCTACGCCAGCGACGCCGACGTCATGTTCGTGCACGAGCCGCTGCCGGGCGCGGACCCGGCGGCGGCGACGGAGACCGCGAACGCCATCGTCCGCGAGCTCCGCCGGCTGCTGGAACTCCCGGCCGCCGATCCCCCGCTGCGAGTGGACGCCGACCTGCGCCCCGAGGGCCGGAGCGGGCCGATGGTCCGCACGCTCGACTCCTACGCCGCCTACTACCGCCGGTGGTCCGCCGCCTGGGAGAGCCAGGCGCTGCTGCGCGCCGCCCCGATGGCGGGCGACCCCGGTCTGGGCGAGCGGTTCACCGAGCTGATCGACCCGATCCGCTATCCGGCCGACGGTGTGGACGAGGCCGCGGTCCGTGAGATCCGCCGGTTGAAGGCGCGGATGGAGGCCGAGCGGCTGCCGCGCGGCGCCGATCCCGCGCTGCACACCAAGCTCGGCCGGGGCGGGCTGTCCGACGTGGAGTGGGTGGTGCAGCTCCTGCAGCTCCGCCACGCGCACGCGGTGCCGGAGCTGCGCACCACCAGCACCCTGCCGGCGCTGGACGCGGCGGTCGCGGCGGACCTCCTCGACCCGGAGGACGGCGCGATCCTGGAACTGGCCTGGCGGCTGGCCTCCCGGGTGCGCGGCGCCGTGATGCTGGTGCGCGGACGCCCCGGCGACTCGATACCGTCCGACCTCCGCGACCGCTCGGCGGTGGCGGGCGCCCTGGGCTACCGCACCGAGGAGGAGGGCGAGGGCGCCCCTGAGCTGCTGATCCAGGACTACCGCCGCGTGGCCCGGCGGGCCCGCACGGTGATGGAGCGGGTGTTCTACGACAGCTGAGCGGGGACGGCGGCCGCCGCGCCCGCCCACGGGGCCGCCGGCCCGCCCGGCACCCCCGTCGACTCGCGGACCGGGCGCACCGCCCGGACCACCGCGTCCGCGGGTTCCCCGCTGCCCCCTCCGGCCGCGGCGGAGGGAAGCCGCCGGTGTACCCGGCCACCGCTCAGGTGGTGGTTCGCCGGGCGCGCTGGTTGGCGTACTTGCGGGCCGCGAACGCGTGGGCCTCGGTCAGCAGCGGCCGCACGGCGTCGAATGTCGCCGGGCTCGGGTTCACCACGCCGACCCAGTACTGGGAGGCGTAGTAGGGGTGCGGCATCAGCCGGTCGCGCTCGGTGTAGTCGGCCCCGGTCTCCAGCACCCCGTCGGCGTCGCGCCGGGTGGGCGGGGTGCCGAACCGCGCGGTGTAGGTGGCCTTGGTCAGCCCGATGTTCAGGCGGTAGTCACCCGGATCCCGGTCAAGTTCGGAGACGCGGTCGTAGTTGTCACCGGTGACGATGGTCGCGAAGGGCATCTGCCGCTCGGGAGGGAGGCCGCCGTCAGGGTCGTAGACGAAGAACGAGTCGCCGTTCGCTTCGAGGAGGGTGGTTCCGTCGAACGTGTCACGGATGTAGCGCTGCAGGTCGGTGGCGTCCACGCCGATCGCCCCTTCGAAATCGGAGATTACGACCCTTCAAGCGTCTCATTGAACTGCTTTTTGGGACTTTTGACCGCAGCAGCCCCAGGCCATGGCGGCGGATGGTCCGCAAACCCTCAAATGCCCTGTCGCCCTCGCTTGAAGGCGCCCCCGCTCCCGCGCGAGATCGAGCGGCTTCCGGCTACCGGCGGAGCCGCCTCCGGGACGGCAAATCCGGGGCCGCCGGTAGCCGGCCGGTCGGGGGCGGGTCAGGCGTGCCCGCGCTGGAAGAGGCGGGTGCCGCCGAACAGGCACGCGGCGGCCAGGACCGCGGTCGCGGCGGCCCCGGCGGCGACGGTGCCGTTCAGGTAGTGTCCCTGGAACACCTCGCGCATGGCGTCGACCGCGTAGCGGAGCGGGATGGCGAGGGAGACGCCGTTCAGCCAGCCGGGCGCGAGGTTCATCGGCAGCAGCAGCCCCGAGAGCAGCATGAGCGGCATCCCGACCGTGTTGGCGACGGCGGCGAACTCCGGTGTGCTGCGGACGTTCATGGCCAGCCCGTAGGAGAGGGCGGACAGCGCCCCCGCGAGTACGGCGACGAACACCAGGCCGATGAGCACGCCGGGCAGCGGGGCGCGCAGGCCGAGGAGCAGGCCGAGGAGGACGAGCAGCACCGACTGCGCGACGAGCTGGACGACGTCGCGCAGGGTGCGGCCGAGCAGCAGCGCCATGGGGTGGACCGGAGTGACCCGCATGCGGTCGATCACGCCGAGGCTGCGGTCCACCAGCAGCCCGAGCCCCACGAACGAGCCGCCGAGGAGGGTGAGCTGGACGAGCACCCCGGGGACCAGGGTCTGCCAGGAGGAGCCGCTCACGCCGAGGTCGAGCCCGGTGAGCAGCGGCCCGAAGAGCGCGAGGAAGAGCAGTGGCTGCAGCATGCCGAAGACGAGGCTGGTCTTCGACCGCAGTGTCGCCCGCAGGTAGCGGCCGAAGATGGTTCCGGTGTCGGTGAGCAGGGTCATCACAAGTGCCTGGTCCGTCGTCGCGGTGTCAGATGGCGATGGGTTCGTCGGCCGTGCTCCGGCCGGTGATGGCGAGGAAGGCGTCCTGGAGGCTGGCGGCCGGACCGCCGGCGAACCGGGTCTTGAGGTCTGCCGGGGTTCCCTCCGCGACGATGCGCCCGGAGTCCACGACGACGATGCGGTCGGACAGCGCGTCGGCCTCGTCCAGGTAGTGGGTGGTGAGGACGACCGTGGCCCCGTGCTCGGCCCGGACGCGCCGGACCAGGTCCCACAGCTCGGCCCGGCTGCCGGGGTCGAGCCCGGTGGTCGGCTCGTCGAGGAAGAGCACCTCGGGCCGGTTGACCAGGCCGAGCGCGATCTCCAGCCGGCGGCGCTGGCCGCCCGAGAGCGCGGCGGTGGGGCGGTCCATGAGGTCCAGCAGCCCGAGGTCGCGGGCGAGCTCCTCCGCGCGCTCCCGCGCCTCGGCCTTCGTCAGCCGGTGCAGCCGCCCTTGGGTGACGAGCTCCTCGCGCACACCGCAGGCGGGGTCGAGTCCACCGGACTGGGCGACGTAGCCGATGCGCCGGCGTACCTCGACGGGGTCCCGGAGCAGATCGCGCCCGGCGATCTCGGCCCGCCCGCCGCTGGGCGGCAGCAGCGTGGTCAGCATGCGCAGCGTCGTGGTCTTGCCCGCGCCGTTCGGGCCGAGGAACCCCAGGATCTCGCCGCGGACGACGGTGAGGTCGATCCCGCGGACGGCGTGCACGGGGCCGCTCTTGAGCTGGAACGTCCGGGTGAGGCCCCGGACGTGGATGACGGGTTCGGGTGCGGACATGGCGTCGATAAAACCATAATCGACCCCAAATTTGCAATCGACTCAAGATTTTCTCGGCCGTTAGACTCGCGCCCATGACAGAGGGCCTGCGGGAACGGAAGAAACGGCGCACACGGCAGCGCCTCTCCGAGGTGGCCACCGCCCTGTTCGTGGAGCGGGGCTTCGACAACGTGACGATCGCCGAGGTCGCCGAAGCCGCCGAGGTGTCGGTGAACACCGTCTACAACTACTTCGCGACCAAGGAGGACCTCGTCCTGCCGCCGGACGCGGCACTGGCGCGGCGGCTCGCCGACATCGTGCGGCACCGCCCGCCCGGTGTGTCGGCGGCGCGCGCCGTGCTGGCGCACCTGCGCGACGAGGTGCGTCGCCGGGACCCCCGGATCGGACTGACCGAGGGGTTCGGCCGCTTCTTCGAGATGATGCGCGCCGCCCCCACGCTGACCGCCCGGCTGAACGACCTCGGCCGCGAGATGACCGCCGCGCTCGCCGCCACACTCGCCGAGGAGGCCGGCACGGCACCCGACGCGCCGCTCCCCCGCCTGGTGGCCTGGCAGATCGGCAACGTGCACGCGCTCGTCTACACCGAGATCGGCCGGCGGGTCACGGCGGGCGAGTCTCCGGACGTGATCGCCGCGGCCCTGCTGGAGCTACTGGACATGGTGGAGGACCTGCTCGGCGAACGCGTCCTCGACTACGCGGTACGGCCGCGGGACGCCGTTTCGGACTGACGGGGCGGGCCCGGGCACCGCGCCACCGGGCGCCCGGGACGCCCGCGCGGTCACCTCCCCCCGGCGGGCTCCAGCGCCAGCGCGGCGGCGAAGCCCAGCAGCGCCACGCCCGTACCGGCGTCCAGCGTCCGGCGGATCGGGCGGCGCAGCACCCAGGACCGCGCGTAGTGCAGGAACGCCACCACGAGCAGCAGCCACAGCAGGCCGAGCGCCGCGTGCGAGTAGGCGAGCAGCAGCACGGCCCCGAGCGAGCCCTGGCCGCCCGCCAGGAACTGCGGCAGCACCGAGAGGTAGAAAGCCAGCACCTTCGGGTTGGTGATGTTGGACAGGAAGCCCTGGCTCCAGCTGCGCAGCCCGTGCAGCGGTGGCCCGCCGCCCGAGTCGTCATCGGCCGGGTAGGCGCCGCGCCGGGCCGAGAGCAGCGCCTGCGCGCCGAGGTAGCACAGGTAGGCGATGCCGATCCAGCGCACCGCGGTGAAGAGCGCCTGCGAACTCAGCAGCAGCGCCCCGACGCCGATCGCCGCCGCGGTGCCGTGCACCATGTTGCTGGTGGTGATGCCCACCGCGGCGAGCAGCCCCGCCCGGCGGCGGGTCAGCGAGTTCTTCAGCACCACGGCGAAGTCGGGTCCGGGGGCGATGACGATCACGGTCGCGAACGCGAGAAAGCTCAGGTACAGCGTCCAGGTCACCCGCCCCACCCTACGCCTTTCACCGGGGATCGCCCATACCCTTTTCCTGGAGCGGTCCACAGGAGGCGGGAATTGCATTACGCCGAATGACGTGGGCGCACGCCGAACCTCCCCGCGTTTTACCAGCACATCGAAATCCGACTATCCGAGTCGGGTTTATGAGTTAATCCGTGGACCACTCCCCGCAAGCGACAATCTACGCCATAGATCAAATACGTGGCACCGAAAAACCACGTGAAGACTGTTTACAATCCCGTTTACCCCTGCCTACATTAAGCGGGGCAAGAAATGAGGGCCTGGGAATACATTGATCATGTCGCACCGCACACACCCCCGTCGCAAATGGTCTGCGGAGATTGGATGAGCAGTGCCCCAGCAACTATCTCTCGGTGAATTTCTCGACGAATACGGCGATGACCTGGTCCAGGAACTCCTCGATCTCATCCGGATTCCGGCGGTGGCCATCACCGGCGGCCCCGACATCGACCGGATGGCCCAGGCGTGCGCCGCCAAGTGCGAGCGCGCCGGCCTCACCGCGCGGATCGAGGCCACGAGCGGGCATCCCGTCGTCTACGCCGAGGGCGGACCGGACGACGCCGAGACCACCCTCATGCTGTACGGCCACTACGACGCGTTCCCCGCCGCCGACCAGGACGGATGGCGGACCTCCCCCTTCGAGCCGGTGGTCGAGGGCGACCGGATCTACGGGCGCGGCGCCGGCGACAACAAGGGCCAGTTCCTCGCCCACCTCAACGCCGTGCAGTGGTGGCAGCGCCACAACGGCGGCCTCCCGATCAAGGTGAAGATGATCCTGGAGGGCGAGGAGGAGTTCGGCAGCCGCCACCTCCCCGAGTTCATCGAACGCAACCGCGACGAACTCGCCGCCGACCTGTGCTGCTACTCCGACGGGCCGCAGCTCGGCGGCGACCGGCCCGCACTGCTGTTCGGCGTGCGCGGCGCACTGGTCATGGAGGTACACGCCGAGGGCCCCGCGCAGCCGCTGCACTCGGGGAACTTCGGCGGGGTGGTGGCCAACCCCCTCCTGGAGCTCAGCCGGTTCCTCGGCCGCCTGGTCGAGGCCAACGGCGACCTCACCGCCCCGGGGATCGACGCCGGAGTGCCGCGGATCACCACCGAGGAGCGCGCCCTCGTGCGGGACCTGCCGCTCGACCTCGCGGACTTCCGCGCCCGGACCGGCGGCGATCCGCTGCCCGCGGCCTTCGGCGAGGAGTACTACGAGCGGCTGCTCTACAAACCGTACTTCAACGTCTCCGGCATCACCGGCGGCTACACCGGCACGGGCATGAAGACCCTCATCCCGACGTCGGCCATGGCCAAGGTCGACATGCGCCTGGTCGGCGACCAGGATCCCGACCAGGTCCTCGCCTCGATCGAGAAGTTCATCGACGACCAGGGCTTCCGCGGGCTGAGCGTGCGCAAGATGTTCAGCCAGCCGCCGTCCCGCACACCCGTGGACCACCCCTACGCCGACGTGGTCGCGCGCGCGGTCGAGCACGGGTTCGGGACCGCTCCAGTGCGGGTGCCGAGCCTGGCGGGCACCACGCCGGACTACGTCTTCACGAAACTGCTCGGAATTCCCAGCATCATGGTGCCGTTCGCCCCCGCGGACCAGAATCACCACGCGCCCAACGAGTCGATGCGGATATCGCTCTTCAAGAAGGGGACCGCGGCCTCGGCCCGGCTGATCGAATTGCTGGCCGAGGGCGGCGCCGGAAGAACCGCGCCCCCCGCCTCCTGAGATCCGGCACGCCACCACCCGGCAAAAAGCCTTCTCCGGCGGCGCGACCTCCGAGAAATTCCCCCCGAGGCCGCCGCCTCGTTCCGCCATTCCCGAAAACCGAATGGAGAGAAGCGATGACCACGACGCAGACCGACATCTACAGTCTGCCGCCGGAAGAGGTCGAGCGCGCCTATCTGGAATACCGGCGCGCGTGCTACGACATCGTCTACCGCACCTGCGCGGAACGCGGACTCTTCGACCTGCTCACCTCTCCGCGGACCACGGAGGAGTTCTGCCGCGACTTCGGCGTCGCCGACAACAAGCAGCACGTCGCGCGGCTGCTGCTCGACGCACTCGTGAAGTACGGCGCCGTGCGGCGGACCGACGAGGAGCCGGCGCGCTACGTCGAGACACGCGACTCCGCCGCGCGCTCGGATTTCGACCGGGAGCTCATCCACCTGGCCACCGGCCGGAGCTCCGTCGAGGAGCTGATGCACAGCGAGAACTACGCCGGCATCCTCGACGCCCTGTCCCGGCCCGACAACCCCGTCTCCGCGACCTTCGACGCCGACCACCTCCCGCTGTGGGAGGAGGTCCTCCAGGCGCCCTTCTACCGCTACTCGCGCGTGCGCGCCGTCGCCGAGGTGGCCGCCGCCGGCCCGCGGCTGCTCGACCTCGCCTGCGGGCCCGGGTTCGGGCTGCTCGAACTGGCCGAGCAGCACGCGCACAGCGCCCAGGCCGACCTGCTCGGCATCGAGATCAGCCCCGACTTCGTCGCCTCGGCGACGCAGCGCACCGCGGAGTACGAGCGGGTGCACGTGACCCGCGGCGACCTGGAGCAGCCGCTCGGCTTCGTCCGGGACGACTACTTCGACGGCGCCATGATCGTCGGCGCCTACCACTTCCTCCGCGACAAGGAGCCGATCTGGCGGACGGTGAGCCGGGTACTGCGCCCGGGCGGCACCTTCTGCATCGCCTACGCGCTCTCCAAGGTCGGCAGCTACGACCAGGAGATCATGGACCTGCGCTTCGCGCTGCGCCGCCCGCCCTCCTACCAGCCGACCCGCGAGGAGGTCCTGGACGCGGCCGGCCGGCACTCCATGACCCTGAGCAGCGAGTTCGCCCTCGGCGCCTGGCGCTGGTACTCCTTCACCAAGGACGCGTGATGTCGGCGACGTCGGCCAGCGGCTCGGCCGGCGCGCGGCGGCGGGGGGCGGCGAACGCCCCCGCCGCCGGGCCGCTGAGCCGCTTCGACCCGGTCCTGCTCGTGCTGTCCCCGCCGCGCTGCGCCTCCACCGTGCTGGCCCGCGCCCTGTGGAACCACACGCTGTTCCGCTGGTACCTGCACGAGCCCTACGACCGCGGCTACCACCACGGGGCCGACGGGCCCGACCCGCTCCGCGCGGCGCTGGCCGGGCGGCTGGACCGGCAGCGCCTCGCCCACGACGTGTCCGGCCACGCCAACGGCCTGGTCGTCAAGGAGATGACCTTCCAGGCGGGCGCGCACCTGGAGCAGCTGGTCTCCGCAGCGACGCTGCCGGTGGTCTTCACGCTGCGGGAGCCGCGGCTCGCCGTGCGCTCGCGCATGCGGCAGCGGGCCCGTGGCGGGGCAGCCCCGGGGTTCCCGGCGCGGGAGGCCGGCTGGGACGACCTGCGCCGCGCGTGGCGGCACGTGCGCGCGGCGGGGATCGACCACGTGATCGTGGACATGACCCGGCTGAGCCGCGACCCCGCGTCCCTGGTCCCCCTGCTGTGCGCCAGGTTGGGTATCGACTTCTCGGAGCGCCTGCTCTCCTGGCCCGCCATCACGGGCGCGCCCCTGGGGCGCCTGGGCGACGAGCAGGCGCACTGGTACGAGCGCGTGCTCGCGAGCCGCGGCTTCGAACCGCTCGGCGGGGACGGGGCGTCGGGAGCCGGGGCCGGCCCGCCGGCCGACCCCGACCTGGAGGACCGGCTCCGGGAGTGGACGGCGCTGCACCACGAGATGCTCGCCGCCCCCGAGGCGCTCGTACGCTGAACCGGCCGCCTGAGGGAGGGGTGACATGGGACGTTTCACCGGGCGGATCCGCCCCGCGGAGACCGGGGACCTGCCCGCCATCACCGACATCTACAACCAGGCCGTGCGGGACCGGATCGCCACCTGCGACCTGAGCGACGTCCCGGTGCGGCGCCGCGCCGACTGGCTGCGAAGCCACCGCCACCCCTACGGCGTGTGGGTGGCCGAGGACGACGCGGTCCGCGGCTGGGTGGCGGTCTCGCCCTACGACCCCAAGCCCTGCTTCCACCGCACCGCGACCTTCGCCACCTACGTCGCCCGGGAGTCCCGCGGTACCGGCGTGGGCAGCGCGCTGCGCGCCCGGATGATCCGGGAGGCGACGGAACGCGGCTTCCACGCCATGGTCAACCGGGTGTGGTCCAACAACCCCGGCAGCATCGCCCTGGCCCGCAAGTTCGGGTTCCAGGAGGTGGGCCGGATGCCGGAGATCGTGGAGCTGGACGGCGTCTACATCGACTGCCTGTTCTTCCAGCTCATCCTCGATCGCTGATCCGTGCCCCAGCCCGAGCGGCTGCGGAGCGGGAAACGAGCCCGAGCGGCTGCGGAGCGGGAGACCAGCCCGAGCGGCTGCGGAGCGGGAGACCAGCCCGAGCGGCTGCGGAGCGGGCACCGAGGCCCCCCGCGGCCGCCGGTGCGCGAGGCCGGACCGAGGGAGGAAGACGAGATGTCCGTGCGACTCCACGCCGACTGGCGGGCCGAGCGCAGCACGTCGCGCATCGGGCGGACACCGGTGCTCCCGATCCGGCTGCGGGTCGGCGGCCGGTGGCGCGAGGTCATGCTGAAACTGGAGCAGTTCAACCCGGGCGGATCCATCAAGGACCGCACCGCCTACGCCCTCATCGAGGACCTGGAGCTGCGCGGACGGCTGCGGCCGGGCGCGACCGTCGTGGAGTCCACCTCCGGCAACCTGGGGGTGGCGCTGGCCTACGTGTGCCGCGAGTACGGCTACGGGTTCGTGGCGGTCGTCGATCCGCTGGTCAGCGAGGTCAACATCGAGACGATGCGCGAGCTCGGTGCCGTCGTGGAGCGGGTGCAGCGCTCCGACGTCCACGGGAACTACCTCGCGGCGCGCCGCGAGCGGGTGCGCGAGATCGCGACCGGCGATCCGGGGTGCGTGTGGACGGACCAGTACGGGAACCGGGCCAACCCGCGCGCGCACCGGGAGCAGACCGGCCCCGAGATCCTGCGCCAGGCCGGCCCCGGCCTGGCGGCGGTGCTCGTCGCCGTCTCGACCGGGGGAACGCTGGCCGGCATCGCCGACTACCTGCGCCCGGCCGCGCCGGGGTGCCGGATCGTGGCGGTGGACGTGCGGGGATCGGCCGCGCTGGGCGGCCCCCGGGGGCCGCGCCGCCTGGTCGGGATCGGGGCCTCGCGCAGGTCGGCGTTCGTGCGGCCGGAGCACTACGACACCGCGGTCCACGTCTCCGACGCCGAGGCGATCGCCGCCTGCCGGCTGCTGCGCCGCTGCACCGGGATCGGCATCGGCGGCTCCTCGGGCGCGGTGCTGGCGGCGGCGGCCCGCGTCCTGCGCGCGGACGACCGGCTGGAGCGCGTCGTGTGCGTCTGCCCCGACGGCGCGGACCGCTACGAGAGCACCGTCTACAACCGGCTGTGGCTGGCCAAGGAGAACATCGACCCGGGCGACGCGCCGTTCGAGGACGCGGCCTGCGCATGACCGGAACCGCGGAGGAGTGGACGAAGGCCATGACCCACACGAACCAGTTGCTCTACCTCACCGCCGCCGACGTCCGCCGGGCCTGCGAGGAGATCGACCCGCTGGCCTGCGTGCGCGAGGCCCTCGTCCGGCACGGCGAGGGGCGCACGACGCTGCCCGCCGAGTGCTATCTGGGCTGGTCCCCGGAGACGGGGGGCGAGGCCCGCAGCATCGCCATGTCCGGCCTGGTCGGCGGCGAGCCGCCCATGGTCGGCACCAAGCTGATCAACGCCAACACGGCCAACCCCGGCCGCGGACTGCCGCGGGCGAGCGGGCTCACGGTACTGCACGACGTCGCCACGGCGCGGCCGGTGTGCGTGATGGACGCCGCGCACGTCAGCGCGCTGCGCACGGCCGCGGTGTCGGTGCTGTGCGCGCTGCGGCTGGCCCGCCCGGGGAGCTCCGCGGTGGCCTTCGTCGGGACGGGCGCGATCGCGCGCACGCACGCCCGCCTCGTCGCGGCGCGGATGCCGGAGGTCACCGAGATCCGGGTGCACGACCTGGACAAGGAGCGCGCCGCGGGGTTCCGCGACGATCTGGCGGCCGGCTTCGGACCGGGCGGCCCGCGCGTGGTGGTCGCCGGCGACGCGCGCGCGGCGGTCGCCGGCGCCGGCGTCGTGATCCCGTGCACGACGACGCGGGTGCCCTACATCGAGCGGTCCTGGCTGGCCCCGGGCGCCCTCGTCGTCAATGTCTCCCTCGACGACGTCACCGAGGACGCCCTGCTGGCCGCCGCGCGCGTCTACGTGGACGACTGGTCGCTGGTCGTGGACGACCCGCACCGGCTCCTGGGCCGCCTGGCCCGGGCGGGCCGGGTG
>NZ_QEIO01000145.1 GCF_003336425.1 Marinitenerispora sediminis | reverse complement strand
CAACCGCTAACCCGTATACAAGCCGACCAGATCCAACCGGTCCCGCTCTTCTATCGAGGCGGCGTTTCCGCTTTGTTGTGCTCCCACTTTATCAGGTCCTCGCTCCGGCGCCAAATCGGCGCTTTCTGCTCGTTCCCGACCAAAGAAGGGATTTGGAATTCGATTCCGGACTTTCGACCCGGTCTCTCGTTCCGTTGTGTCTTCACTTTATCAGGGCCGTTCCGATCCACCAAACCGGCGTTTTCGCAACGTCTCTGACCACCGACACGAAAATGCCCGCGATCCATTCGTGGGCACAACGAGTATGCCAGAACGAATCGACGTCCAAGACCGTTGAGTGGTGGGCTCGTCCGCCAGTCGGCGTCCGGTTTGCCCGAGAGAAGACCGTCGCCGCGGTCCGAGTGCAGAACCCGTCCCGTTTCAGGCGACTCGATGAACTATAGTCCTGGCTCCCCGGACCGCCAAGTCAACGCGCCGTGACGTGCGCCACTCCTGTGCCGCTCCTTCGTCCGCCGGCCGGGGTCTTCGGTACCCCGTCACTCGGCGACCACACGCAGCGTCTTCATCGTGCCGTCGGCCGCGTCCGGAATGAGCATGCCCGCTGGCGGACCACTGGCGAGGTAGTCCAGGACCTCGCCGGTGATGCGCTCGCCCGGCGCCAGCACCGGCACTCCCGGCGGGTACGGGCTGACCATCTCCGCCGCCACGCGGCCGACCGCGTCATCAAGGGCCACCGTCTCGCTCGGGGCGAAGAAGGCGTCGCGGGGCAGCATCACGGTGTCCAGCTCCAGCGCCCCCGGCCGCGGTGGCCGGACCTCGGGCAGGCGCTCCATGTCCGTGGACGCGGCCACCACCCGGCGGAACGCCTCGACCAGGTACCCGACCGTGTCGTCGTCATCGGCGTGCGTGATCTGGACGCTGACCCTGCGGTGGTCGGCCAGCCCCACGTTGACGTGCGCGTGGGCGTGCAGCCAGTCCGCCACCTGGTAGCCGTTCACGTCGAGGTCCCGCACGTCCACGACGATCTTCAGCACGTCTTGGTCGGCAGCGCATCCCGGGCGCACGATGTCGTCGCGGCTCAGCACCGAGAGGCCCGGCACCGCGTCGAGCTCCTCCCGCACCCGCGTCGCCCGGCGGATCGCCCCGGCCAGCAGGGCACGTCCCTGCTGCACCATCTGCCGGCGCCAGCCGTCGAGGGCGGCGTACATCAGCACGGAGGCGCTGGTGGTCCCCAGCAGGTCCTCGCACGCGCGCAGGGTCGCGGGGTCGACCCGGTCGCCCCGGAGGTGGAACACGGAACTCTGCTCCAACCCGGAGCCCATCTTGTGGACGCTCGTGAGGACCACGTCGGCACCGACGCTCACACCCCACTGCGGGAGGTCCTCATGGAACGGGAAGTGCGCTCCCCACGCCTCGTCCACGACGAGCGGGACCCCGTGCTCGTGGCACACGT
Organism: Marinitenerispora sediminis; assembly: GCF_003336425.1. Taxonomy (GTDB): domain Bacteria; phylum Actinomycetota; class Actinomycetes; order Streptosporangiales; family Streptosporangiaceae; genus Marinitenerispora; species Marinitenerispora sediminis. The sequence goes on along the minus strand of NZ_QEIO01000145.1, from coordinate 11,925 downwards.
CGGCAACACCGGCGATGTCCGCGCACGTGCCGTAGTCGGTGGGGCTGATGAGCAGCATCCCCCACGCGTCGGGGTGCGAGTCGAGGGCGTGCCGCGCGTCTCCCGGCTCCGGAGGGTGCGACAGGTGCAGGTCGCCGTCGAAGTGCGGGTGCACCCAGACCGGCTCGACCCCGCTGAGCACGACGGCCGCGACCACCGACTTGTGGGCGTTGCGCGACACCAGCAGCTTGGAGTGCGGCGGTGCCACCGCGAGCAGCGCGCTCTTCACCGAGAGGGAGCTGCCGCAGGTCGAGAAGAACGCGTGGTCCGCGCCCACCGCGTCGGCCATCAGCTCTTGGGCCCGTTCCAGCACGCGGCCGGTCATGCGCCGGTCGTCGAGGGCGTTCATCGACAGGATGTCGGAGGTGAAGGCGTCGTCGCCGAGCACCTCCCGCACCCGCGGGTCGATGCCGCGTCCCTGCTTGTGCCCGGGCGGGTTGAAGGAGACGTCTCCACGCCGGTGGAACGCCGAGATCGCTTCGAGTACCGGGGCGCGCGACTGGTCCATGACTGGCCTCTCCCGACGACGTTCGCTCGGCCGCCGGAGCCCGGGGCGGGGATCCGCGGCCTGTACCCGCTCCGGCTACCCAGCGCGCCGGGCGGGTAACGCGCCCGGGGCGCCGGCCCGGCGGACCGCCCCCACTGCCGCGCGTGGCGCGGGTGGTGGCACGATGGCCCCACGATGTCAGCGCCGCCCCCGCCACGATGGCTCCGCGCCGGGATGTTCGCCGGCGTGGCTGTCGGGTTGTCGGCCGGTGGCCATGCGCTGAGTTCGGGGCACGCCGTCGCCGCTTCCGGCCTGGTCATCGCGTTCGCCGGCGTCTTCCTGGCGGCGCGGGCGGCGGCCGGCCGCGAGCGCGGGTTCGCCCAGATCCTCGGCTGGATGCTGTGGGGCCAACTCGCGCTGCACCTGTTCTTCTCCGTGTTCTCGGGGCTCACCGGCGGCATGCCGCCGGATCCGGCCGGCGCGGCCCAGGCGGTTGGCCACCAGATGTCAGCCGTTCCCAGCGATACGGGGGCGTCTGGGCCGGGGATGCTCGCCGCGCACCTCGGCGCGGCGGTCGTGAGCGCCTGGTGGCTGCGCCGCGGGGAGGCGGCGGCCTTCTCCCTGGCCGGGCAGCTGGTCACGCTGCTGTTCGGCCTGCTCTGGGCGCCGCTGCGGCCGCGGACCGTTCCGGCGGTCCGCCGGCCGGCCGGATTCCCGCGCACCGCGCAGGGGCGGCCGCGTCCGGCGGCGCTGCGGCACGTCGTCGTTCTGCGTGGTCCGCCCCGGCCCCTTCCGGCCTGACCTGATACGCCCGGACCGCAGCGGTCCCGGCGCGTCTGAGGGGTGTCCGCCGCGGCGGGCGGTGCACGCGTGTGCGCCCGCCGATTCCGCCGCGCGAAGCCGGGACCGCCGCCGAGAGCGGCCGGCCCACCGGCCCGCGGAACGGCATGGCCCCCTGCGACGCCCGGGTCAGCCGTCGCGGCATCGGCCTGTGCGCCCATGGGTGCCGGAACCGCCGGGCGCGTTCGCGGCGGCGTGAGTCTCCGCCCCGCCGCCTGGTCCGCTCACCGCGCCCTGACCAACGGGATCTCCGCCGCGGGCCCACCGCCGCGGAGCCCTCCTGGGGCGCGCCTTCGTCGCCCTGCCGCGCGGGTGCCCGCGCGGTACGGCTGGTAACCGAGGAAGCACTCACCATGCCGTGGAACGAACGTTCTGGCGGTCACCCCCCAACGCCCCGCATGGACCCGCGCGGCGCGCGGCGTCCGGGGCTAGCGGTCCCCGCCGAGCTTGCGACCCGCCGCCGGGCGCAGGCCCCTGATCAGCGTGCGCAGGTCGCGGGCGTTGGCCTGCCAGCGCGCGCATCGCGCACACTCCCGAAGATGGGCGCGCACCGCCTCCGCCGGCCGGCCCGGGTCCTCCCCGTCCAGCTCCGCGGACACGGCCGTCCGGCAGTCGTCGCACTTCACCGCCCCATCATCGCTGATACCGGCTACCGCCTCCCGGGGGTGACACGCCGTGGATGACGCCTTGATCACCGACATGGCGTTCGCGGCCCGGGACGGAGCCGAGGACGCGGTCGAGCAGCTGATCCGGGCTACCCGTCGGCAGGTCGCCGGCTACATCGCCCGTATGGCAGACCCGCAGTCGGTGGAGGAGCTGACCCAGGAGACCTACATCCGGGCGCTGCGCGGCCTGCCGCGCTTCGCGGGCCGGTCGTCGGCGCGGGTCTGGCTGCTGTCGATCGCCCGGCGGACCGTGGTGGACCGGTACCGCTCGCTCGCCGCGCGCCCCCGGACGACCGGCGTCGTGGACTGGGACCTGGTGCCGGCGCGTCCGGCGCGGGCCGCGACGCGCTTCGACGAAGCCCTGGTGCTCCGCGACCTGCTGAACGGTCTGGCCGAGCCGCGGCGGTCCGCGTTCGTGCTGACCCAGTTGGACGGGTTCTCCTACGCCGAGGTGGCGCGGATGACCGGCGTCCCGGTGGGCACGGTGCGCTCCCGGGTGGCGCGGGCCCGGGCCGACCTCATCGACGCCCTGCGGCTGGCCGACCGCGGCACCGGCGACGGTGCCGCTGCCGCTCCGGTGTCCCGCGCCCGGGGTTACGGCGGTCAGCGCGCGAAATAGCTGCGGTCCGTAACACGCCGCCCGCTCCGCCCGCCGAACCGGTGCGGTGCGGGCGGCGCACCGGCGGGGCTCAGCTGTCGACGTCCATGCCGCGGCTGACGGACGCCCAGGCCACGGCCTCGGCACGCGCGGAGTCCAGGTGGGCGAGGACGCCGTCGGCCGCGTCGTTTCCCAGCGGCAGCCGCAACGGCGGCTTGTCCGCCGCCAGCGCGGCGAGGATGGCGGCCGCGGCCTTGTCCGGATCTCCCGGCTGCCTGCCGTCGGTGCTCGGCAGCGAGGTGCGGAGCGGGCCGACGGTGTCCTGGTAGGCGGGCAGGGGTGTGGACCGCAGCAGGACGTCATTGCCGGCGAACGCCGTCCGGAACGCCCCGGGTTCGACGATCAGCACCTGGATCCCGTGCGGAGCGACCTCGTGTGCGAGTGCTTCGGACAGCCCCTCCAGCGCGAACTTGCTCGCCGAGTAGGCGCCGACGCCCGCGAACGAGAACCGGCCGCCCATGCTGCTCATCTGCACGATGGCGCCGGAGCTCCGGCTCCGCATGTGCGGCAGCACGGCGCGGACGAGGGCCGCGGGGCCGAAGAAGTGCAGCTCCATCATCTCGCGGAGTTCGCCGTCGGCGGCCTCCTCGACCGCGCCGATGTGGCCGCGGCCGGCGTTGTTGACCAGGACGTCGATCCGCCCGCACCGGCGGACCGCCTCGGCCACGACGTCGGTGATCCGCTGGTGGTCGGTGACGTCCAGGGCGAGGGGGACGAGATGGTCGGGGTACCCGGTGGCGAGGCCGCGCAGCGTCTCGGGTCGGCGCGCCGTCGCCACGACGGTGTCGCCGGCGGCGAGGGCGGCCTCGGCGACGGCACGTCCGAAACCGGAGGACGCGCCGGTGATCAGCCAGACCCGTTCGTCCTTCTCGGGGGCGGATAGGTGGTCGGTGGCCATGTGATCTCCCCTGTCGCGGTTGACGACTCCAGTTATGGCAGCGTGCGGGACGCGGCGTCCACGACAGAGAACGTGCCGACCGATAAAGCCGACTTATCATCCCTGGGTGGAGCTGCGTCAACTGCGGTATCTCGTCGTGATCGCCGAGGAGGGCAACCTCGGCCGGGCCGCGGCGCGGTTGTACGTCAGCCAGCCCGCCCTCTCCTATGCGCTTCGGAGCCTGGAGGCGGAGTTGGGGGTGCGGCTGTTCGATCGGCATTCCGGAGGAGTGGCCGCCACGGCCGCCGGCCGGGACGTCGTGGCCGAGGCGCGCCGCACCCTGCGCCAGGCGGAGCGGGTGGCGGTCACCGCCGAACGGCACCGCCGCGGCCAGACCGGCGTGCTCAGAGTGGGCTTCGTGGCCAGCGGAGCGGGCGAGCTCACCACCCGCGCGCGGGCCGAGTACGCCCGGCGCCACCCCGGGGTGGCCGTGGAGCCGAAGCGCTTCGACTGGGGGCAGGAGGCGGCCGCGTTGCGCGAGGGCCAAGCCGACGTCGCGTTCGTCTGGCTGCCCGCCGACCTCACGGGGCTGCACGCCCAGGTGGTGCACACCGAGGCCCGGGTCGTCGGTCTGCCCGCGGGCCACCGCCTGGCCGGCCGCGCCGGCGGAGTCTCCGTCTTGGAGGTCAACGACGAACCCCTGATGTGGACGGAGCGGGCGCCGCGCGGGTGGGTCGACTGGTGGGCGGTCAACCCGCGGCCGGACGGGTCGAGCCCGCGCTGGGGTCCGACGAACGACAACGTGGAGGAGATGCTGGAGCGGGTGGCCGAGGGCGCGGCCGTCTGCTTCGCCGCCGCCAGCATGGCGCGGTACTACGCCCGACCGGACCTCGCCTGGGTCACGCTCACCGACGTCGAACCGCTGCGGGTCGCCCTGGCCTGGCCCGACGGCGCGGCCGGGCCGCTCGTCCGGGGGTTCGCGGAGGTCGTGCGGGAACTCGCGGCCGACCTTCGCCGCCCCCCGTGACCGCCGCCGGGTGCCGGCAGCGGGCGAGCGCACGGTGCCCGGGCTGTCGGGCTCGGCAGGTGTCACTGTGGATAACCGCGACTTAGGGTTCCTGACTGATTACTGTGTGCTGTGCACGGCCGGTCGGCCGGGCGGTGACGAATCCGAGGGAGCGGGCATGCGGGCGAGCGTCGGTGACATCCTCCATGTGCACAGCAGGACCGTGGGCGTGAGCGCCAAGCGGGGCGAGATCATCGAGATCCGCGGGTCCGAGGGCGCACCTCCCTACGTGGTGCGCTTCGCCGACGGCCACGAGTCGCTCGTCTTCCCCGGCCCGGAGTGCGTGATCGAGCCGCCGTCCGGGGAGTGAGCGGGGCGGGCGGGGCTTCTCCCGGAGCTCCCGCCCCGGCCCGCGGCTCCCTGGCGGCCCACCACAACGGTGGCGTCCCACTCCGCGCAGGTGCGCACCCGGCAGGACAGACCGCCCGCGGCGAAGATCCGAACGGCCGCCTCGATCTGACGGACGGACACCTCCACGAGCAGACGGCCACCCGGAGCCAGCCACGTGCCGGCGTCGGCGGCGACCCGGCGCACCAGGTCCAGGCCGTCGGGACCGCCGTCCAGGGCCTGCCGGGCCTCGTGCACACGGGCCTCGGGGGGCAGCAGTGGGATCTCATGGGTGGGGACATAGGGGACGTTGGCCACCAGAACCTGGATCCGGCCGCGCAGCTCGTCGGGGAGGGCGTCATACAGGTCGCCGCGGTGGACGGGATGGCCGGGCAGGTTGCGCCGTGCGCAGACCACGCTCGCCGCGTCGATGTCGGCCGCGTGCACGATGAGGTCGGGCCGCTCGGCGGCCAGCACCGCGCCGAGCGCGCCCGAGCCGCAGCACAGGTCGACGACCACCGCGCCCGGCCCGGCCAAGGCGAGGGCTTCCCGGACCAGGAACTCGCTGCGGGGGCGGGGGACGAACACTCCCTCGCCCACCCGCACGCGCAGTCCGCAGAACTTCGCCCAGCCCAGTACGTGCTCAAGTGGGGAACCCGCGCACCTCCGCTCGACCAGCACGGCCAGTTCCTCGGGAGTGCGCGCGGCGTCGGCGATCAGGGCCGCTTCCTGCTCGGCGAAGACGCAACCGGCGGCGCGCAGCCGGGCGGCCAGTTCGGGAAGAGCCAGGAGCGGTGTAGACGGGGAAGTCACAGCAGCCCTTTCGACCAGTGTCGTCGGGCGCTTCCCTCCTACAGCGGGTCCGGGTGACCTCGCGGTGAGAGCGCCCAATCTCCAACAGCGGTGATCGGTCTCACCTCCCCTGGTCGTCTTTCGCGGGTGGCCACGCTAGCACGGGGCCTGCGGGTACGCCCGGCGTTATTCGGCCGACCAGTGCGGGGGCGCGGGCCGCGCACCGCGGCCATGGCTACCAGACCGTCCGGACGCCGCGCGAGAAGGGCGGCCACACCGCCGGTTCCTGGTGCGCCGCTCCTGGCGCGCCCGCGCGGCCAGCTCCCGCCGCGGGGCCCGGTCGCCGTGCCGCGCCAGGCCCGGTTCCGGACGGCTACGCGGACTCCGGCTCGCCGAGCTCGGTCGCCAGTCGGCGCATGGCCGAGCGGATGCCATCGCCGTAGGCATCGTCCCGGAGCATGTGCGCGTTCGCCTGTGCCTGGCGGAGGTGTTCGCGGGCCTTCGCTTCCTCGCCCAGCCGGTGGTAGTCGTCCGCCAGGTTGACGTGCAGGGACGGGTAGAAGCCGCGGAGGTCCAGCGACGCGTGGTACTGCTTGACGCGCTCGTCCGTGGACGCGTCGGCCGCGGCCAGCGCGCGGATGTCCCACGCGAGCTCGTTCCGCGGGTCGTCCTGGAGGTCCGCCATGTAATGGGCGAGGACGCACCGGTGGAAGGCGTCCCCGTCCGGGGAGATGTCCACCCAGATCTCGGCGAGCCGCTGCCGGGCTCCCTCGGCGTCGCCCTCGCGGTGCAGGGTGATCGCGTCCGCGATCCGCCGCATCGTCGGATCCTCGTCCGTCACGTGCTCTCCTCGCTGCTCTTCGGTGGCCGGCGGCAGCGTAGGGGAGACCACTGACAGGGAGCCCCGTCCGATGGGCGGAGCAGGCGGTGCTGCACGGAAGGGACGCGGCGGAGGACGAGCGGCGTTGGGGGACCGGCAGCAGGTGCCCGCCGGAACCGCGCGCCTTGTCCGGCGCTGTCCCCGGGGCTCGGGCCCGCCCGGCGGGCGACCCGCTCGGGTCGGGACCCGCCCGCCGCAGACCGTCCCCGGTGGTCAGCCGGCCGCAGCGCCCTCCGGGAACCGGGCGACGAAGCGGCGCTGCCACGGTGTCTCGACCGCGCGGGGCCCGTAGTGCTCCCGGACGTAGCGGACCGCATCGCCGCTGGGCACCCCGTCCAGGACCGCGAGGCAGGCGAGCGCGGTACCCGTCCGCCCGTGGCCGCCGCCGCAGGCGATCTCGACGCGCTCACTCTCGGCGCGTGTCAACGCCTCGCGAAGTGCCGCATGGAAGGCGGCGCGGTCGGACGGCAGCCAGAAGTCCGGCCAGCGCACCCAGCGGCTCTCCCAGGACACGGCGGGCGGTTGCCGCCCGAGCAGGTACAGCGCGAACTCGGGTTCCGGTCCGTCCGGAAGGGGGTGGCGCAGTCCCCGGCCACGGACGAGTCGGCCGGAGGGGAGCCGGAGCACCCCCGTCGAGTCGGGCTTCCACGTAGCGATCACGCGCCGAGCGTAGCCTGCCGGGCCGCCGGGCACCGGGTCTGGGGCGACGAGGCGGGGCGGACCTCCGGGCGGCGCCGCGTGAGGACACCCGGAATGTCGCGCCGCACCGGTGTCCCACCTGCGATGGTCCCTCACCCGGTCCCCGCACCAGAGCGCCGCCGCCGACCGCAGGGAAGACGGTCGACGGCGGCGCTCAGGACTCCGCGCGGAGTCGGCCGAACCGGGTCACGGGGTCATCCGCGCCTCATTCCGCCGCGGAGTGCGGGGAGCCCGGGGTGCCAGCCTCCCCGGTGTCGTCGGCCTCGCCGGTGGCGCTGTTCTCCAGCCACTCGTCCCAGGAGCGCTGCCAGTAGCCCCACCCGTTGTCGACCTCCAGCTCGCGGTCGGTGCCGGTGATGATGAGCGGGTCGCCCATGTAGGAGTTCTCGTAGAACCAGCGGGCGTCCTCGGGCGCGAGGTTGGGGCAGCCGTGGCTGAGGTTGGCCTCGCCGAGCTGGTCGTTCCACGGCGCGGAGTGCGTGAACTCGCCGCTGTTGGAGAAGCGGACGGCGTAGTCGACGTCCAGCTTGTAGTAGTCCGGGTGGCCTTCGGGGATGCCGACCGTCGCCGAGTCCATGACCAGCCGGTCGTACTTCTCCATGGTCAGGTGCACGCCGCTGGTGGTGGTGTAGGCGCGGGTGGTCGCCATGCCGAGGCTGGTGGGGAAGTCCTGGATCTGCTCGCCGTCGCGCTCCACGAGCATGCGCTTGGTGTCGCTGTCGATCCGGGTGATCTGCGACCGGCCGACCTCGAACCGCAGCTGGTGGTTCTCGATCCCGTAGACGCCGTCGGCGGCCTGGACACCGGCGAGGCGCAGGTTGACCGTCACCTCCTGGTTCGGCTGCCAGTACTCCTCCGGGCGGAACACCGCCATCTGGTCGCCGAACCAGTTCCACGCACCGGCGACGGCCTGCTCCGACATGACCTCCATCGCCGCCTCGACCTGCGCCTTGTTCTGCACGGGGAGGTCGAAGTTGACGATGACCGGCATGCCGACCCCGACCGTCTGGCCGCTGGTGGGGAAGTTCGACTGCAGTTCCAGGCGCTGCCCCTGCACCGCCTCCAGCGTGGAGAAGCCGCTCACGACCTCGGTCGCCTCGCCGTCGGCGTTCTCCGCGGTCGCGGTCACCGTGATGTCGGCGCCGGGCACGAGGGTCCAGTCGCTGGTCCACTCGGTCTCGTCCTCGTTCAGGGTGCCGGTCATCTCGTTGGCGCCCTCGGCCTCCAGGCCGGCGATCTCGACCTGGACGCCCGTGATCGTCCCGCCCTCGGCGACGACCGAGATGGGGAGGTCCGGGCGCACCTCGTCGGCGCCGTCCTCGGGGGTGATGCGCACTTCGGCCGGGCCACCGCCCGACTGCTCGGCCCCGGATGTGTCGGCCTCGCCGGAGGAGCAGCCGGCCGCGGCGACCAGTCCGAGCACTGCCAGACCGACGCCGATTCCTCGGGCCAGCGTGGGAGAAAGGGTGTCCATCATCGTGGGGGTCTCCGTGTGATCGTCGCGTGGTCCCCGCAATGGGGACCGGGGGAGCGGCCGGCCCGGAGAAGGGGCACCGGCCGGGGCGCCCGTATCCCCGCGAGGAGCAGGCGCGGGTGGGCGAAGGGGCGGTCGCTGGCGGACTCCCGGCGCAACGGCCCGGATCGGGACCGGGGTATCGGCCGGATCAGCGCTGGCCGGGCGGCCGGGACAGGCGGAAAGGCGCGGAAGGCCCTAGACCCGCTGGACGCACAGCGTCCGGAGCAGCCGAGTCCCACCGCGGGCTGCGGCGTGCGGTGACGGTGGCGACATCGTCGCCGGCTGCGCGGGCCCGCTCCAGATCAGGGCGAAGGCCGTCACCCCGAGCGCGAGGAGGGCGGCGAACTTCACGATGCCGCGCTTGTCGACGGTGACGCCGATGCCGGAGCCGAACTCGCACTGGTGCCGCGGCTCGGCGGCGTCGGCGGTGGCCGGGGCGAGCCCGGCGGACGCCGCGGTCGAGGCAGCGGTTTCCTCGCGAGTGGCCGCGGCGGCGGTATCGGGGTGGCAGAGCGAGCCCAGGACATGGGCGATGAACAGCAGCGCGAGAAGCAGGACCCGGACATCGGATCGCCGCTTCACCACCGTCATCTCCGACACGACTCGAACCTTACCGAATCCCCTGCGGGACAGGGCCTTCTGTCCCGGGATCGGGGTCCGGACGGCCGGGCGCCGCCCTGGGGCGAGGACGCGCGGCCGGTCGCGGGACCGGCCGGACCGCGCTGTCCGGCGGGCGAAGCGGACCGCCGAGGAGGGCCCTCGGTGTCGGACGCGGTACACCGCACACCGGGGGCTTTGGTCCGGCGCGGTCGGCCGGACGGGCCCTGGTGAGGGAGACGCGGAACCGCGTCCTCCGGGGCCGGCCCCGGAGGCCGGCTCGGGTCCGGCACCGCCCGCCAGCCGTCCGGGTCCGGGCCCGCCACCGAGGGCGGCGGGCCCGGTCCGGCGTCACAGCAGGGTCTGCCAGTACGTCCAGAACGCCTGCCCGATGGCCGCCACCACCGCCAGCGCCCACACGGTGAGCACGACGGTGTGGTTCCGGGCGAGGACGTCCAGGGGACGTCTCCCCCGTCCGCCCACCGGGAGGTGCCCGGTGCGCAGGTTGTGCAGTGTGACGTACCAGAAGATCGGCACGGTGACCGCCCAGACCACCATGCAGTAGGGGCACAGCGCGCTGATGCGGTACAGGCTCTGGAAGATGAGCCAGTGCACGAAGCCGGCGCCGAACACGACTCCCGCCTGCAGGCCGAGCCAGAACCACCGCTGGAAGCGCGCGCCGGCGAGCAGTGCCATGCCCACCGTGGTGACCACGGCGAAGCAGGCGATCCCGATCAGCGGGTTGGGCACCCCGAAGACCTCGGCCTGCGGGGAGTTCATCACCGTTCCGCACGAGATCACCGGGTTGATGCTGCAGGTCGGCTGGTAGTCGGCGTCGCGGAGCACGTTCAGCTTCTCGACGAGCAGCGCACCGGCCGCCGCCAGTCCGACCGCGCCGCCGCCGGCGAGCAGCCAGGGCAGGGCGCGGCTGATGACGGGGAGGTCGGCGCCCGGGGCGCTCGCCTGCCCGCGTGCCTCGGCGTCGGGCGCGGGCGTCGCGGCGTGGGGGGTCACTCGCCCAGCTCCCGGTCGATCATGTCGGTCAGTACCCGGTAGCTGGGCATGCTCTCCGTCTGCCGGCCGTTCACGTAGATGGTCGGCGTGCCCTGCACCCCGAGTTCCACGCCGTCCTCGAAGTCGGCCCGCACCCGCTCCAGGGTCGCCGGGTCCTCCATGGTGGCCGTGAACCGCTCGACGTCCAGGCCGAGGTCCTCGGCGAAGCCGACGAAGACATCGGCCTGCGGCTCCCTCGACTCACCCCACTCGGCCTGGGTCTCATACATCCGCATGTACATCTCCTCCAGGGCGTCCTGCTCGGCGGCGGCCTCCACGGCGGCCGCGGCGGGCTCGGAGTTGGTGTGGCCGGGCAGCGGGAAATAGCGGATGACGAAGTTGATCCGGCCGTCGTACTCCTCCCGGATCCGCTCCATCACGGGGAACTGGGCGCGGCACGCCTCGCACTCGAAGTCGAGGAACTCCACGACGGTGACGTCGGAGTCCTCGGCGCGGGAGAGGTAGTGGCTGTCCTCCCGGATGAGGAGCTCCTCCGGCGCGACGGTCGGGGAGGGGCTGCCGGCCGCGTCGGTGCCGCCGGGCGGCGCGGGGGCGCGGTCGACGCTGTAGGCGAAGAGCCCGAGCGCGACGACCGAGCCGATGATCAGGACGAGGGTGATCGCGAGGTTTCTGGTCATGTCACTTCCAGTGCGCATGGGGAGCCCGGGGGCGTGGCCGCCGGGGTCGCCCGCAGGGCGGGAAAGGTCGAGGGGCGCGGGTGGGCGACGGCCGGGCATCGCCGGGCCGCGTGCGGTACCGCGTCGGGGAAGGCGGGCACGGCGGGATGACCGCGTCAGCGGCGGTCGGAGGTCACCGTGCGGAGGGTTCTCGGCCTAGACCCGCTGGACGCACAAGGTCACGAGCAGCCTGGTCCCGGCGAGGGAGCTGCCGGGGAACAGCCGGGCGAACCACGGCCGGGGGCGCGGCGGCGCCAACCAGAGCGCCGTGATCACCAGGGCACCGAGGAGGAGGCCGGCGAGGGCCTTGCCTCCGGCGAGCCACTGGTCGGCCACATCGCTCCCGGCGCAGGCGTGCCGTTCGAGGGCCGGCTCCTCGGCGTGGGAGAGAGCGGCCGGGGGCGCGGCGGCGGTCCCGCCGGCCTCGGCGACGGTGGCGGTCGGCGTCCCCGCGACCGCGAAGGCGGACGCGGCGACGGACGCGTGGCAGACCGAGCAGAGGAAGTGTGCGAGCACCAGCAGCGACAGCAGCAGGACCCGCGTCCCGCCGCGTCGCCGGCGTAGCGGGGTGGCCGCCGCCGGGGCTGATGTCGTCACGGGAGGAACCTTATCCGCGCCGTGTCGACATGACGCTTTGGCGGCGGGTCGACCGGAATGCCCGGCCGACACGGGCGGGCGGCCGACGGTGGGCAGGCCGGGCTATGGCTGGCCGACCGGATGTACGGGGCAGCCGGGGGCGGGCAGCCATAGCC
>NZ_QEIO01000144.1 GCF_003336425.1 Marinitenerispora sediminis | reverse complement strand
CAGTAGGGCGGTCAGCCGGGCCCGCGCCCGTACCGGCCGATCAGCGCCCCGCCGCGGAAGGGGCCGCCTCCGGCTCCCCGCCACGGCCCCCGCGCCAGTCCGCGCCCGGCAGTCCCCGGTGTCGCTGGCCGGGCTCCGGTTCAGTCGGGCGGCGGGCCGGGGCGGGCGGCGGGGTCGGTGAGGTAGGCGACCACCATGTCGCCGAGCATCCGGCGGTGGTGCTCGCGCCGCTCCGGGTCCAGCGGGTCCCGGCCGGAGATCGCGGTGAACGTGTGCCGGCTGGCCACCGCGAAGGCGCAGTAGGAGCAGATGACCATGTACAGGTCCACGGCGTCGGCGTCGGCGCGGAAGACCCCGCGTTCCCGGCCGCGCCGCAGGACGTCGGCGATGAGGTCGATGACCGGGCTGCCCAGGTCGGCCAGCACCTCCGACTTGGCGAGGTGCCGGCCGCGGTGCACGTTCTCGACGCTGACCAGCCGGACGAGGTCCGGGTCCGAGGTCTGCTGGTCGTAGGAGAGCTCGGCCAGGTGCCGGACGGCCTCGGCGGGTTCCAGCCCGGTGGCGTCCAGCTCCCGTTCCGCCTGCCGGATCCGGGTGTAGACGCGCTCCAGCACCCGGACGTACAGCTGCTCCTTGCCGCCGAAGTAGTGGTAGATCATCCGCTTGGTGGTGCGGGTCCGGGCCGCGATCTCGTCCACCCGGGCCCCCGCGTAGCCGCGTTCGGCGAACTCGCGGACGGCGACGTCGAGGATCTCCTCCCGGGTGCGCGCCGCGTCGCGCACCCGTCCGGTGGCCCGCGGCGACGGGGGGGACGGCTGGCATGCGGCTCCTCACCGGCTCCTGGTCGCGTGGCTCGATTCTAGGCTGGTCACCGCCCCGCTCGCGGTCGGGCGCGGCCTCCGGTGCCTCCGGCGGCACGGTCGTCCACCGGCCGGCCGCACGGCACGGCCCGTGCGCCGCGGCCACGGGGTGGGGTGCGCCACACGGCCCCGGCCGATGGATGGACCGCGCGGGTCCGCCCGGGCGCCTCACCAGGCAGGACGACGAGCGGTCCGCCACCGGCGCCCCGGACGCGCGGACGCTCGGGGGCCGGACCGCTGTCCGCCTCCGGCCATGTGCCGGATTCCGTCACCGAGCGTGGCGAAGATCGGGCACCCTGGCGCGCGGACCCTGACCCCGACCACAGGAGGCGGCATGTCCTTCGACGACGTGACCATGGACGAACTCGCGACGAAGGCCCTGCGGGCCCAGGAAGGGGGCGACCACCAGGCCGCCGCCCTGTACGCGCAGCTGGCGCACGCCAAGGCCATCGACCTGTTCGCGCGGGACATCCGCAGGAGCACCCAGGGGCTGCACGAGGCGGCGTCGCTGTTCTCGACGGCGGCCCGGAGAATGCGGTCGTAGTCCGCGGTACCCGCCGGGCGGACGGCAAGCTGACCGACCGTAGTCGGCGGGCGGCCGCACGAAGGGCCCGGCACGAGCGCCGGGCCCGCTCCTGCGTCGCCCCGCCCGATCGGCACGGCCCCGCGGCGCCCCGTCAGCGTCGGCATCAGCCGTCCCAGGCCGGCCCCGCCACCTGAGCGGTGCCTGGCGGCGGGCGGTGCCGGGCGCGGCACGCGGGCCAGGGCGCCGGGTCGCACGGCCGGCCCCGACCGCGCCCGGTGCCACCGCGACCCGGACGAGCGCCGGCAGAACCGATATGGATATGGCGGACCGGACCGCCGTACCCGGAGGCCCCGGCGTGCGCGTCCGGGACCGGCGGTGCACCGCTCCGGCCGACCCGGAAACGCGGCCCGGTGCTCCGCCGCCCAGGCGTGGGGGCCGCTCGGGTCCCGCGCCCGCGGCAGCCCCCGGCGAAGACGTGCGGCCTCGCCGTCGGCCTGGCGCCGACACCGGCGGGGCCGGTGCGGGCTGGATGCCCGACTCGGCGCGGGTGCGTCACCAGGCGGCCCGCAGCCGGGGCGGCTCCGCCTTCTTCGCTCGCGCGACGCTTGGTCAGCCGGATGCCGGCCCGGGCGTGCGCTCCCGCGCCCCGGGGTGCGGCCCACCCCGCGCCGCCGCCTGGCGGCCCCGCTGGCGGAAGTCGCGGGGCGCCAGCCCGTAGGCGGCGCGGAACGCCCGGCTGAAGGCGGCCGGGTGCGTGAAGCCCCAGCGGGACGCGATCCGGTGGATGGGCGTGCCGTCCAGGGCCGGGTCGGCGAGGTCGCGCCGGGCGTGGTCGAGGCGCTGGTCGCGGATCCAGGCGGCGACGGTGGTGTTCTGCTCGTTGAACAGCCGGTGCAGGTAGCTGGTGGACACGTGGTGCGCGGCCGCGATGCTGCCGGGACTCAGCCGCGGATCGTGCAGCCGGTTCCCGATGAACGCGCGGACGCGCTGCAGGAGCGCGTGCCTGCGCTCGTCCACCGGCGGAGCGAGGTCGGCCTCCAGCGCGTGCGCGAACAGCGCCGACACCAGGTCCAGCAGCGCCGTCCCCAGCCGCACGCCGTCGTTGGGGCGCACCGGCGCCGGCTCGGCGAGGAGCCGGGTGACGAAGCCGGCCAGCAGCGCGCCGATCCCGTCGCGCCCGGACAGCCGCCGCCCCAGCGCCCGCTCGACGTGGTGCGGCGGGAGCGACAGCGCCGAGCCGGGCACGGCCAGGCTGACGCCCTCGAAGAGGTCGCCGTCGTGCGGTGCGCGCAGCACGCACCGGCGCAGCCGCGGCAGGTCGAAGGGGTACACGTCGCCGGCGCCGACGGTGCTGCACCGGCCCGCCCAGTCCATGCTCGCCGTTCCGCGCAGCGGGATGAGCAGCAGGTACGCCCCGCCCTCGGGGTACGGCTCCGCCGGCGGGCGCGGTGCGCGCAGCCAGGTCGCCACGGCGGCGCCGGAGCCGACGCGTACCGGCCCGAGCCCCAGCACCCGCTGGTAGGACCGGAGACCGGGCGCCGGCTCATCGCTCGACGCGTCCCCGGCCCAGGCGTCCAGGGACCACCCGCGCGGCCACCCGGACCGCGTCGGGGCGCGGTCGTGCTCCATGAGATCGGCCGATTCCATCACTCTTCTCCCCGTCCGGCACCGCCGGCCGCGCGATGGGGCCGCCGACGGCGATTCCGCTCGTTCCGGCGCGCGCGTCCCCCGACGCGCGGCACCGCACACCACCTTCTCGGGACGCGCTCCCAGCGTCGTTATACGAGTAGTGACTTTCGGCGGTGGCCGAAGAACCCCGGCCGATCGCGGTCGGCCCCGTCCCCCGCTCCCATGGATACCGGCACCGGCCTGGCCGCCGTGACCGGCACCGCGACCGTCCTGCGCGCCGGCCACGCCACCCGGCCCCCACCTCCCGCGTCGCCGGGCGCGCCCGGCGACGCGGGAGGTGGGGGCCGGTGCCCGCCGCGGCTGCCCGTCAGCGGCGGCCCCGTCGCCGTGCGGCCGCGGCGGAAGCGCTCTGGGGTCCTGCCGCCGCGCGTGCGCCTCGTGCCGCACCCGCCGCGGCATCCGGTGGTCCGCCACCGTGGGCGCTCCCACCGGAGGAGCCGCCGGGCCTCGGGGCACGCCAGGACGGCGCGGCCGGGGCGCCGCGCCCGCCAGCCGTCCGGATCGGCCGCACGCGACTCCGGGCCGTCGCGGCCGGGACGCACCGCCCCCTCGGTGAGCCCCGGCGGCAGCTCCCGCAGCGGTTGGCGTACCGGTCCGTTCGGCCGTCCACGTCGCGGGCGAAGCTGGCGGCGAAGCCGTCGTCGACGCCCCCCTCAAAGACCAGCTCCACCCGGAGCGCCACGGCGGGCGGGCCTTCGAGGGCGTCTCGGTCCGGGTCGGCCAGGGGATCCCGGCCATGGCCGCGGCGATCCGGCACCACCACACCCGCGCACCAGTGGCCAGGTCCCCGATCGCCTACCACCACCCACCACAAAGGAACCACTCGACTAGTCTTGGACGCGCTTCCCCCATCGAAAGCGGTTTCCATGGCCGACGGCACCCCGCTGATCATCGACACCGACATCGGCGGCGACCCTGACGACGCCATCGCGCTGGCCGCGGCGGCGCGGACCGTTCCCGAGCTCGTCCTGGTGCTGACCAACGACGAGACCGGCCCCGATGTCGGCCACGGGCAGCGGGCGCGGTTCGCGCGCCGGCTACTGGACGCCCTGGGCCGGGACGACGTCGAGGTGGCAGCGGGACACTCGGCGGGCGCCACTCGCTACTTCTGCGTCGAGGACCTGGTTCCGGAGCGGACCGCCCCTTCCGCGCTCCACGACCGCTCGGCCCCTTCCTCCGACGTCCTCACGGCCGTCGGGAAGGTGCTCGCGGCGACCGGCGGCCCGGTGCGGTGGGTCGGGATCGGGGCGTTCAGCAACCTCGCCCGGGTGCTGCGGGAGCTGCCGGAGGCGGCGCCGCGGCTGCGCGTCACCCAGATGGGGGGCGCGCTGAGGTACCGCGATCCGTCGCGTGCCGAGCACAACGTGCGGATGGACGTGCCGGCGGCACACGACTTCCTGCGCCACGTCGCGGCCGGCCGGCTGCCCCGGCCGACTCTGGTCACCTCCGACGTGACCTTCACGACGCACATCGAGGTCACGCCGGAGAGCGCGCCGCGGCTCCTCCCCGTGCGCGCGGACGGTCCCGAGTGGGCGGCCCTGCTACGCCGGCACCTGGACCGCTGGTTCGCGCGGTTCTACCCGGGCAGCATGCAGCACGACGCCCTCGCGCTGTCGGCCGCGCTGGGCCTGCCGTTCGTCCGGACGGAGCGGGCCTCGGTCGCCCTGGACGGGATCGGCCGCATGTCGGCGGCCGAGGGCGGGGCCGAGGTACGGCTCAGCGTCTCCGCGGACTACCCGGCGTTCAACGACTGGCTGGAGCGGGTGCTCCAGGCCCCGTGACCCGCGGCCGTCCCGCCGCCGCGCTCCGGCCGGGCGGCGGCGGGACGGCCCCCTCTTGCGTCACGCTCCGGACGCACTTACAGTCATCCCGTAATTGAAAGCGCTTTCCGCCTCTCGTGGGCGCGGCCTGCCGTCGTCTCCCCCACCGACTCCCCGCCGACCACGTACAGAGTGGAGGGCTCCATGGGCTGGGTCCAGAACTACGAACCGCTCGGCGGCCTGTGGGGCTCCGCGGCGCTCGCCGCGCTGCCGATCGCGGCACTGCTCGTCGCGCTCGGCGTCGCCCGCCGCTCGGCGCACGCCTCCGCGGCGCTCGGGCTGGGAACGGCGCTGGCAGTGGCCCTCGCGGTCTACCGCATGCCCGTGGACCTCCTCGCCTCCTCGACCCTGCTCGGCCTGGTCTTCGGTCTCTGGCCGATCGCCTGGATCGCCTTCAACGCCGTCTACTTCCACAACGTGACCGTGGCCACCGGGCGGTTCGAGAGCATCCGCGCGGCGCTGGCCGGCTTCAGCCCGGACCGCCGGATCCAGGCGCTGCTGATCGCTTTCGGGTTCGGCGCGTTGCTGGAGGGGGTGGCCGGGGGCGGTTCGCCCATCGCCATCACGGCGGCCATGATGGCCGCGCTCGGCTTCCAGCCGGTCAAGGCCGTCGTCCTGGCGCTGCTGGCCAACACGGCGCCGGTGGCCTTCGGCGGTCTGGGCAACCCGCTCATCGTGCTGGGCACCGTGGCGGGACCGCTCATGGACATGGAACCGGCGACCGCCACCGAGCTGTTCTCGGCGATGACCGGGCGCCAGGTGCCGCTGCTGTCGCTCATCGTGCCCGGGTTCATGATGGTGGTCCTGGCCGGGTGGCGGCGGGCCTGGGAGGTGTGGCCGGCGGTGCTCGTCACCGGCGGCGGCTTCGCGGCCATGCAGTTCGTGGTGGCGAACTTCGTCAGCCCCAGCCTGGTCGACGTGGTGGCCGCGCTCACCGCCATGGGCGCCCTTTGGGCGCTCATGCGGGTGTGGCAGCCGCCGTCGGTCTGGCGCTTCGAGGGGGAGGAGAGCGCGCCGGACGGCGGTTCCCCCGCCGCCGGGACCGCCGGGACCTCGCCGGCGCACACCGGCATCCGCGCCTGGACCCCGTACCTGATCCTCGTCGCGGTCATCCTCGTGTCGCGCATCGGCAGCCTGTTCCCCGCCCTGCCGGCGTGGGCGAACGTGACCGCGTGGCTGCAGAGCGCCACCCTTGAGATCCCGTGGCCGGGGCTGCACGAACGCGTCGTCCGGGTGGCGCCGATCACCTCGCCGGACGCGCCCTACCCGGCCGTCCTCACCATCGACCTGCTCTACTCCGCGGGCTCGGTGGCCCTCATGGCCGCCGTCATCGCCGGCCTGGTGATGCGGGCGACGCCGGCCGTACTCGCGCGGGTGTACTGGCAGACCTTCGTGCAGATGCGCTGGGCCCTGGCCACCATCATGATGATCCTGGCGATCGCGCACGTGATGAACTACTCCGGCGCCACCTCGACGCTCGGACTGGCACTGGCGCAGACCGGATTCCTGTTCCCGTTCTTCGCCGCGTTCGTCGGGTGGCTGGGCGTCTTCCTCACCGGTTCGGACGCCTCCTCCAACAGCCTGTTCGGCCCCATGCAGGTGGTCTCCGCCCAGCAGCTCGGGGTCGACCCGATCCTGGCGGGTGCGGCGAACACCTCCGGCGGGGTGATGGGCAAGATGATCTCGCCGCAGAACCTGTCGGTCGGGGCGACGGCCATCGGCCAGACCGGCCGGGAGTCGGCGCTGCTGCGTCAGACCTTCGGGTGGTCGGTGGCGCTGACCGCGGTGGTCGGGCTCATCACGCTCGCCCAGGCGCACCTGTTCACGTGGATGATCCCGGGCTGACCACAGCCCGCTCAGCGGTGCCCCACCGGGCGCGCGGCATGACCGGGGCGCGGGCGACCCCGGCCACCATCGAGACGCCATCCGGATCGGCCAGCGCCTCCGGGTGCGTCGCGCCGCGCTCGCGGCGGTTCCCGACCGCGCCAGCCTGCCAGGCGGGCATACCGGTGCGGTGGTGGCGCACCCAGCCGGGGGCGGGCCGGCGGCGCCCGGTGGCCGCCGCGGTCAGCCGGACGAACAGCCCCCGGACGCGGCCGGGTGGCGGGCGGATTCGACATCGCTCGGGTCAGCGCTGCATCGATGTCCGCTGGACCGTTGACGGGTTCCGCGTGCTGGCGGGTGGCCGACGGCTGCTTGCGCGAGGCCGACCAGCCGCGGGGTGTGCCGGGTCGCGGCGTCCAGCGCCGGAAGCCTGCTGGCGGGGCACGCCCGCGGCCCGCCGGTGCCGCGCACGGCTCGGCGTTGCGGGCCAGGCTGGTTCCGTGCGGACGAGCACATCGACCCCTGGCAGCGCCACGCGGCTAACACCGTCACGGCCGAGCCCGCCTCCGCACCTCGGACCGGGCCGGATGGACGCGGAGCGCACGGCGAAGGGAACCAGCAGAGCCGCCGTTCACAGATCCTGGGCCCCCTCGTCATGGAGGCACCTACCCCAGCCCCCCGATCAAGGATCAGGGGGCCGACCTCGTGGCCGCCGGGCCAGGGCCGCGCCGGGCGGTCGATCCGCGCCGGGCGCACCGCGGGACAGCGGACGCCGCCCCGGAGACTCGCGGCCGGGAACGGACGGCAGCGGCACCCGGGGCTGAGGCCGGCGCGGCATCGCGGCGGAATGGGAATTGCGCCGGGAACCGAATGCGGCATTCTTATCCGCACCGGCCTTCGGCGCGTATTCCCCATCGTGGCCGGATCGATTTGACCATTTTATTTAAATTTGAACTAATGTACGGGAGCAGTCCGGCCGGGGGTCTCCGGCACGGGCCGCCGCGGGAGAGGGGGCAAGGGGCGCCGCAGCCCGGCGGTGCCCCTTGCGCGTGCCCGCGGCTGGCCGTCCGGGGCGTCCAGGGCCGCTACCGGGCCGGCGCCGCGGCCCGGGCCCCGGAGCACGCCGGGCTGGCACCCCGGCGTGAGGGCGTGGCGCCGGTCACAGCTTCCGTCCCGCCGCGGCCCGGTGCGCACGGGCCGCCTCGGTCCCGCGCCGGCCGCCGACCGCCCGGCTGGCGCGGGCAACACGGGGACCGGCCGCGCGGAGCAGCGGCCTTCGGGCATGGCGCCCGTGCCGGGTCGCGGACCTCTCGTTCTCCGGCGCCGCCGCCCGCTCCGAGCCGCCGCACGCCGACCCGCACCGTATGACCCGGCCGCGGTTCTGCCGCCGGACCGCGCGGCTCCCGCCTGTCCCCGCGTCCGCTCGCGGCGGCCCCGCCAGGCCAGCGTGGCGGCCGCCACACAGCCGCCGCACCTCGGCGGGCAGGGCGGGCACCTCGCGGCGGACGGGCAGGTCAGGGGGCCGGTCGGCCCGCTCCGCAAGGGCGGACCGGAGACGGGGGCGGGGGCACCCCCGGTACTATCCTGTGCCGCGTGCCCGACTTATTCGACATGTTCGACAGCGGCGCTCCGGCCGCACCCCCCGCCCGCGAGACGCCCCGCCTCCTGGAGCCCGCGTGCTCGGAGTCGTAGCCGGCTTCTCCGTCATCGCGTCGGTGATCGGCGTCGGCTACATCCTGGGCCGGACCCGAACCCTGGACGAGCACGGCCGGCACGCCCTCACGCGGCTCGCGTTCTACGTCGCGACCCCGGCGCTGCTGTTCGAGACGCTCGCCCGCGCCGACCTCGCCATCCTCGTCTCGCCCGCGCTGCTCGTCACCGCGTTCAGCATGGTCGTGGCCGCGGGCCTGTTCGTCGCCGTCGGTGCGCTGCGGCGGTGGGGCGTGGGGCGCACGACCATCGGCGCGCTCTGCTCCAGCTACGTCAACTCCGGCAACCTCGGCATCCCGATCGCGGTGTACGTGCTCGGTGACGCGACCCTCGTGGCGCCGGTCATGCTGCTGCAGCAGCTGGTCTTCTCGCCCGTGGCGCTGACCGTCCTGGACCTCAGCCGGCGCCGCCCCGGCGATCCGCGGCCCTCGCTCGCCAGGATCGTGGCGACCCCGTTCCGCAACCCGATCGTGCTGGCCTCGCTGTCGGGCGTACTCGTGTCGGCGGCCGGGTGGCACGTCCCCTCGGTCCTCATGGACCCGATCTCGCTCATCGGCGGCATGTCGGTGCCCGCGGTCCTGCTCGCGTTCGGTGTCTCACTGCGCGGCAGCTCCCTGCTGATCCGGGGCCGCGACCGGTGGCCGGTACTGCTGTCGGTGCTCCTCAAGGCGGTCGTGCAGCCCGTCGTGGCCTGGCTCGCCGGGCGCTACCTGTTCGGGCTCGACGACGACCTGCTGTTCGTGGTGGTCACCGCGGCGCTGCCCGCGGCGCAGAACCTGCACGCCTACGCGTCGCAGTACGGGGTCGGCACCACACTCGCCCGGGACTCGATCCTGCTCTCCACTCTGCTGTCGGCTCCGGCGATCCTCGTCGTCTCCACGCTGGTGGGCGGCTGATGAGGGTGCCGGCGGCGCTCACGCCGATCGCACACCACCCGGATCTTCACACAGAGTAAGCTGACGGACACGCATCGCCACTCCGGGCGGTGCGCCGCACCGGCGGGTGGCGCCGCGCGCCCGGCGGGGAACGCGGACGCGGGCCGCACCAGCGGGTGGCGGCCCACGACTCCGAGGGACACCATGCGCATCGTCCTCACCGCACAGCCCGCCTACTCCCATCTGGTCCCGCTGGTGCTGCCGGTCGCCGAGCTCGCCCGCCGCGCCGGGCACGAGGTGGCCGTCGCGACCGGCCCGGCCGTGGCCGGTCACGTCGAACGGGCCGGGTTCCCGGCGCTCGTCGTGCCGGACGCGCTGACGGCCGGGGAGGTCATGCGCGACCCCTCGGTCATGGGGGCAGCCCGGCCGGCGCCGCCGGGGAGGGCGACCACCGGCGTCACCCCCGAGATGTTCGGCCGCGGCTTCGTCGAGGTCATGGGCGGCCGGTTCGCCCACGGACTCCTCGACGTGCTCGCCGGCTGGAAGCCCGAGCTCCTGCTGCGCGAGTCCACGGAGTTCGGCGGCTACCTCGCGGCCGAGCGGCTCGGTCTGGCGCACGGGACGCTGGACATCGCCCCCATGGCGCCGCTCGCGCATCCCCTGGTGCTCGACCAACTCAACGCGGCGCGCCGGCGGCTCGGGCTGGCCGCCGTGGAAGACCCGTGGCATCCGCTGCGCGGCTTCCGCGCCGCGGTAGTGCCCGAGGAGTTCTACCCGCCCGCGGCCCGGCTCGCCGGCGCCCGCTACTACCGGGCGCCGGCGCCGGCGGTGGACGAGCCGCTGGACGCGGCCATCGCCGAGCTGCCCGGCGACCGGCCGCTCGTGCTCGCCAGCCTCGGCTCCAACGCCCCGCGCATGCTCGGCGAGCGGCCGGCCCTCCTCGACGCGATCATCACCGCGCTCGCCGAGCTGCCGGTGACCGCGGTCGTGGCGCTCGGCGCGGACCGCGACCCCGCCGCGTGGCCGGGGGCGCGGGCGGCGAACGTGCACCTGACGTCGTTCGTGCAGCAGCGCGCACTGCTGCCGGCCTGCGACGTGTTCGTCACGCACGGCGGCTTCAACGGCGTACGGGAGTCGCTGGCAGCCGGGACCCCCATGGTCGTGCTGCCGATCTTCGCCGAGCAGCCCGCCAACGCCGACCGCGTGGCCGAGCTGGGCGCCGGGCTGCGGCTGGACATCGAGCGGGCGGCCTCCGGGGCGCTGCGCGACGCGGTGGAGCGGGTGCGCACGGACCCGCGGTTCCGGGCGCGCGCCGGCCGCCTGCAGCGCGCGGCGCTCGCGCTCCCGCCGCTCGACAGGATCGTGGAGGACGCCCCGGCGCTGCTCGGCTGAGCCCGCCTGGAGCCGAGGGGCGCCTCCCCGCGGTCGGCGGCGCCTGCGGGGCTGCGCCCGGGGCCCGGGGCCTCCGGCCCGCGGCGGCCCGCGCACGCGGTCGCGCGGCCGGAGCGCCGACCGAGGCCGGGGCGGCCCGGAGGTCCTCTGCCGGCGGCGGACGGCCGGGACCGCGCCCTTCCCCCGGCGTCGCACACTGGAAAGGGGGGCTACCGCGCCGCCCGCCGGTGCCGGCACCGCGGCCCCGATCCCGAGAGGAGGAGCGGGCATGGAGTTCGACATGGTGGTCGAGATCCCGCAGGGCTCCCAGAACAAGTACGAGATGGACCACGAGCTGGGGCGCATCCGGCTGGACCGCCTGCTGTTCACGGCCACGCAGTACCCGGGGGACTACGGCTACATCCCCGGCACCATCGCCGAGGACGGTGACGCGCTCGACGCGCTCGTCGTCCTGGAGCAGCCCACCTTCCCGGGCTGCCTGATCCGGGTGCGGCCGGTCGCGGTCTTCTGGATGCGCGACGAGAAGGGCGCCGACGCCAAGATCCTGTGCGTGCCGGCCGGCGACCCGCGCAGCGAGCACCTGCGCGACCTCCCGCACGTCCCGGGGCACCTGGTGGACGAGATCGGCCACTTCTTCGACATCTACAAGAGCCTTGAACCGGGCAAGTCCGGCGAGGCGCGCGGCTGGCAGGGCCGGCGCGAGGCCGAGACCGTCATCGAGGACGCCCGGGCCCGCGCCGCGCGGGCCGGGCGGGGGCCGGCCCGCGGGTAGCGGCCGGGCGGCGGGCTGCCCCCGCCGCTGCCTCTTCGGGAGGGGCCGGTTGCTCACTTAGTGGCAGCCGGGGGCCGGCTGCCCGGTGGTTTTGACGCGCCTTTCATCGAGCGGCCGGAGGATCGGCGGCACAGCCGCACCCACCCGAGCCTGGTGAAGGAGCCCACCCATGACCGTGGCCCACGAGGCGGGTCCACGCCCGTCCCCCGTCGCCGACCCCGCCGGGGCCGGTCCCGACGCGCGTCCGCACCGCGCACCCACCATGCTGGAGCGCACGGTCGAGCTCCAGGAGCTCAAGGACGGCGTCCTGGACGGCCCCGGCGAGCGCGCGACCGCGCAGCAGCACGCGCGCGGGAAGCTGACGGCGCGGGAGCGCATCGACCTGCTGCTCGACCCGGGCTCCTTCGTGGAGGTCGAGGGGCTGCGCCGGCACCGGGCCACCGGTTTCGGCCTGGAGTCCCGCCGCCCGCACACCGACGGCGTGATCACCGGCTGGGGCACCGTGGACGGCCGCACCGTGTTCGTCTACGCGCACGACTTCCGCATCTTCGGCGGCGCGCTCGGCGAAGCGCACGCCGCGAAGATCCACAAGATCATGGACATGGCCGAGTCGGCCGGCGCCCCGCTGGTCAGCCTGAACGACGGCGCCGGGGCGCGGATCCAGGAGGGCGTCACGGCGCTCGCCGGATACGGCGGCATCTTCACCCGCAACGTGCGGGCCTCCGGGGTGATCCCCCAGATCAGCGTCATGCTCGGCCCGTGCGCCGGCGGGGCCGCCTACTCCCCGGCGCTCACCGACTTCGTCTTCATGGTGAACGGGACCTCGCAGATGTTCGTCACCGGCCCCGACGTCGTGCAGGCGGTCACCGGCGAGCACATCAGCCACGACGACCTCGGCGGCGCCGCCGTGCACTCCCGGGACAGCGGGGTGGCGGCGTTCGCCCACGACGACGAGGAGAGCTGCCTGGAGGAGGTCCGCTACCTGCTGTCGTTCCTGCCGGCCAACAACCAGGAGACGCCGCCCGCCGCGCCCGCGGCCGACCCGGCCGGCCGGCGCACGGACCGCCTGCTCGACCTCGTCCCCGCCGACCCCGCGCGCCCCTACGACATGCGCACCGTGATCGAGGAGGTCGTGGACGGCGGCGAGTACCTGGAGGTGCACGCGCACTGGGCGGGCAACCTGGTCTGCGCGCTCGCCCGGATCGACGGGCAGGTGGTGGGGATCGTCGCCAACCAGCCGATGGTGACGGCCGGCGTGCTCGACATCGACGCCTCGGAGAAGGGCGCCCGCTTCGTCGCCACGTGCGACGCCTTCAACATCCCGCTGGTGACCCTGGTGGACGTGCCCGGCTTCCTGCCCGGCGCCGACCAGGAGCACCGCGGGATCATCCGGCACGGCGCGAAGCTGCTGTACGCCTACTGCTCCGCCACCGTGCCCCGCATCCAGGTGATCCTGCGCAAGGCCTACGGCGGCGCCTACATCGTGATGGACTCCCGGTCCATCGGCGCCGACCTGTCCTTCGCCTGGCCGAGCAACGAGATCGCGGTGATGGGCGCCGAGGGCGCGGCCAACGTGGTGTTCCGCCGCGAGATCGCCGCCGCGGCCGACCCCGAGGTCCGCCGCGCCGAGCTGGTCCGGGAGTACCGCGAGCAGCTGATGCACCCCTACTACGCGGCCGAGCGCGGGCTGGTGGACGACGTCATCGACCCGGCCGGCACCCGCGCCGTCCTCGCGCGCTCGCTCGCGGCCCTGCGCCGCAAGCAGTCCAGCTCCCCCTACCGCAAGCACGGCAACCCCCCGATGTGAGAAGGAGAGCCCGCCATGGACGACAACGCACGCGATCCCCGCGGTCTGGCCGTCCGGGTGCTGCGCGGCCGGCCCGGCCCGGCGGAGCTGGCCGCCCTGGTGGCCGTCCTCGCCGCCGCCCGCCGC
>NZ_QEIO01000143.1 GCF_003336425.1 Marinitenerispora sediminis | reverse complement strand
CCCCCGGCGCACACCCGCCCGCCGTGAGCCCCGCGTCGTCAGACTCCGCGT
The DNA here is from genome assembly GCF_003336425.1 of Marinitenerispora sediminis. Classification (GTDB taxonomy): domain Bacteria; phylum Actinomycetota; class Actinomycetes; order Streptosporangiales; family Streptosporangiaceae; genus Marinitenerispora; species Marinitenerispora sediminis. The sequence continues at coordinate 13,658 of NZ_QEIO01000143.1, read as the reverse complement.
CCTCAACCGGTGGGGCCCGCCCGCATCGCCGGACACCCGCACATGGCGGCCTCCACGGTCCACCGGACCCTGACCCGCTCCAGGTGCGCCCGCCTGGCCCACACCGACCGCGCCACCGGCCTTGCCGCGCGCCGCTACGAGTGCGACCGACCCGGCGCACCCGTGCACGTCGACGTCAAGAAGCTCGGCCGCGTCCCCGCCGGCGGCGGCCACCGCGCTGTGGGCCGCCACACCGGGGTGTGCAACAAGCAGGCCGCCACTACCGCCCGCCGCAACGGCTCCCCGGTGATCGGCTGCGGCTACCCGCGCACCGCGCTGGACGACCACTCCCGCCTGGCCTACACCGAGATCCGTCCCCTGGCCGAGGAACGGGCCTACGCCCGCCCCTACACCAGTGAAGACGAGCGCCGGCAGGCCTTCCCCGCATGGCTGTACACCTACACCACCGGTTCCACACCGCGATCGGCGGCCCACCCGCCACCCGCGTACCTCACCTCTCGGGTCAGTACACCCAGACCCGGGGGCGAGGTCCTAACACCCGGGCCCGCCGGGGTGGCCGATCCCTGGGTGTGCGGGCGCGGCCTGGGCGGCCGGGAACGATCTACGCCGTCTTTGCGGCCAGGCGCGGTCCCGCCCGGCGACCGGGGGTACGGATCCGAGGACGCCGTGGGCCCGTTCCGCCGGCCGGTCCGGTCGCGGGACCGCGGTTCCGGCCAGCCACGCGAGGAGTCCCGATGACCGACACCAGCAGGTACCCGCCGGGGGCACCCGCCTGGTTCGACATGACGGTTCCGGACCTGGAGGCCGCCGAGCGCTTCTACTCCGAACTCCTGGGCTGGGAGTTCGACCTCGGCCCCTACGCCCTGGCCCATGCCGCCGGCCGGCGGGTGGCCGGCCTCTCCGAGAGCTGGCACGAGGAGGCCGGGCCGCCGGACCGGCCCTTCTGGACCGTCTACCTGGCGACCGACGACGTCACCGCGACCCTGTACGACGTGGCGGCGGCCGGCGGCACGGTCGTGGCGCCGCGCCGCGACGTTCCCGGATACGGCACCATGGCCGTCGTGCGGGAGCCGACCGGAGCCGTCTTCGCGCTGTGGGAGGGCGACGGGCTGGCCGGTTCGGAGGCGTTCGGCCTGCTCGGGGGACCGATCTGGGCGGAGGTGACGAGCCGGGACACCCACGCCACCACGGACTTCCTCGTCCGGGTGTTCGGCTACCGCCCGGACCGCTTCGCCGACGTCGACTTCGTCACCCTCTACGTCGCCGGGAGCCCGGTCTGCGGGGTCTACGGCGGCAGCGCGGAGCGGGTCAGCGAGGGGCACGGCGCCTGGCTCCCCTACTTCGTGGTGGCCAGCGCCGACGCCGCCGCGGCCCGCGCCCCCTTGTTCGACGGCCGGGTGCTGCGCTCCGCCGAGGACTCACCGTACGGCCGCTGGACCATGCTCGCCGACCCGTTCGGCGCGCACTTCGCCGCCGTCGAGGTGGCGACCTGAGATCTGCTTCTCGGCAGGCCCGCGGGGCGGGCCGATGCTCCGCGGTGCCAGGCGGGAGGGCCGGTGCCCCTGGGCTCACCGGTACCGGGCGGCACCCGTGCGCACTCCCACGCCCTGGGTGGTGAGCGCCGGGGCGCGGCCCGGCGCGCGAGGGGCGGGTGCGCGGCGCGCGGGCTCCTGTGGCGGGTGCCCACTGCGGACAGGCCCGATCTCCCGCTCCCGTCCCCTCCGCTGGCCGCCCCGGCCCCCATGGGACCGGTGCGGCGGCACGCCGGTGTTCCGGCCGCGGACGGCCGCCCCGGGTCCCCGGTCTCAGGGGAACCACCCCGGCCGTCCGCTCGGCGGCAGCGCGTCCTGCGCCGCACGTACTCCGCTCCCGTCCCGCCCCACCGCGGATCGCCGGGCGCCCGGCCCCCGGCCTGCGACCGCGCCGCCCGCCGGGGACAGCACCGTCGAACGCGGGGCACCCGCTCATGCCGAACAGGCGGCCGGGGGCCGGACACGGTAGAAGAACCGCGGCCCATGACGGCACCCTGCCCCTCGCCTCCGCCCGTAGCCGGGCGCGCGGCATCACCCGTCCGAGCGCGTCCTCCACCCGCGCCTCAGCGCCAGAGGGTCACGAAGTACCCGACCCCGTACGGCGCCTCGTAGGCCAGCCGCTCGGCGGACAGGCCGGCGCCCTCGGCGGCGCCGGCCAGTGCCTGCCACGCGGGCCGGCCCGCGGCCATGAGCTGCTCGGCGAGCACCGGGTCCAGCGTGGCGAGGGTGGCGAGGTCCGCCCCGGCCAGCGCCGCGGCCACCGCGTCGTCGAAGTCGACCGCGCGTTCGTCGAACCGCCCCGGCGACCGCTCGCCGCGCCGGGCACTGCCGTCCCCCATGACCAGTACGGCCACCCGGGGCGCGGACGCGGCCAGCTCCGCCCCGACGACCAGGCACTCCTCGGGCCGGGCGTCGCCGGCCAGTTCGGCGAACCCGGCGGGCTCGGCGCCGGCGCGCTCCACGAGCCAGCGCCCCACCGTCAGGGAGAGCGGGAGCACCGCCGGCCCGGCCCCCACCGCTATCGGCGCGCCGTACGGGGCGAGGCTCCCCGCGGCGCCGCCCGGATGGCGGGCGGTCCGGCCCCCCGCTCCGACGACGAGGAGCCGGTCCGGGCGGGCCGCGACCAGGGCGGCGACGGCGCGGTCGCAGGCGGTGCGCACGGAGTCCAGCTCCGGTGCGGCGCCGCCGGCCAACCGGGGGACGAGCAGCGGGGGATGCGGGCACACGGCGGCGGCGATCAGCACAGGCCGAGGGTACCGGCAGGCGGCCGGATCCGGCCGGACGGGACGCTTGTGCCCGCTGGTGGGCGGGTCTAGCCTTGACTGCGTGACCGGATTTGCGAATCTGGTCACACAGTCAACGCACTCATGCGGTCCCGGTGTCCCGGGACCCCGGCGGACAAGGCGGTAGGACGTGGCGCAGCCCGGCACGGAGGTCCCGGTGGACCCGCTCGACGAGCGGGCCGAACGCATCCTGGACGCGGCCGGCGAACTGCTGACGTCGCTGGGGTACCGGCGCGTCACCATCGACGACGTGGCGCGGCGCGCCGACGTGGGCAAGGGGACGGTCTACCTGCACTGGCGGACCAAGGACGCCCTGTTCCTCAGCGTGCTGCTGCGCACGAAGGGCCGGTCGATCGGCGCCCAGGGCCGGCGCATGGCCGCCGACCCCGCGGAGGTGCTGCTCAGCCGGATGGCCCGCGCCATGTACCTCGACTTGGTCGGCGACCCGGTCGCCCGCGTCGGCTACTCGGGCGACGCCGAGACGCTCGGCCGGCTCACCCGGACGGCCGCCGGCAGCTTCGAGGAGCTGCGCGCCGAGGCCAGGAGGGTCAGCGTCGAGCACCTGCGCCTCCTTCGCGAGCACGGGCTGGTCACCACCGACCTCGACCCCGAAACCCAGCTCTTCGCCTTCCACGCGACCACGACGGGCTTCTTCCTCCACCCCTCGTTCGCTCCGTCCTTCGTCCCGAAGCGGGCCGACCAGCAGGCCACTGCGCTGGAGCACACGGTCCGCGCCGCCTTCGAGACCACCCCCGACCCCGGCGGCCTCGCCGCGGCGGCCTCGGAGGCCGCCACCCTCTACCAGCGCCTGGAGAAGCGGTACCTGGCGGAACTGCACCGCCAGTTCCGGGCGTGACGGGGACACCATCCGGTACTCATCACTGGAGACACGGTCATGGCGACCAGCGGCAACTTCTACAGCACCCACGTCGGCGAGCACCCCGGCGAGCCCAACCTCGCCGACCCCGAACTCGTCGCCGACCCCTACGGCGGCTACGGCCGCCTACGCGAGCAGGCGCCCGTGCTGCGGGCGCGTTACCTGGACGGGGCGCCGATCTGGCTGGTCACCCGGCTCGACGAGGTGCGCACCGTCCTCAGCGACCCCCGCTTCGTCAACGACCCCTCGGTGCTGGCCGACGCCCCTCCCACGGCCAGCCGGCGCGCCTTCGTGGAGGGCATGGGGATTCCGGAGGACCTGGCCCCCTACCTGTTCGGCACCATCCTGGACCTCGACGCGCCGGACCACACCCGGCTGCGCAAGCTGGTCTCGCGCACCTTCACGGTGCGCAGGGTCGGCGAACTGCGGCCCAGGGTCGAGGAGATCACCGAACGCCTGCTCGACGAGCTCCCGGCTCGGGCCGAGGACGGCGTGGTGGACCTGGTCGAGTGCTTCGGCTACCCGCTGCCCATCACGGTCATCTGCGAGCTCGTCGGCGTTCCCGAGGAGGACCGTCCGCGCTGGAGGGAGTGGGGGCGCCAGCTGGTCCCGCCGGATCCGGCGACGCTCGGTAGCATCCTGCGCGCGATGGTCGACCACATCGCCGACCTGATCAAGCGGCGCCGGTCCCAGCCCGCCTCCGATCTGCTGACCGGGCTGATCCGCACCCACGACGAGGACGGCGACCGGCTCTCGGACACCGAGATGATCGCGATGGTGCTCACGCTCGTGGTGGCCGGCCACGAGACGACCACCCACCTCATCTCCAACGGCGTCGCCGCGCTGCTCACCCACCCCGTCCAGCTGGAGCTGCTCCGCTCCGACCCCTCACTGCTGCCCGGAGCGGTGCACGAGTTGATGCGCTGGTGCGGCCCGGTGCACGCGACCCGGCTGCGCTACGCGACCGAGGACGTCGAGGTCGGCGGGGTGACGGTCCACCGGGGCGACGCGGTGCAGCCGGTGCTCGTGTCGGCGAACTACGACCCGCGGCACACTCCGGAGCCGGAGCGGCTGGACCTCACCCGGCGGCCGGCCGGCCGCGGCGAGAGCCATGTCGGCTTCGGGTACGGCATCCACTACTGCCTCGGCGCGGCGCTCGCCCGCCAGGAGGGCGAGGTGGCGTTCGGGGCGCTGCTGCGGCGCTACCCCGACCTGAGCCTGGCGGTACCGGCCGAGGAGCTGGAGTGGCTCCCCATCCCCGCGAACCGCCGGCTGGCCCGGCTTCCGGTCCGGCTGGGGGGCTGACGGCGGACCCGCCGGCGCGGGCGGCCGGGGCGGCGCACCGTTCTCGGCCACCCGCGCCGGGCCGGGCCTCAGCTCTCGCAGCAGCCGCCCACCGGGGCGGGGGCCGGCGCGGGCGCGCCGACGCCCGGCATGCCGAGCAGGACACCGGACGGCGCTGGCTCGGCCGGCGGGCGGCCGTTGCGCGCCGCCCACGCGTCGCCGGCGCGGGTGCGCCGCGACCGGCGCACGCCGGAGTCGGCGACCAGGTGGTGCGGGGCCGCGTAGGTGACCTCCACGGTGGCCATGTCGCCGGGACGCAGCGCCGCGTCCTCGTCGACCGCGAAGTGCACCAGCCGGTTGTCGGCGGCGCGCCCGGACAGCCGGCGCCGCTCGCCGTCCTTGCGCCCCTCGCCCTCGGCGACCAGGACCTCGACCTCGCGGCCGACGAGTGCCTGGTTCTCCTCCCAGGAGATGGCGTCCTGGAGGTCGACCAGGCGCTGGTAGCGCTCCTGGACCACCTCCTTGGGCAGCTGCCCGTCCATGGTCGCGGCCGGGGTGCCGGGGCGCTTGGAGTACTGGAAGGTGTAGGCCTGCGCGAACCGCGCCTCCCGCACCACCTTCAGCGTCTCCTGGAAGTCCTCCTCGGTCTCGCCGGGGAAGCCGACGATGATGTCGGTGGTGATCGCGGCCTCCGGCATGGCGGCCCGCACCTTCTCCACGATGCCGAGGAACCGCTCCTGGCGGTAGGAGCGCCGCATGGCCCGGAGCAGCCGGCTGGAGCCGGACTGCAGGGGCATGTGGAGCTGCGGCATGACGTTGGGGGTCTCCGCCATGGCGGCGATGACGTCGTCGGTGAAGTCGCGGGGGTGCGGGGAGGTGAAGCGGACCCGTTCCAGGCCCTCGATCTCCCCGCAGGCGCGCAGCAGCTTGGAGAACGCCTGGCGGTCGCCGAACTCCGACCCGTAGGCATTGACGTTCTGGCCCAGCAGGGTGACCTCGACGGCGCCCTCGGCCACCACGGCGCGCACCTCGGCCAGCACGTCGCCCGGGCGGCGGTCCTTCTCCTTGCCGCGCAGCGCCGGAACGATGCAGAACGTGCAGGTGTTGTTGCAGCCCACCGAGATGGAGACCCAGGCGGCGTAGGCGGACTCGCGGCGGGTCGGCAGGGTGGAGGGGAAGGTCTCCAGCGCCTCCTGGATCTCGACCTGCGCCTCGCGCTGCACCCGGGCCCGCTCCAGCAGCACGGGCAGCGACCCGATGTTGTGGGTACCGAAGACGACGTCCACCCACGGCGCGCGGCGCACGATCTCGCCGCGGTCCTTCTGGGCGAGGCACCCGCCGACCGCGATCTGCATGCCGGGGTGGGCGTCCTTCACCGGGCGCAGGTGCCCGAGGTTGCCGTAGAGGCGGTTGTCCGCGTTCTCGCGGACCGCGCACGTGTTGAAAACGACGACGTCCGGGGTGGCGTCCTCGGCTGCGCGCTCGTATCCAGCGTCCTCCAGCAGACCGGACAGGCGCTCGGAGTCGTGGACGTTCATCTGGCAGCCGTAGGTCCGCACTCGGTAGGTACGACTCTGGCTCACCGCTCCAGGCTAGCCGCTGCCGGCACCGGCCCCGACCGGCCCGCCGCCGGACTACCGGCGGATCGTCTACCTTACGGTCTTCCGGATGGTTGCACCAAAGCGGCCATCTAATCTCGGAATTTCATAACGTTTGTACAGATTGGGTCGTAACAAGTCTGCTACTTGCCACCCAAACCGCCTTTTCACGGGTGACAAGCGGACACACAGGCAGCTAGGTTCCGCAGTCATGACCGCAACTCCTCTCGTCGTGCTGGAGAACGTCAACAAACACTTCGGCGAGCTCCACGTACTTCAGGACATCAACCTCTCCGTGCACCGCGGCGAGGTCGTCGTCCTCATCGGACCGTCCGGATCCGGCAAGTCGACCCTGTGTCGCACCATCAACCGGCTCGAGACCATCGACACTGGGACGATCACGATCGACGGGCAGCCGCTCCCGGCCGAAGGGCGCGGTCTGGCCCGGCTCCGCAGCGACGTCGGCATGGTGTTCCAGTCGTTCAACCTGTTCGCCCACAAGACGGTGCTGCAGAACGTCACACTCGGTCCGCTCAAGGTGCGCAAGACGCCCAAGGAGCAGGCGGAGAAGCGCGCGCTGGAGCTCCTGGACCGGGTGGGCATCGCCAACCAGGCCCACAAGTACCCCGCCCAGCTCTCCGGCGGCCAGCAGCAGCGCGTGGCCATCGCCCGCGCGCTCGCGATGGACCCCAAGGTCATCATGTTCGACGAGCCGACCTCGGCTCTGGACCCCGAGATGGTCCAGGAGGTCCTCGACGTCATGGTGAACCTCGCCAAGGACGGCATGACCATGGTCGTGGTGACGCACGAGATGGGCTTCGCCCGCCGCGCGGCCAACCGGGTCGTGTTCATGGCCAACGGCCAGATCGTGGAGGAGAACACCCCCGACGAGTTCTTCGGCAGCCCGCGCACCGACCGTGCGAAGGACTTCCTCTCCAAGATCCTCACCCACTAGCCGCATCCCCGCTACCAGCGGCCGACCGACCTCGGCACCACCCACCACCCCCCGTTCCCATCCCAGGTCCGTCCCCCCAGTAGGTGGGACCCACAAGAGAATGAGGTTTCGACCATGCGCGTAGGCCGTATCGCAACTGTCGCGTCCGCGGTGGCCGCGATGACCATGGCCCTCTCGTCCTGCGGCCTGATCGGCGGCAACGGCGGCGGCGGCGAGGCCGAATCCGTCGTGCAGAAGGCCGAGGAGCAGGGCACCCTGACTATCGGCATCAAGTTCGACCAGCCCGGACTCGGCCTGCGGGAGCCCGACGGCTCCTACACCGGGTTCGACGTCGATGTCGCCCGCTTCATCGCCCAGGAACTGGGCGTGCCGGAGGACGGCATCGAGTTCGTGGAGACCACCTCCCAGAACCGGGAGACCTTCATCGAGCAGGGCCAGGTCGACCTCGTCCTCGCCAGCTACAGCATCACCGAGGAGCGCCAGGAGCGCGTCTCCTTCGGCGGCCCGTACTACGTCGCCCAGCAGGACATCCTGGTGCGCGACGGCGACGACGAGATCCAGTCGGTCGAGGACCTCGAGGGCCGGACGCTGTGCTCGGCGAGCGGCTCGCGGTCGGCGTTCAACGTCACCGAGACCCTGGCGATCGACGCCCAGCTCCGCGAGGCGGGCAGCTACTCCGAGTGCCTGGAGCTGCTCTCCGGCGGCGGCGTGGACGCCGTGACCACCGACGACACGATCCTGGCCGGCTACGCCGCCCAGCAGCCGGGCGAGTTCCAGCTCGTCGGCGACAAGTTCTCGGAAGAGCGCTACGGCGTCGGCATGCCCAAGGGCGACACCGCCACCTGTGAGGCCGTCAACGCCGCCATCGCCGCGATGTACGAGGAGGGCGAGGCCGAGACGCTGCTGGACAGCAACTTCGGCCCGGCGAACTACGAGTACACGACCGAGCTGCCCGAAGCGGAGCCCTGCGCCTGATCGCAGGCGTCCGCCCTGTCCGAATCTGCGACACCGCGGGTGCTGACGCTCCGACCGTCGGCACCCGCCTGAGCGGTTGGAAGAATGAACGTAGTCCTAGAGAATCTGGGGCCGATCCTTGAGGCGTTCTGGTCGACCGTGCTGCTGAGCGTCGCCAGCGCCATCGGGGCGCTGGTCCTCGGCACGCTGCTCGCCGGCATGCGCGTCTCGCCGGTCCCGGTGCTGCGAGCCTCCGGCACGTTGTACGTCAACACGATGCGCAACACGCCCCTCACCCTGGTCCTGCTGTTCTGCGGCCTGGGCCTGGGCAACACGCTCGGCCTGAAGTTCTCCGAGACCGTGACGGTGAACAGCTACTGGCTGGCCGTGGTGGGCCTCTCCGCCTACACCGCGTCCTTCGTCTGCGAGTCGCTGCGCGCCGGCATCAACACGGTCCCCATGGGCCAGGCCGAGGCCGCCCGTTCCGTCGGCCTCACCTTCGGCCAGACCATGACCACCATCATCCTGCCGCAGGCGTTCCGCAGCGTCGTCGGCCCGCTGGGCAGCGTGCTGATCGCGCTGATCAAGAACACCACGATCGCCTCGCTGATCGGCGTGGCGGAGGCGGCGGCCAGCATGCGCACGCTGATCGAGTTCAACGGCAACGCCGTCATCCCGATCTTCATCGGCTTCGCGCTCGGCTTCATGGTGTTGACCCTGCCCACCGGCTTCCTGTTCGGCTGGCTGTCCAAGCGGCTGGCGGTGGCGCGATGACCAGCGGAACGGATGTCATGAACGACAAGCCGACCACCTCCGGCACGGCCAAGCGCCCGCGGCGGCAGGCGCAGGCGAGCGTGCTCTACGACGCCCCCGGTCCCCAGGCCCGGCTGCGCTACAACGTCTACACGTTCCTGACCATACTGGGGCTGCTGCTGGTCGCCTGGTTCGTGTTCGTCCGCATGGACGAGCGCGAGCAGTGGGAGGCCGAGAAGTGGCAGCCGTTCTTCACCTCGCAGCTGTGGACCACCTACGTGCTGCCCGGCCTCGGCGGCACCCTGGGGGCCGCGGCCGTCGCGGCGGTGCTGGCGCTGGCCTTCGGCATGGTGTTCGGTATCGCGCGGCTGTCCGACCACGTGTGGGTGCGGATCCCGGCCGCCGTGGTGGTGGAGTTCTTCCGGGCCATCCCGCTGCTCATCATGATCTTCTTCCTGATGCGCGGCTCGTGGTCGCTGTTCGGCACCTCCATCAGCACCTTCTGGGCGGTCGTGCTCGGCCTGATGTTCTACAACGGCTCGGTGCTCGCCGAGATCGTGCGGGCCGGCATCCAGTCGATCCCGCGGGGACAGTCCGAGGCGGCCCTGTCGATCGGCCTGCGCAAGGGCGCCGTGACCCGGCTGATCCTGCTGCCGCAGGCGATCACCGCCATGCTCCCGGCGATCATCGCCCAGCTCGTGGTGCTGCTCAAGGACACCGCGCTCGGCTACGTCATCGGCTACTCCGACCTGCTCAACCAGTGGCGCAACCTCAGCTCGGCCTACATCAACCTGATCCCGGCCGCCATCGTGATCGCGCTGATCTACATCGCGCTCAACGTGGCGCTCGGCTACCTCGCCACCTGGCTGGAGCGGCGCAACCAGCGCAGCGTCCGGTCCCAGACCAAGGCGGTGACGGGTCCCGCGGAGGTCGGCGTGAGCGCCGCCGGGCCGACGGCGGGCGGTGGGGCGGCCGGCCCCAGGGCCTGACGCCGCCGCGGCGCCCGCCGGACGTGCTCCGGTCCGGCGCCGCGGACGGCCACCGACGACGCGGGTGGGCCCGCCTCCAGCCGGAGGCGGGCCCACCTGTTGGTGCCGCCGCGGGCACGGCACCGGTCAGGGCGCCGGGGGCGCTCCAGCGGCGGCGGCCGGCCGCGCCGCCACACCCGCGCGGCCGGGCTCCTGCTCCGGCCGCAGCGTCAGGTCGGCGTCGTAGTCCCCACCGTTCTGCGCGCGGAACGGGATCGGGTCGGTGTCCGCAAGTGCGAGCAGCCGCGCGCGCAGCTCGGCCGCGGCGGCCGCGCGGCCGGCCTCCGAGAGCCGGTCCGCGCCGGAGACCAGGACCGGCGGGACCACCGACATCCCGGCGTAGAAGAACGTCCCGTGCTGCAGGGGGAACAGCAGGTCCTCCAGTTGGCCGTTGACGCCGCGGGGGCCGTAGCTGGCCGCGGTCCCGCCCGCGGTCACCACCACCATGGCGCGCTTGCCGGCCAGCCGGCCCTCGCCGTAGCGCAGGGTGCGCCGGCCCTCGGGGCCGTGCTCGACGACGCCGTAGGCCAGCCCCTTGACGAAGACCCGGTCGAACCAGCCCTTGAGGATGGCCGGCATCCCGAACCACCAGAGGGGGAACTGCACGACGACCGTGTCCGCCCAGGCGAGCTTGGCGTGCTCGGCCCGGATGTCGGCGCTCAGGCCGCCGGACGTGTAGGCCTCTTCGGACGCGGCGGCGACCAGCAGCCGCTCATCGGGATCGTGGCCGAAGTCGGCGGCGTCCACCACGGGGTTCCACCCCATCGCGTACAGGTCCGACTCCCGGACCTCGTGGCCGTGCTCCCGGAGCGCGCGCAGCCCGTCGTCGCGCAGGGCGGCGCTCAGCGAGCGCCGCTCCGGGTGGGCGAAGATCCACAGCACCTTCACGTGGTGTCCCTCCTCGTGTTCGCGGTTCCCGGCGGGCGACCGCGGTCCGATCCCGCCGGTGACACCGAGAGCATGCGCCGCGGCCGCCCACCGCCACGAGTGGCCCGATGGCCAACATGTGCAAGAATCAGGCCATGGCCACGACCAGCGCGTTCACCCGTCCCGGCCGGCACCGGGTCGCCGTACTCGTCCGGGACGGCCTGCTGACCATGGAGTTCGGGATCGTGCACCGGCTGTTCGGTCAGGCCAGGTCGGCCGACGGCGTCCCGCTGTACGAGGTCGTCACCTGCACGACGGAGCCCGGCGCGCTGCGCACGGACGCCGACGTCACGCTGCACGTCGCGCACGGCCCGGAGCCGCTGGCCGAGGCCGACACCGTCGTCGTCCCGGCCTCCGACGAGGACTACGACCCCCGCTGCGGCGCCCTCAGCGCGCCGCTGGCGGCCGCGTTCGCCCTGATCCGCCCGGGGACCCGGATCGCCTCCATCTGCACCGGCTCCTTCGTCCTGGCGGCCGCGGGCCTGCTGGACGGCCGCCGCGCCACCACCCACTGGCGCTCCGCCGAGCAGTTCCGCCGGCTGTACCCGCAGGTCGACCTCGACCCGGACGTGCTCTACACCGACGAGGACGGCGTACTCACCGCGGCAGGCGTCGCCTCCGGCATCGACCTGTGCCTGCACATGATCCGCGCCGACCACGGTGCGGCCGTCGCCAACGAGGTGGCCCGCGGCACCGTCGTCTCTCCGCACCGCGACGGCGGCCAGGCCCAGTTCATCCGGCGCCCCGTGCCCGAGCCCGGGATCTCCTCCACCGGCCGCGCCCGAGCGTGGGCGCTCCGGCACCTCGACCGGCCGGTCAGCCTGCGCGAACTCGCCGAACAGGAGTCCATGAGCGTGCGGACCTTCACCCGGCGCTTCCGCGAGGAGGTCGGCGTCTCCCCCGGCCGCTGGCTCGCCCTCCAGCGGGTGGAACGCGCCCGGCAGCTCCTGGAGGGGACCGACCTGCCGGTCGACCGGATCGCGGTCGACGCGGGCTTCGGCACCGCGGCGTCCCTCCGCCAGCACCTCCAGGCCGCCCTGGGGGTGTCGCCGAGCGCCTACCGCGCGACCTTCCGCGGCTCCGCGCCGCGGGCGGCGGTGCGGCACGCGGCCGAGCCGGACGGGAGCGCCCCGGTCAGCGCGCCGTCTCGGTAGCGCGGGACTCGCGGACCACCGTCACCCGGATCTGGCCGGGGTAGACGAGTTCCTCCTCGACCCGCTTGGCGATGTCGCGCGCGATCACCTGCGCCTGGAGGTCATCGACCTCCTCGGGTCTCACCATGACGCGGACCTCCCGGCCGGCCTGCATGGCGAACACCTTCTGCACGCCCTCGTTGGCCATGGCGATCTCCTCCAGGCGCTGCAGCCGCTCGACGTAGGCCTCCAGCGACTCGCGGCGGGCCCCCGGCCGGCCGCCGCTGATGGCGTCGGCGGCCTGGGTGAGCACCGCCTCCACCGTGCGCACCTCGACCTCGTTGTGGTGCGCCTCGATCGCGTGCACCACGTCCTCGGACTCGCCGTAGCGGCGGGCGATCTCCGCCCCGATCAGCGCGTGGCTGCCCTCGATCTCGTGGGTCAGCGCCTTGCCGATGTCGTGCAGCAGCGCGCACCGCTTCATCAGCTGGCGGTCCATGCCGAGTTCGGCGGCCATGATGCCGGCCAGGTGCGCCGACTCGATCAGGTGCTTCAGCACGTTCTGTCCGTAGGAGGTGCGGTAGCGCAGCTGGCCGAGCAGCGTGACAAGCTCCGGGTGCACGTCGGTGACGCCGACGTCGACCAGCGCGTCCTCGCCGGCGCGCACGCACAGCTGGTCCACCTCGGCGCGGCTGGCCTCGTGCACTTCCTCGATCCGGTGCGGGTGGATGCGCCCGTCGAGGACCAGCTTCTCCAGGGTGAGCCGCGCGACCTCGCGCCGCACCGGGTCGAAGCAGGACAGCAGCACCGCCTCGGGGGTGTCGTCGATGATGAGGTTCACGCCGGTGACCGTCTCGAAGGCCCGGATGTTGCGGCCCTCCCGGCCGATGATCCGGCCCTTCATGTCGTCGCTGGGCAGGTGGACGACCGAGACCACCGACTCGGTGGTCTGCTCGGTGGCGAGGCGCTGGATGGCGAGTGTGATGATCTTGCGGGCGCGCGCCTCGCCGTGCTTGCGCGCGTCCTTCTCGATGTCGCGGACCAGCAGCGCCGCCTCGCGCTTGGCCTGGTTCTGCACCGCTGCCACCAGCTCCGCCCTGGCCTCCTCGGCGGAGAGCGCGGCGGTGGCCTCCAGGACGGCCCGCCGCTGGTCGTCCAGGCGGGACAGGTCGCGGTCACGCTCGTCCAGGAGCGCGGTGCGCTCCTCGGCGCGCTCCCGGGCCTCGGCCAGGTGGCGGGCCTCGGCGTCCAGCCGCCGCTCGCGCTCGGCCAGCCGCGCCTCGCGGCGCTCCAGGTCGGCCAGCCGCTCGGTCACGCGGTCCCGAGCCGCGGCC
>NZ_QEIO01000142.1 GCF_003336425.1 Marinitenerispora sediminis | reverse complement strand
CGCCGCGATCGCGTTACCCGACAGATTCACCGGCACATCACCATCGACAACCAACTGGTTGCCACCGACAGCCGAACCATTACCAGACGTGATGACGTCGTCGTCGGCGTAGGAGACGCCGGCACCCAGGGCGACGAAGCCGGCCGTCAGGATGGCCGTCTTCGCCGATGTACGGACCCACTTTCGCATGTGGGATGTCCTTTCGAGCAGGTTGCGGATGAGATGGAACGTGCGAGGCCGGGGCGCTCTCGCTCCTGGCGGGAGCGAGCGGGCCGGGCCGGGGGCCATCCGCCGGGCCGCGCCTGGCTGGCGGGGGCCGTACCGGATGAGGGGGCGCGACGCTTCCACGCGGATGCGCACGGATGGTGCACGCCCGTTCAGCTCCGCCCTGGCGGGGCGGGGGCTGGCGCCGGTCCCGCGGCGGTCGCGCGCGGGACCCGCGTCAACCCCCCGGTCCGAGGACCGGGGAGCCGGGACGGTCAGATCCGGATGCCCCGGCGGAGGCCGAGGACGAGCACGCCGGCGCCGGTGGCCAGCGCGGTGGCGGCCGAGATCACGAGGGCCCCGAGGTTGGAACCGGTCAGCGGGAGCCGTTCTCCGGGGCCGCCCGCTGCCGCGGAATGCACGGGCGCCCGGTCGGCGACCGGGGTGATGGCGCCGCCCGCGTCGCCGGACTCACCTGGGAGGCCCGCTCCTCCCGGCTTCCCCGTGCTCCCCGGTCCTCCGGAGCCGGCCGGAGCGCCGCCGGGTCCGCCGTCGCCGCTCTGGTGCTCGCCGGACCCGCCTCCGGCCCCGGTTCCGCCGGGCGCGCCCGCTCCCGGGCCGGTTCCGCCCGTGCCCGGAGCGCCGCCCGGAGCGCCGCCGCCGCTCTGCTGCCCGCCGCCCGCACCGCCCGGAGTGCCGCTGTCACTGGTGCCCCCGCCCTTTCCGGTTCCCGATCCTCCGCTGCTCCCCGGGCCCTCGCCCGAGCCGCTGCCGTGGCCGCCGCCGTAGCCGTCGTGCGCGTGGCCGCCGCCGTGCCCGGGACCCCCGTCGCCGGAACCGCCCCCGGAGCCCCAGCCGTGCTCGACGGCGACCGCGTCGCCGTCCGCGCAGTTCGCCCCCGCGTTGCCGAGGACGGCGAGCGCGTTGCCGCAGGCGTTCACCGGGACGTCCAGGTCGAGGCCGAGCTGGTTGCCGCCGAGGATGGAGCCGTTTCCGCTGGTCGCCGTGTCGGCGTAGGCGATCGGCGCGACGGAGAAGAAGCCTGCCGCGGCGAGGGCGGCGAAAGCGGTTCGTGCGGTCGTCATGTGGATGAGAGTCCTTCCGGACAGAAGTAGCGAGATTGGGTGGCTCCCGGGACCGCAGCGGGACGAAGGCCCGGTTCGGTCGCGAGGAGATGCAGCGGGAGGGCCAGAGCCGCGTGGACCGCGTCCCACGTCAGGGCGTCGGATCGCGCCGTTCTCCCCATGCGGTCGTCCCGTGCTCCGCCGGTGCGGCGGTCGGGACGGATCCGCTGCCGTGTCGGACCGTCAGCGTCCGGAGCGGGCGGGTGGAGAAGGCGGACTCGCGGGCGGGCTCAGCCGAGCGGGCGCCGTGGAGAGGGCGCCGGCCGCCTAGTCAGGCGAGAAGGAAGGGTCGTCAGCGGCATCGCGGACGACGAAGCGGGTGTCGCCGGGGACGGCGAGGCGCTGAGAGGTCGGGCGGAGCATGTCGGCCCGGTGGGCGAGGAACCCGGCGGCCGCGGGAGCGTGCACCGACGAGGAGCCGGAGACGGCCCCGGCGGAGTCGGAACCGCGCTGCCATGACGGATCGGCCGGCTCGGCCCCGCTGGCGTCCTGATCGGGCGCACCGGCGGAGCGAGCGTGGTCGACCTGGGCGAGGCCGGCGGCGACCAGACCACCGTCGACGCGTCCGGCCGCCGCCTCCTCCGTCGCGGAGGACGCGGCCTCGGCGGGTTCACGGCCGTTCGGCTCGGACTGCTCTTCGGGGTCGGCCGCGCCGGCGACGCCACCGCCGGGGCCCGTGGCGCCCGTCGGTGTCAGGGTGCCGGGGATCGCGGCGAGGTCCTCGGGAACGAGTGCGGTCAGCGGACCCGGCCGCGGAGCCTCCTCGATAACGCCGTGCAGGCCGTCGGCGATCCCGCCGGCGGGACGGGCCAGCCCGTCCGAGACGCGGCCGGCGAGGTTCGCCCCGTCCGACACCAGGGAGCGGTCGGCATACGCACCGACCTCGCGGCCCGCGTGCACGGTGCCGGACACGAGTTCGCCGGCTCCGTGGGCGGTGCCGCCGAGCAGCTCGCGCGCGGCCGTGTCGGCCGGCGGAATCACGAGCGCCCCGCGGGACGGCTCCCCCACCGAGCGCTCGGGCGATCCGCCGACCGCCCGGGGCTCCCCGACGCCGGCGGCGGAACGCAGCTCGGCGAGATCGGACGCGACGCCGCGGTCGAACCCGACGACGGTGGCCTCCACGGGCAGCTGGTCGGCGATCGCCGACCCGGCTCCGCCCATCAGCCACCCGGCGGCGGCGATGCCGCCCAGCGCCAGCGCGCGGCGCAGCAGGGGTGCCGCGGAGCGACGAACCGCACGGAGGGGAAGCCCCCACCGCCGCCGGTTCGTGAGCGCCATGGATACCCCTCGGATACGCGTGCCAGGTCTGGATCCGGAAACACCTCCGGAACCGTGTCACGGAAAGCAATGCCTTCCGAACACAGAGTCACCGTAGCACCATGCCGCATCCTCCGGGCGGGCCTTTCCCGGAAACACGCGGGAAATTCCACGGGCCCTCCCGCCTTTTCCCGCGAACTGATCACCTCATATTCGGACGTTCCATAAAAAACGATCAGGACGCCGCTCGCGACGGCGCCGCACGGTCGCCACCATCGGGCGATACCCCAGGTCAGGACATGTCGATGAACCGGTCCAGCACCCGGACGCCGAACCGCAGGCCGTCCACCGGCACGCGCTCGTCCACCCCGTGGAACATCCCGGAGAAATTGAGTTCCGGCGGCAGCTTCAGCGGCGCGAAGCCGTAGTTGCGGATCCCGAGCCGCTGGAAACTCTTGGCGTCCGTCCCGCCGGACAGGCAGTACGGAACGGTGAGCGCGCCGGGGTCCTCGGCGCTCAGCGCCGCCGACATCGCGTTCACCAGACCGCCCTCGAACCCCGTCTCGACCGCCGGCAGGTGGTGCACGAACTCACGGGTGACCTTCGGGCCGAGCAGCCGGTCGATCTCCGCGAAGAACTCCTCCTCCATGCCCGGCAGGAACCGGCCGTCGACCTGCGCCGTGGCCGTGCCGGGGATGACGTTCGTCTTGTACCCGCCGGACAGCATCGTGGGGTTGACCGAGTTGCGGAGGGTCGCCCCGATCATGCTCGCGATGGGCCCGAGGCGCGCCACGGTGGACTCGACGTCGTCCTCGTCGAACTCGATCCCGAACGCCTCGCACACCTCCTCCAGGAAGGTGCGGACGGTCTTGGTCAGCCGGATCGGGAACTTGTGCCGGCCGAGCCGCGCGACCGCCTCGGCGAGCTCGGTCACGGCGTTGTCGTCGTTCACCATCGACCCGTGCCCCGCGGTGCCGCGGGCGGTCAGCCGCATCCAGGCGATGCCCTTCTCCGCGGTCTCCACGAGGTACATCCGCCGGTCCGGCCCCACCGTGAAGCTGAAGCCGCCGACCTCGCTGATGGCGTCACTGCAGTCGGCGAACAGCTCCGGGTGCCGGTCCACCAGCCACTGCGCCCCCCACTCGCCGCCGGCCTCCTCGTCGGCCAGGAACGCGAGGACGATGTCCCGCGGCGGCGTCCGCCCCTCGCGGAGCCGCTGCCGCAGCACAGCGAGGACCATGGCGTCCATGTCCTTCATGTCCACCGCCCCGCGCCCCCAGACGCACCCGTCCGCGATCTCCCCGGCGAACGGGTGGTGCGTCCAGTCGTCGGCGTCGGCCGGCACCACGTCCAGATGCCCGTGGATCAGCAGCGGCGGCCGGCTCGAATCAGCCCCCGCGATCCGCGCCACGAGACTGCTCCGCCCCGGATGCGACTCGTAGATGGTCGACTCGACCCCGACCTCGTCCAGCTTCTCCGCCACGTACTCCGCCGCGACCCGCTCCCCGGGCCCGGAGTGGTCCCCGTAGTTGGAGGTGTCGATGGCGATGAGCTCGCGGCACAGGTCGACGACCTCGACCTCCCCGGACCCCATCCCCGCGTTAACGTCACCCATGGCCGTCCCGCTCCCTTCCAGCAGCCGACATCCCCTCCATGATCCAGCCCGGGTCAACCGCCGAGCCGCGCAGCACCGGAAAACGGTGTACGGCCCACCCCCGGAGGTTTGCTATCGTTGACCCTGTCCGGACGCCCCAGGTGCCGGACGTACCCGGTCCGGGTGGCGGAATAGGTAGACGCGCTAGCTTGAGGTGCTAGTGCCCGTTAAGGGCATGGGGGTTCAAGTCCCCCCTCGGACACGTTCGGAACTTCACTCCCAGGTCAGCGGCCTGGGAGTTTTCCGTTTGGGCCGACTCACACGACGCGTTCAACGGGGTGGCAGGTCGCCGGGGCCCCGGGGCGGCGTCGAGCGCGGCCGATCGGTCCCCCCGCTGGAACAACGCGGTCGTAGCCCCGGGGCCGCCGCAGCGAGTACCGATGGATTCGTACGTCAGTCGAAGCCGATCCGCTCCACGGAGAGAGCGCACTCCCGGCCCCTCGGACGCCCAGATGCCCGCCCCGTCCCCCACACCGGCGGGCAGCGGTCTCCGCGATCACCGCGGCCACCGCACCGGACGCCGGCACCGCCGCGCTGGTCAGCGCCTTCTCCGAGCCGGTACCGCCTGGCCGGGCTGCCGGGGCGACGGTCCGCCCTCCGGACACGGCGGCCTGCCCCGCCCGGCCGTGGCGGACCGGCTGGCGCGGCTTCCGGCCGTCCTCGGCGGCGGATCCCCGGGCGCGCGGTGACGGCCGCGCTCCGGCCGCTCTCGTCCGGCAGGCTCATGGTCTCCTGGTCGAGCTCCACGCCAGCGGCGGGTGCCGACGTCGCCATCACGGATCCCCAGGTGACCGATGCCCAGGTGTTCGAGCGGCCGGCCGGCGGCGTCGCGACGCTCACCGCCCGCACCACGGACGGCCGGTCCCCGTAGAACATGGCCGGGATCCCCCAGGTCGAGGACGGTGCCGTGCGCGGGATCGGCGCCTCCATCACGACCCCCGCAGACTCCCGGCGTTCGACACGTGCGCCGGACCGGCCACCCGCTGACGGCGGCACACTCCAGACCCGGTCGTGCCGCCGCGGCGGCACGGGCAGGCAGGACCGCCTGCCGGCGCCGCGCGCCGTCCACCGGGCGGTCTTCGGCAGGCGCCGGAGGACGGGGGCCCGGTCCCGCCGCGGGCGGAGGCGACGCCCCGCAGACCCGGCCGCGTCGGTTCCCCGGTCCGTGGGCCGCCGACCCGGATGATTGACCTGTGCCGGTCCCGAATGTTATTCACCTTTTGCTGACAAAACGTCAGCACGGGTGCGCGTAGCGCGACAGGGGGTGGTTGGCGTGTGGGACCTGCTGCTCCACGGCGGCCGTGTCATCGATCCGGCGTCGGGCAGCGACGGGACGGCCGACATCGCCGTACGGGACGGCAAGGTCGCCGCCGTCGGCGGCGGCCTGCCGCGCACGCGGGCGGCGCGGACCGTGGACGTGTCCGGCCGCCTGGTGCTCCCGGGGCTCGTGGACATGCACACGCATATCGGACACGGTGCCGGCTACTGGGGGCTCGCCCCGGAACCCGTGGCCTGGCGCACCGGGGTGACCACCTGGGTCGATGCCGGATCGGCCGGCGCCTACACGCTGGCGGGCCTGCGCCGCGGCGTGGCGGACCCCTCCCCGCTGCGGATCCACGCGATGATCAACGTCGCCGGCACCGGCCTGGTCGGCCGCACCGGGGAACACCACGTCCTGGAGAACCTCGACGTGGCCACCGCGGCCGCCGTCGCCGCCGACCACGCCGACCTGGTCCGCGGTGTCAAGGCCCGCATCGACCGGCACACCGTCGGCCCGCACGGCCTGGAGCCGCTGCGCCGGGCACGGCAGCTGGCCGACCACCTGGGCAAGCCCCTGATGGTCCACATCGGCTACGGCCCGCCCCACCTCGCCGACGTCGCGCCGCTGCTCGGGGAGGGGGACATCCTCACCCACTGCGCGACCGGGGTCGCCGCCGGCCTGGTCGCCGACGGGCGCCCGAGTGAGACGCTCCTGCGCCTGCGGGAGGCCGGCGTGGTCTTCGACCTGGGGCACGGCGCGGGCGCCTTCGACTTCAACGTGCTCGAAGCCGAACTCGCCGCCGGAATCACGCCCGTCGTCTCCACCGACCTGCACATCCGCTCGGTGTACGGGCCGGCCTACGACCTGCCGACCGTCATGGGCAAGGCCATGGCCGCCGGAATGCCCCTGGCCGACACGGTGGCCGCCGTCACCGCACGCCCGGCCCGCGCACTCGGCCTGCCCTCGGGGACGCTGGCCGTCGGCGCGGATGCCGACATCGCGGTCTTCGAGCCGCAGACCGGACCCTTCCCCGCCGTGGACGTCCACGGCGGGGTACGCGAGGCGCCGCTGCGCCTCGTCAACACCGCCACCTACGTCGCCGGCCGCCGACTTTCCCCCAGCACGGCGGAACCACCACCGGCCTGGGTGCCGCTCAGCCCCGCCCAGCACCAGGCCGAGGCCGACCGGCAGGCCCGCGTTCGGACCTCCGTCCGCCACCTGGACCGGCCAGAGGACTTCGACGAGCCCTTCCCCCGCCCAGAGCAGGCGGACCCGGGGGATGCCCGTTGACCGGCACAACGCCGCGGCAGGCCGCCCCTACCGGCGGACCGCCGGAGCCGAGCGGCCGCTGGTGACCCCGGCTGCCGTCCCGTGACCACGCACCAGGGATGCCGGGCGGCGTCGCGCCCTCGCCGGGCCCCCAACGCTGGAACGGTCGGGATCCGCGGCCTCCTGCTCACGGGGCTGCCGCTGCACCGGTCAGACGCGAGTTCCCGGACCGCCTCCGGATGGCGCGGTCCCGCGCAGTGGGGGCGGCTCCTCCCCGCTGCGCGGCCGCGGCGCGCCGCGGCCCACGGGCATGCGAAGGCCGGCCGGGGCGCGGCTGCGGACCTGCCCCAGCGGGCGCGGACGGCGCGATGCCGTCACGGACGCCCAGGCGCTCCGCCCGGTCGACCGCGTTCGGGGCGCCCTACGGGACGGCGCCGGTTCCCCGCGCAGCCCTTGCCGTTCTCATCTGCCCTGCCCCGGGCAGCCACCCGGCAGTCGCGCGACGCTGCCTCTCCCCGCTGACGCGGGACGTCCTCTCGGAGTCGACCGGGGCCAGACTGGCGGAAACCCTCGGCCCGGTGCTCTGGCCGTCTCCCCGACTCTGAGCGGCCACGGCCGCGAGTCTGCCGGCTCCGCCGCGGAGCCGGACCGGAGACCCCGATTCTCCTCCCGATGTGAGAAGGTTATCCCCGTTCTCAGGCTGGAGCTCCCCGCAGGCCGACTCCGACTACCGGTACGAGCCTGTGCGCCGATGTCCTAGGCGGTCCCCCACCAGCGATCCCGCTGCGTGTGCGCGGCCGCCCACGCCGCCGGACGGCGGGGCGGCAGCGCGGCGCGGAGATCCCCCAGCCTCCGCAGACGTCGAATGGCGGTGACATGATCATCTGGCGCGGCTGGGGCATCCTGGTCCTCCTCATCAGCGCGGTCCTGGGCGGACCCGGCACCTTCGCCGCCGAGGTCCTCCTCGGCCCGGACCTGATGAACTTCGGGACCGCAGGGGGTCTCGCCCTCGCCGGGATCGCCGTCTTCTTCATCGGGCAGCGGCTGAACCGGCCGCGCCCGGGCTACCACCCGGCCACCGGGCAGCCGGTGATGTTCGGCAACAGCCACACGTTCTTCTTCGTCCCCATGCAGTACTGGGGCTTCATCCTGCTGGGGATCAGCCTCGTGACGACGGTGGTAACCCTGGTCGGCCAGCTCTGACACCGCGCCCGGCGACTCGCCCCCTCGGCCGCGGCTCAGGGACGCGAGTCGCCGCCGTGCTCACCCGGGCCGGTGGGGGGCGCCCGTGTCCCGAGGCCCCGCCGGCAGCCCCGGCGGGCCGCACCAGGCCACAGCGCTCCGGGTTCCCATCAACACGAGCACCCCGCCTGCCATCAGCCCGACGGCGATCGGGGCGATCTGGGTGGGCGAGAACTCGATGCGCTGGTTGACCAGCATGTTGATGACCCGTTGCACAACGGCGCGCTGCCGCTGCGCAGGGACGGCGAGACCACGGCCGGGCAGGCGCTCGCCGCCCTGCTGGGAAGCACCCGCGCCGCGGCTCTGGAGGCCATCGCCCCGGGCCGCACCACCGGCGAGCTGGCCCGCCGCCTCCACCTCTCCCCCGGCGCCGCCAGCCACCACACCCGGGTGCTGCGCGACGCGGGACTCGTCGTGAGCGTGCGCGACGGCCTTCGGATCGTCCACACGCTCACCCCTCTCGGACTCTCGCTACTCGCCGGCGCCGAACCCCACGGCGCCGGCCCGTCACCGCGCCCACGCCCCGGAGACGACGGCGACCGCTGACGGCTCGGCCGTGCACCCGCACCCATCATCGGCGTGCGCCTCTCCGGCAGGCGAGACCCTTCAACCAGGATTGAAGCGGCCGGGTGGAACAGGGGAGTCCCCGCGGAAAGGGTCATATATTCAATGGGGTGCGCGATGCCGCGCACCACTGGACAGGAAGGAGCGACGGATGACTGACGACGGCACCGAGCCGCTAGTGACGCTCAAGGAGTGGGCGGCGCGCCACGGCTACAGCCACGACTACGTGGTACACGTCATGCCGCGCTACTACGAGGACTTCCCCGCGCCCGAGCAGCCGCGACGAGGCGTCACGGAGAAGGGCGGCGGCGGAGGCAGCGCCCTGTACAACCCGAAGAAGCTGGAGCCCTTCCGGCCGCGGCGTCCCGATCCCGTCGAGCTCTCCGAGGAGGACCTCCGACGGGAGGTCACGCTGGTGGGATTCGCCAAGCTCATCGGCGTGGACGGCCGCAGTGTCACCCAGATCAAGGAGGATCGCCCGGACACGCTGCCCGACACCGTGGACGGGCAGCGCTGGTACCCGCGCGCCAAGTACCGCGCCCGCGACCTGCTGAAGATGTGGAACAGCCGTCCTGGCAGGGGACAGGGATCGGACAAACGCCGCGGACCGCGGAGCTGGGCGGGAGAGGAATAGCAAGTCCCCGAGTGGCGTGTCCGCTCCGCGCGATCCGCGCTCCTGGCCGAGTTCATTCCGATGCGCCGCCATGCCCGGGAACCTGTCACCCACCGTGACCGTCGTACATTCGTCCGATTTCCCGGACCGGGCGATGTCACCGGAGGAGCTTGGTGTCATACTTCTCAAAAGTCACAAATATCCCTCAGGAGAACTACCGACGTTATGAGAACTACGGGTGCGAACCCCAGGTCGTCTCCCAGGACTCTGCGAACCGCCGCGTAGCCGACTACCGCAAGGGCTCGGCGGACGAAAGCGTTGAACGGGTCGGCAGCGGCTGGGCTGCCATCGGCGAGGAGGCTGGCACCTCCCTGCAGTCCGACGCTGCCTGGGAGCAGATGCACCAGTTGATGGACGGCCGCGACCCCCGCACCGGCGAACAGGTCGTCAAACCCAAGATGGCTGTCGATCCCCGCGCGAAGCTGGGCGCCCGTCCGCTGGTCGACGCCGTGCGTATGGTCGCGGAAGCCGCGCACATGAGCCCGGAGGAGCTGCTCGGCTCCACCCACCAGGCCAAGCGCTTCGCCCGGTTGGAGAACGGACTCCGGCGTGACGGAGAGGCGCACCGCGCGCCCGTGCGGGACCTCGAGGCCATCGCCGAGGCCGCTGGCGTCGACCCCGCTATGCTGTGGGACGCCGAGGAGCTCGCATCCGCGCGCAAGCACGCCGACGAGCGGGTGAACGTCGGCAACCGCGGCTTTGACGGCGTCCCGAACATCCCCAAGTCCATGTCAGTCTTCTACGGGCTCCTCGGGGAGAAGGAGGCGTCGCGGGTCCGGGATCTGTACCTGGAGTCGGTCCGCAGCGCGGTGGGCGACCTCGAGCGCTGGACCGCATACGGCACGGCCGGCCACCACGGCGACGGCAAGCAGGCCACCCGCTTGGAAACCGCCGGCTTCACAGCGTCGATGACGCTGCACCACGCCGCCCGTCCGGTCGACGGCAAGTTCGGTGACCCGCACCTGCACGCGCACGTGATGATTCCGAACCTGGTGCAGTGCGAGGACGGCAAGTGGCGTGCCCTCGGTTCCGGCGGCCGGGACCTGCTCCGCCACAACGCGGTATTCGGCGAACTGGTCAAGGCCAACATGCGCCGCCGTCTCACCGAGGAGTTCGGGGTCGGATACGAACGCGATCCCCGCACCGGGGAATGGGAGATCGCCGGCATCGGTTCCGAGCTCCGCGGCGTGTTCAGCTCCCGCTCGCACCAGATCCATGAGCACGTGAGCGAGGACGCCTCGCCCGCCGAGCAGCGTATCGCGAGCGCGTCGACGGCGCAGTCCAAGAAGTCCGTGAAGGAGAAGGGCACCGCCCGCGAAGCCTGGCGGCGGCGGGCCGAGGAGGCAGGATTCGACGTCGATACCGTCCTCGCCGACGTCATCGGCCGGGTAGAGCGCGACCCGAAGGCACAGGCGTCGACCAAGCTGCCGTCGGTCGAGGAGATCGCCGCCCGGGTCTGGGACCCCGAGACGGGCATCACCGCGCACCGCAAGGCGGTGAACCGCACCCAGGTCATGGCCGCGGTCGCGGAGCAATGCCCGGGCGGGCTGCTCGATGGCAAGCAGCTGGAGGCCCTCACCAATGCGGTCCTGACGGCCAGCGGAGCGGTCCGGCTGCCCGCTGTGGGCGCTCGACACATGTCGCACACGGACCGCTGGACCACTCCGGACATCGTGGACGCCGAGACCGCCATCACACTCTCCGCCGAGCTGCGCATGGGCGAGAACACCGCGGTGGTGTCCGGCGAGCAGGCCGCGGCGGCGCTCACGGCGTTCGAGACCATGCGGGGCTTCACGCTCTCCGATGAGCAGCGCCGGGCGGCGGAACGCCTCATGACCGCGGGACACGGCATCGACGTGGTGCGCGGAGTCGCCGGGGCCGGTAAGACGACGCTCATGAACGCGGTATTCGAGGGCTGGTCCGCCGCGGGGTACCGGGTCGAGGGCGCGGCCACGGCGGCCGTGGCCGCCGCCAACCTCAAGGCGGAGTCAGGAATCCCGTCGCAGACCGTCGCGTCCTGGCTGCGCCGCATCGAGTCCGGTCAAGGGCTGGACGGCGTCGACGTGCTCGTCATCGACGAGGCGGCGATGGTCGATGACCGCTCGATGAGCCTCCTGGTACGGGCGGCCGAGGCCAGCGGCACCAAGCTTGTCGGCATCGGCGACCCCGCGCAGCTGCGCGCGGTGGGTGTGGGCGGCGCGTTCGCGGCGGTCCACCGCATCGTCGGCGGCGAGACGCTGTCGGAGAACCGCCGGCAGCGCGACCTCGTCGATCGTGCGGCGCTGGAGGAGTGGCTGGAAGGCGGACGCTCTGGCGCCCTGGCGACCTGGGGTGACGCCGGGCGGGTGCACGCCGCCGAGCACGCCGGCGAGGCCCACGACGCGATCGCGCGGGGCTGGTGGCAGGACCGCCAAGCCATCGCGGATCCGCACCAAGCCGCGGCCGACGTCCTCGTGCTGGCGGCCCGCAACAGCGACGTCGACGAGCTCAACAGCCGGATCCGGGCACTGGCCAGGGCCGGCGGCCACCTCGGCAGTACCGACGTCTCCTTCGCCCTGCGGGGTGGCGGACGGCTGGAACTGGCCGCCGGCGACGTTGTCAGGGTGCGGCGCAACGACTACCGGTCGCGCCGCGGCGACGGGCCCGATGTGCTCAACGGGTTCCGCGGTGTCGTGGCCGAGGTGGACGAGCACCGCGGCGTGCGGGTGGAGTGGCGCGATCAGGAAGAGCTGCGCAGCGCCTGGATCTCCCCTGAGGCCATCGCACGCGGCGACCTGAGCCATGGGTACGCGATGACGATCGCCGCCGCCCAGGGGCTGAGTTGCGAGCGCGCCCACGTCTACGGCATCGGCGCGGACGCGCACTCGCTGTACCCGGCCATGAGTAGGTCGAGGGAGCGCGCGGACCTCTACCTGGCGTCCGAGGCGCTGGAGGATCCGCAGACCCGGCTACGGATGGGCGAGGCCCGCTCGGATGCCGAACGGGTGCGGCGGGCGATCAACGCCTACGCGCGCACACTGACTGACCTCGATGACGGCCTGGTCATCGATGAGCTGTTCCCGCCGGACCAGCAGGCGCCGGAGTGGGCGGTGGCTCGAAGGCCCGCACCCGCGCCGACGGCGGGCACGCTGGCGGACGCTGTCGGCACCCGGGCGAGCGGCACCGCGCGTCCGGGCGGCCTTCGCGACGCGCTGCGCAACCGGGCGGGCGGGCCGGGGCGGCCGACTCCGCCCCCCGGCTGGCCGCGGAGCGGGCCCGCTGGTCCGCGCCGCGGGGTCTGACCCGGGTCCGGTCAGACGAGGCCACGTAGGTGGGCGCGGGTGAGCCGCGCGGCGTGAGCCTGGGCGTCCCACGACTGTGCGGTGTACCAGGCGAGCCGCCTGGTACACCGCACAGTCGTGGGGCCGCATCGGAGGACGCCCGGCGTGCCCCCACGCGTCGTCGGCGGCACCCAGGCCGCCGCGCATCTCGGGGGGCGCCCCAGCCGCGGCGCCGGTCAGGGCGTCGCCGATCGCGGAAACCGCGGCCGCACGCGCGCCCGGCCCGGAGGTCGGCCAGTCCACCGACAACCGCCACAGCGCCGCACGCAGCGCGGACCATGCGGCCGAGGGTTCGGTGGACGAGGGGACGGGCGGAGCCCCTGCGAAACGGGCCCGCACCCGAGGGAGGGAGAGGTCGGGAGCCAGGCTCCGGCCTGAGAACCACACCGGTTCCGCCTCGGCCGTGCTGTAGCCCGGCCACGCGACCGCGTACCCGCTGACGGCGCCGTCGTCGGTCCACCGGAGCCGCAGTTCGGCTCCGCCGGCCTCCAGCCCCGTGAAGAACTCCTCCTCATTCCGCGCAGCCACCGCCGCTCGGCGGGCCAGCCGCGCCAGTGCGGCCCGCGGGGGTTCGGCCAGCCGCATCCGGGCGGCCTTCTCCGTCTCGCCGCGCGTGGGAAGAGGTGTGGAGGTGTTATCGGAGCCGCTGGTGGCGCGCAGGCCCAGCTCCCGCTCCAGCCGACGGCACTCCTCGCGCAGCCGCAGCGCGTCGTTGTGGATGTCCGGATTCGAATCGTCCTGCCGTGCCAACGTCGCCACCAGGTGTATGTGCTGGCTCTCGGAACCGTCATGGCGTACCGCGACCCAGCGGCAGGCCCGGTCGTCCCCGGACGGCGCGATCCCGGCGGCGGCCGCGATACGGCGTGCGACCTCGCCCCACTCTTCGTCGGTCAGGGCGCGGTCCTCCTTCGCCACCCGGACAGCGCAGTGCCACACCGGCCGCGCGGCGCTCTCCCGCACGAAGAGGTCGAGCCGCTTTGCCAGGCGGACGACGCCCGACCCCGGCTCGCGGCCCGGCTCGGGCACCCCCAGCGACCGCCAGGCGGCTACGAGGTGCGGATCGATGTGCTCGTTGGCCTGGCCGGGCCCGTAAAGGTACTTCAGGAGGCCGAGGGTATCGCGGCCCCGCATCACTTTGGCGATCACGTCTGCCCGGAGCTCCGAATCTCGCCGGCGGCCTCTTCCAGCGAGTCGATCACGGCGACAAGCCGCTCCCGTAGTTCGTCCGCGCCCTCGCGGCCCCCGTCCGCCCCTGCGAACGCCCCGAGCTCCCGGCCGATCCGGTCAAGCGCGATCACCCCGTTGTTGAGCGCCACCATGACCTCGCGCGCCTCAGGGGAGGTCGCCAGTTCCTCCCGGGCCACCCCCAGCGCCGCATACGCGGCGAACCCACTGGTGGTCAAGCCCCGGCGCTCCGCAGCTCGGGAGACGAGCGCGTGCTCGTCCTCGCTGAGACTCAGTTTGACGTTCCGATCCCGACGGACCCCGACTTGGCGGTTACCGCGCCGCTGCTGCCCCATCGCCCCTCGCTGTCCCCCTGGTCCTACTCACCGTCCGTCTTCACTCCGCCGCCCGATCAACCCGGACAGGGCATGCCGAAGTCTACGAGCACTGAGGTCGGGCCCGATGGGTGTACCGCCCCCTCGCCCCTGGACCCTGCGGTCGAAAGCGCGCACCCCGCGCAACTATCCCATGCAACGGCCGCCGCACCGTCGGTGGAGTACGACGAGCTTCTCCTCAACCGGATCGAGCCGATCTACCCCCGAGGGTTCGTCTTCGGCCGCAAGGCCGACAAGAGCGGTGTGGCGGGCATTGCGACAGCCGCCGACCTCACCCGCGGATTCGGGGACCTAGCCCGACCCTTCGTGCTGATCGAAGACATCGAACGCCGGCTCCGCCACCGGGTGAATGTGAGGATCCGTTGCCGGTGGTCCAGTCCTACGCCCGCCACAAGAAGAAGCATGTGCGATCCGCGAACGGCCTCACCTTGGGCAATTACCGCTACCTGCTCGGCGGCGCGGCCAACTGGGCTCTTATGGAATGGGACTTGGACCTCGCGCCCGGGTCCTGGCCACGAACAGCGGCGGCCCAAGAACAGCGCATCCAGTGCGCGAGAGGGGCGACGGCGTCGGGTTATGAGGAGCAGCCGGGCCTCGGGCCGCGTTGGCGCCCCGAGGTCCGGGATCACGAGGGATAGCGATCAGGCGCCAGTGGCCTTGGCGACGGCGACGAGCGCCGCGGCGTTGGCGAAGTACTTGTTGTTCGCCAGGTCGGCGACCGTGACGATGTTGAACGCTTCCTTCAGCAGTTCGCCGTCGCGGTCCGAGACGCCCTTCAGCGCGCTCACCGGGGCCGCGAGGACCTCGGTGAGGTCCTTGTCCTGCCAGGCCTTGTCGAGCACGGTGCTCAGGTCGACCGCAATGGCCATGGTGTCGTCACCTTTCGTCAGCGGTTACGGAACGAGTCCGCCGATCGTCCGGACAGGGTCACGGGCTCGGGCGGATCAACCGGTGGAACGGCAGGAGGGAAGGGGCGGTTCCCCAGAAATCGGCCGGTTTCAGTCACGCTGCGGAGGCGCACGTGACAGCGGTGCGGTCGTGATTCGGGCTGGCGGTAAGCGGTGATCCGGGCGCGGGGATTCCGGGCTGGGTGCGTGGTGGTTCGAGACTGGAGGCCATCGGACGCCGGGATCTCGGCGGGTGCCGGAAGGTGGCCAGCGCTGTCGGACGTGTTTACGACACGGTGTTGCGATCTTCCCTTGGGGGTAGATAGGGCGTCGTAGCTCTGCTCTATGCCCTGGACGGTCCCGGATCGGGTCCCGAACCCCAAGAGGTGAGCATGCGGGCCGACGAACTGATGCGCGCCACCATCAAGATCCTCACCGATGGAGCCGAACTGGAGTCCGGGAGCGCCGCCACTCACGTGGAGAGGGCGCTTGACAAACTCATGGACCTCCAGCAAGTCGTTCAAGAAACCCCTCAATCACCTGAAGACTTTGCATATTTCAAAAAACAGGTGGTCCAACTCCTCAAGACGGATCAAAACGGGCACGGTCTCACCATGTACGTATTCCACTGCTTTAACTACGCAGGGCGAGGCCGCCTCGACGGATTCGAAGAGGCTTGTCACCGACGGTCCGCCGTGCAATTACTGAACGACGAGTATGCCCCCTGGAGTGAGCTTTTCATTCCAGACGACCTCGAAGTAATCGAGGAAATTGATGAACTCCTCGAAGAGGCCTCCGACGACGCGCCGCCGGTACCAGAACCAGGCATCCCTGGATGGGTGCCGGACACCCACTGGTGGTGGCGAGCCCCCAAGCGGCAGGACATGACTGAAGAAGAGCGCGCCGAGCGCATCGACTACGACAGCAACGACGGCTTGTAAGGTCGGGCGCATCACGCCCTGGCGTCCTCTCTGCGCCATTCGCACACATCTCCTCTTTCTGCTGACCACCTCGCTTCATGGCCGCTGTCGGCCATTACGCCCCAGCGCGTCAAGGGCGAAGCAACTCCGGGTATAGCAACCAGATATTGCTACATCCGAATAGTCGAGCACGCGGCGGTGCGCGGTGGATGATCTCGAACAGCGTAAGAAGCTCGAGATGGCCGAGGCGCTGGAGAACAGCCTGCGCCAAGCAGGCCTTCACGACGACGAGATCCGCAAACTGCGCGGTGGTTACGACCGAATCGGGGATCAGTGGCAACGGGCAGCGAAAGCCGTTGCACAGCCGTTCCGAAAGTCAGTCAAGAAGACCCTGCACCCCGCCGCGACACGCTTTGCCCTCAAAAACGTCGCCGATCCCCGGGAGTTCGCGTACCGATACGAGTACTTCAAAGCGGTGTTCGACGAACGGGTTGATCTACTGGCTGCAGCGAGACACCCGCGGGAGACCCTTTGGCAGACGGCCGCCAAGGACGTCCTCGACATGGACGTTGACGCGAAATTGGAGGCCGACGTTCGTGCGGTGCGTGAGATTCGAAGTCAGCCTTCAAGGTTGAACCCCTGGCTCCAGGAAGGCGACAAGGAACAGAAGATCCGCGACATGGCGGGCAGCATCGATATGGGCCATGATATCTCTGCCGCTTATCACGCACGAAAGCATTACGGCGAGTTGCCGGAAAACGAACGTTCCGGAGATGTGATTCGCGACTACTTCGCAAGCGCGGAGCGTACGGTTCGGGAGAGCGTGCTGGCGAAACGCGAATCGGGCGAGGGAGGCGAAAAGCTCCACCTGGCGCGCGCCGTCGTCGACGGGGATGAGAAGCGGTACCTGAGAGCCATCGTCCTGGCGAAGGATGACGGGCGCGTCATCATGCTCACCTATGGGAGTGTGAAAGACACACAGGTGATGGCAGCTGTGGACCGCGCTGAAGCGCAGCAGCGTTCCTTGCGATTGACAGCCGACCTTCAGCAATCAGCGGAAGCCACCCAGCCGTCCCTTGCCGACGACTCCCCTCGACATGCTCCGGAGACGACCTCCGGCCCGAACCTCGACCGCGCCACCAAGTCCGATGCTCCGCCCAAGCATTCGGTCCCGAACTTCGCCCGTGCGGCCGGTGCCTCACCCGCCGGTGCCGTGCCCAACGACAAGCACAGCGGACCGGACGGCGGGAGCCACCGGGGGCGGGGCCCGACGGAGGGGCCGAGCAACTCGCCGGGGCCGCGTCGGCCCTGACCTGCCAGCGGACGGACACTACTCGATGCCGCCCGGAGGCGACGGCCACGCGGCGACTTCCGCGAGGAGTTCCGCCCGGCGCTCCTCTCCAATGAACGCCGCCTCGAACGAGTTGGCGGCAAGTAGGCGCAGGTCGTCCGTCGACAATCCGAGCCCGTCGCGCACCGCGGCGAAGTTCTCGGCGATGTAACCCCCGAAGTAGGCCGGGTCGTCGGAGTTCACGGTGACCACCAGCCCTTCGGCGAGCATCCGCGGCAGGGGATGCGCGGCGATGTCCGGGACCACCGCGAGCCGGACGTTCGACAGCGGGCAGACCGTGAGCGGGATCCGCTCGGTGCGCAGCCGGGCCACCAGGGCGGGGCCCTCCAGTGCGCGGACGCCGTGGTCGATCCGCTGGACACCGAGCACGTCGAGCGCCTCGTGTACGTACTCGGGCGGCCCTTCCTCACCGGCGTGCGCCACCGCCCGCAGCCCGAGGTCGCGGGCGCGGCGGAACACCTCCGCGAACTTCGACGGCGGGTGGCCGACCTCGGCCGAGTCGAGCCCCACGCCCACGATGCGGTCGAGGAACGGTTCGGCCAGCCGGAGCGTCTCGGCGGCGGACTCGGCCGGCTGGTCCCGCAGGAAGCACATGATGAGTTCCGCCGAGAACCCGTCCGTGCGCGCCTCTTCCAGAGCGGCGGCGAGGCCCCGCACCACCGTCCCCATCTCGACGCCGCGGGCGAGGTGTGCCTGCGGGTCGAAGAAGATCTCCGCATGCCGCACCCCCTGGTTCCGGCACCTAGTCAGGTACGCGGCGGCCAGGTCGTGGAAGTCCCGCTCGGTGCGCAGCACCGCCATGTTGGCGTAGTAGATGTCGAGGAACGATTGCAGGTCCCGGAACCGGTAGCGTGCCCGCAGATCGGCCACCGTCGGGGCCGGCGGCGCGATGCCGTTGCGCTCGGCGAGGGCGAAGACCATCTCGGGTTCCAGCGTGCCCTCGATGTGGACGTGCAGTTCCGCCTTGGGCAGGCCGAGCACGTTCGGAGTGTGCGACATGGTTGTCAGCCTGCCAGCGATCCGGGGAGCGCGTACCTGAAGGCGGAGGTAAGGGCCGCGCCCGTCCGGCCACGGGCAGACGACATCCCCGGGGGCTACTTGTGGAGGTCGACGGCGGTCACACCGCAGGTCGGTGTCCCCGCGGCCCCGACTCAGGGGCGGCGCGGTCCCGACGAATCACCAGGGCGGTCCGTCGGACCTCGCCTGTGGTGTCCGGGCCCCTCCTCGCCCCCCTGTTTGCTGCCGGGCACCGCACCAGGATGCGGCGTCCCCGCCGCCTGGTTGAGTTTCGGAACGGACGGTTTGGCTCCAGCCGTTCGCACCGCGGAGTCTCCCTCCTCGGCGGCGTTGACCTCGCCACCGGCCCCCGTCCGCCGACCAGTCTTCAAGGGAGAGACCAACGGCCCAAGTAGCTCACCGAAGGCCTCCTCCGAGGTAGCTTTCCCGCTGAGTTCTCGGACACTGGCATCAACGTTGGCCTTGGGGTCCATCCGCGACCAGTCGAGGCGGTAACCGGCGTCACGGGCCAGCTGGGCCAGGAAGGCTCGCTGGGTGCGCCCGTTGCCCTCCCGGAACGGGTGCAGCGCGTTCAGATCACCGTAGGCCTTCGCCAATTCGCGCACGAATTCCTGTTGACCCATCCCTTGCAGGAATTTCCTCTCCCGGAGATCACCGAAAACCGAATTCGCGAATCCGGGAATGGCCCCCACCTGAGCGAACTGCTGCCCCTTCGCAATGTTGACCGTGCGAATCTCTCCCGCCCATCGGTAGATGTCACCGAAGATGAACTTGTGGAAATTCTGAAGGTGGCGCAGGTCATACTTTCCTGGAATCCGGTGCCCCTCAGCCAGCCTCGCGATCTTGACTGCGGTGATATCGGCCTCGGCTTGGGCGAGCTCGGCCGGATCGGTGATGAGGAGCTTGTTGCGCAGAACACCGGTCTTAGTGACGTAGGGGTCCACACCGCGCTCTGCCAAGTTCAGTCACGCCCCGTCCGCCCGGAATAGCGAGCGAGGGTGCGCGCCTCGACCTCGTCGAGAGTGAGCTCGCCCCGTACATACGCTTCGAGGTCCGCGCTCGTCTCTGAGCCGACCTCTTCCCCTTCAAGACGTGCGGAGGCGATCGCCTCGTCGCGCACATACTCCCGCTGCCGTCGCTCCTCGTCCATCGGCTTTCCTTTCAGGTGTAGTCGCCGGAGCACAGGCGGTCAGCATCAAACCCGATCGCACAGCCGACGTGGGATTACGACGTTCGACACTATTCTCTCTGTCCAGCCAGCGCACGCTTCCTGCCTCCTCCTATGGCTCCACCACCGCCACCTCCTGCGATGCCACGTGGTTCACCACCCCCGGCTTCGTCATGCACCCCGCGAATGGCCCGTCCGGCGCCCGCAGCTGCTGCATGATCGGATCGAGGTGGTCGCGGTGCCACATGCTCGGCCCCGTTCCACCGGCCTCCTCCAGGTCGGCCGTGAGCGCGGTGTAGGCCAGCCACAGCGAGTGCAGCCGCCCCAGCGCCTCCGGGTGCTCCCACCACGTGGCGCACCACGGGAAGCGGGAGCTGGGGACCCGCGCGGTCACGTACACCGGGACGATGAAACCGTTGACCCAGGTGACCAGGCCCTGGAACGCCTCCGCGTACTCGGCGTCGTCCGTGATCGCGAAAAGGTACTTCGCCACGTCCTTCTCGGAGTTCTCGACGGTTGTCACGGCTCCCGTTCCTGCCCGCTCGCTGCCGATCTCGTGTCTGATGTCATTCCGGAACCGGAAAGAACCCGAGCAACCGGTCCCCGATTTCCGATGATCCCGCGTCCGGCCCCTCGAACGCGAGTTCCGGGAACAGCTCCTCGGGCTCTCCGGCTCCCTCGAAGGGGGCCTGGAAGAACCTGCCGTTGGCCGTGACCAGGACCCGCTGGTTGGCCGCGTCCGCCCAGTAGTCGTCCATCACCACGCCGAGGTCCCCGACCACCTCGGTCTCGTTCGACAGTTCGCCGTCCGGGGACAGGGAGAACCGGTGCAGGTTGGTCACCTCGCCGGTACCGCCGGCCGCGTTGAGCGGCCCGATGTAGCCGCCCCCGCCGTCGCTCCGGAAGTTGATCGGGATGATCTCGTCTCCCGCGACGGCGTACCGCAGGCCGGACGGTCCCTCCTCCGCGGGGGCCTGGTCCGCGACCTGGAGCTCGTTGCCGCTGCCGATCGCGTAGACCGTGTCGAGGCTGACCAGCGCCGGCCGCCAGCCCGGTTCGGTGTAGCGGACGGGGACCGTCCCCCGCGGCACCTCGCCCACCTGCCGCGGGGCGGCCTGCCCCGCGTCGGTGACGCTGGTGGCGACGATCTGGTCCGGCCCCCCGCTGTCGTCCGACCGCACCATCCACAGTTCGCTGCCGTCCGGGGAGAACGCCGGACGCTCGTAGGCGTACGCGCCGTCGCCGAAGGAGCCGGTCTCCTCCGGCTGGAGCAGCACCGTGTCGCCGTAGGCGAAGGCCGCGTCGTCCAACGAGCCCAGGTGCACGCCGCTAGCCCCTTCGTATGCCGCGTACCGGAAGTCGGCGGTGAACGCGAAGTGCGCGGCCTGCATGGCGTCGATGTTGAGGTCGCCCGCCACCACCCCTGACAGGTCCAGTTGGGTGCGCTGGACGCCGTCGTCGGCCCCGTGGAAGGTGAGGTACGGCTCACCCCCGCCGACGTGGAACATCACGAACCCGGACAGGTCTTCGGCCGGGATCCGGGTCTCGGGGCTCTCTGACGGTGTGGCGTCGCCCGGGACGGCCTCGTCCGGATCGGCGCCCCCGCCGCAGGCCGTGGTCGTCAACGCGAGCGTGAGCGTGACGGCGAGCGCCCGCCCCAGGTGGTTGGTGTGCATAGCGCCTCTTGTCGGGGGATGGTCAGGTACCAGGGCCGGCCGCGTCACATGGTGAGCCGCTTCGCCGCGCGCGCCGCGATCGCCTCCTCCTCGGCGCCCTGGTCCGCGGAGATCGTCTTGGCGTTCTTCTCCAGGTACCAGGGCTTGAGCCGCAGCAGCGCCGGCCGGGTCGAGGTGGCGAAGAGCAGCGCCGTGCCCTTGCGGATCTCGCGGACGTCGGAGACGTCCAGGATGCGTTCGCGCTTCTGCGACCTGGTGACGCTGCCGCCCTCCCGCCCGTAGGAGGCCGACGACTCGTTCACGTACTGGTCGCCCACCAGGGAGGAGATCCGGTCGGCGAACGCCTGATCGTCCAGGCCGGAGCCGAGGAGCTTGACGGTCGCCGCCGACCACAGCGAGTCCATGCCGCTCTTCCCCCACACCCGCACGCCCTGCTCGTAGGACTGCATCACCGTGACCGGCAGGATGCCGCGCGATCCCAGGTGGGAGTAGAGGTCCGGTAGGTCCTGGATCTTGCAGACGTTGCATGCCTCGTCCAGGATCGCCTCCATCGGCGGGTCCAGCCGGCCGCCCGGGCTGGCCTCGGCCACCGCGACCGCGGCGCGCAGGCACGCGTCGGTCGCCGCGGCGATCACGCCCGCGGCTCCGCCGCCGCCGTCCTTGGACAGCAGGTAGAAGGTGTCCGTGGAACGGACGAAGGCGCCCGGCACGAACTCCTCCCGGTGCGGGTCCGGGGTGACCCAGGCCAGCACCTCCGGGTCCAGCAGGCAGGACACCGCCTGCCGCGCGTGCTCGTAGATGCCGTCGCGGGTCTCGGGTGCGCCGCGGACCGTGCCGTCGAGGTTCTCCGAGAGCGCCGTCAGGCGGTGGTTGCGCAGGATGATCAGCGGGGTCTGGTTACCGGGGTCGGCGAGCCAGTCCAGCACCTCGGCCAGGTTGCGGCCGTCGATCGCGGCGGCGTGCAGCACGATGCGCAGCAGGTTGCGGCCGGCCTTGGCCCAGAAGTCGTCGCCGGACTCGGCGTTGGCGTTGGCCGAGACGAGGTGCATGGCGAGCCGGTCGGCTCCCTCGATGGTGCGGGCCACCGAGAGCATGTCCCACCACATGTCGCGGTCGGCGTGCGCGATGGCCTGCGGGTCGAAGAGCCAGACCCGGCCGCGGCGGCCGCGCTCCCGCGCCGTGATCGCGTAGATGTCGGACTTGTTGGACGTGACGACGCACGGCCCGGGCGCCTGCAGCACGTTGGGCACCGCCAGCGCGGACGTCTTGCCCGAGCGGGGTCCCATGAAGACCACCGCGACGTCCTCCCAGGAGGCGCGCAGCTCCGGGCCGGACGGGGAGAGGTCGCCGAGCAGCAGCCCGGTGTCGGCCGGCAGCACCTTCTTCTGCCCCTTGAGCGACCGGCGCAGCCGCTTCGCCTTCTCGGCCGCCGCGGCCGGCGCGAGGTCCCCGACGTCGGCCCGCCGGGCGAGCCCGCGCGCGCCGCCGGACCGGCCGACGAGCAGCAGCACCAGGACCACGAGGATGACGAGGAAGCCCGCGGCGGCCACCATCCCGGTGACCACCGCCGCCCCGGACGCGCCCGCCCACGGCTGCTCGCCGCCGAGCACGTCGAACAGCGTCTCGAAACTGAACGGCGGCGGGTTCCAGCCGGCTCCCGAGACCCACGCCCCCAGGGTGCCGCCCAGCCACAGCGCGGTGACCAGCAGGGCCCCCGCGCCGATGAGGCCGATCAGCCAGTACTGACTCGGATCCAGCGGCGCCCGGCCGCCCTGCTGCTTGCCCATTCGTCCCGCCCTCCCCGCGGTCGGTTCCGCCTCGTGCCCCGGCCTGGGTCACGCGCGCGGTGTCGGTGTCTCGGCCACATCCGGCGCGGGACCGTCCGGCCGCGCGGGCTCGCGGTCGGTGCGACCGACCCGGGACGCCTGGTGCCAGAGCTTGTTGGTGTCGTTGATCGCCGTCTCCACCGACGTCAGCAGCACGTTCACGGGGATCCCCGGCCGGCCGCCGACCTTGACCAGGAACTTGCCGCGCCCCGGGGGCTCCGCCTCCTTGTTCGTGGAGGGGTCCCAGGCCGGCGGGTCCTGCCAGCCGATCAGCATCTCCTGCTCGGCGCGCGAGAAGGGGACGGCCGTCTGCAGCATCGGCATCTCCGCGGACGGCAGCCCGCCGCAGATCACCATGCCGGAGCGCTCCACGAACCCCTTGGCCTTCATCCGGTCCTCTTCGTTGGCCAGGGACATCAGGTCGCTCATGGTGTGCGAGATCATCGCCATGCCCACGCCGCGCTGCCGGTTCAGCCGGGTGAGCGCGTCGACCCGGTCGACCATGCCGCGCCCCGCCCGCAGCGCCCGCCACAGCTCGTCCAGGATGACGAAGTAGTGCCGCCGCGGCTCCAGGCCGGCGTCGGCGAGCGCGTTGGCGATGTTCACGGTGCCGAACCCGGCCGACCAGCAGGCGAGCAGCACGGCGGCCTGCAGGTCCATCTCGGAGTCGTCGATGCCCGAGACGTCGAAGACCACCGGCCGGTCGCGCACCATCGGGGTGGTGGTCGGCGCGGAGAAGATCTGGCCCAGCCGCCCACCGCCGACCAGGCCGATCAGCGACGCCTCCAGGTTGTCGGTCACCTCCCGGTACCGCTGGATCGACCCGCGGTCGAGCGCGACCTGGCGTACCTCGTCAGGCGCGTCCTGGATCACCTTGAGCAGGTCGGGGAGGACGGCGACGCCGTCGTGCCGGTCGTCGAGCACCTTCAGCGCGCGGTCGAGGATGGTCTCCTCGCGGTCGCTGGGCGGAGCGGAGCGCATGATGGTGAGCAGCGCGGAGACCATGGTGAGCCGCCGCCCGTGCGCGTCGGCGAGGATCTGGCTGCGCGCCGCCCCGGTCAGCCGGTCGGCGGCGGCCTTGGCCTCGCCGGGGTCGAGGATGTTGAGGTGCCCGCGTCCACGCCCCAGGGTGATGACCTGCCCGCCGAGCGCCTGGATGAGGTCCACGTAGTCGGGCTTGAGGTCGCCGAGGACGAGCGGCTGCACCCCGTAGCCGGCCAGGCCGGTGGCCATCCGCCGGATGATGGTGCTCTTGCCCAGGCCCGGCTTGCCGAGCACGAAGGCCGACGGGTTGGAGATCAGCTTCGCCCGCTGGAACCAGGAGATCGGGTCGCAGCACAGCGTCGCCCCGGACTGCAGGTTGCGGCCGATCGGCACCCCGACCATGGGCGTACCGGTGCCGATGGCGAACGGCCACATCCCGCACACCTGGACCGACGTGCCGCGCCACTCGTCGGCCGCCTGCACGACGACGGCCTCGCCAGCGCCCCACCCGCGCCAGCCCCGCATGCCGGGGCGGCGGCGAGCGGGCTGCTGGGGCGACGGCTTCTTCGCGGTCTTCTTCGCCTGCGCCGCCGCCTTCCTGCTCCGCCT
Organism: Marinitenerispora sediminis; assembly: GCF_003336425.1. Lineage (GTDB taxonomy): Bacteria > Actinomycetota > Actinomycetes > Streptosporangiales > Streptosporangiaceae > Marinitenerispora > Marinitenerispora sediminis. Next base: position 1,803 of record NZ_QEIO01000142.1, on the reverse strand, counting down.
GCTCACAGCTGCTCCTTCAGTTCGGCCGGGACCCGCAGGTGCTTGGGCAGCACCAGCCCGAGCGGCAGCGCTCCGGCGAACGCGGAGTCCTGCGAGCCCTGCACGACGCGCAGCCGCAGCCGGGCGGTGGCCGAGAGGTTGTCGATCGCGGCCTTGGCCTCCGCCTTGAGGTCGAGGTCGGTGACGGTCGCGGTGACGAGCAGCCCGAAGTTGAGCAGTCCGGCCCCGGACGCCTCCTCGTTGGCGGTCGCCCGGGCGGCCCGCGTCGCCATGACGTCGCGCGCGGACGGTTTGTTGGTCGAGGTCTGCCGGAACTCCGCGGCGCGCAGGTCGGCCTCCACGATGCTGGCGGCGCGGGCGGCGTCGAGCGGGCGGTACAGCAGGGTGACGCGTTTGCGTGCGATGTCGCCGTGCGGCGCGAGCAGCCTGGCCAGGACGTTCGCCTGCACGTTGCCGCGCGGCGCCGAGGTCATGGCCCAGGTGACCGACAGCGCGCCGTCGTGCCGGTAGCAGTCCCAGTACGCCTGGTGGGCGGTCGGCCCGACGTCCGGCCAGGTGAGGTCGGGCACCTCGCCGGCCGCGTGCGCCTCGTCGATGAGCACCGCTGAGGCGGGGTCGTAGGCGATCCGGATCGTCTCGCACAGCTCCTGCGCGGAGAGCGGGTGCGCGGCGCCGGCCCCGGTGGCGCTGAGCCCCTGGGTGAGGCCTGGCACCCGGGCGGCGAGTTCGGTGCCCATCTCGTCAGCGGTTCGCCGCTTGCCGCCGGAGCGGTGCGCGGCGGCGAAGGTCACCGCGACGTACGCCTTCACCGTCGAGGAGCCCATCGGGTACTTGCCGACGACCTCCTCCAGCATGGCGCGGGCGAACTCCGGCGCCTCGGGGTCGATGCTGCTCGCCACCTCGCGGCGCAGCCGGGTCCCGGTGTCGGGGGCCGTCTCGATGGTGACCGAGGCCGCCTCGATCCCGGGCTCGTCGCCGAGGTTGGCCAGCCAGTGGCCCCAGCCGGCCACCCAGCTGTCGATCTGCTCCTCGTCCACGAGCGCGGCGCCGTCCGGTTCGGTGCCGATGACCACCGTGTAGTGGCCGGTCGCGGGAACATACAGCAGGGCGAACGGCCGGCCGTAGGAGTCGGTGTGCTCTGACAGCCGGGACGGCGCGGCGAGTCCGGGAAGCTGGAACGTGCCCCAGGGGGTCCGTCCCAGTGGCCCGGAACGGTACAGGTGTGCTCCCTTGGACCGGGTGTTCCACCAGGCGATGCGCACGGTCATCCTCGTCAGCAGGTTGCGGTCGTGTTTGTCCTTGACGAGCACGGCGAGCAGCAGGACGCCCATCACCGCGCCGGTGATGATGCCGCCGAGCATGCCGGCGGCCATCACGACGAAGACGGTGAAGATGAGCCCGCCGAGCAGCAGCGACGTGCCGAGGGTGCCCAGGCCCATGAGACCGGCGGTCGCGGGACGCCGCCAGTTGCCGTACGTGCGCGGGCCGTGGACTTCGGAGTCAGCGACTGCCACTGGGCCCCTCCCCGCCTTCGGTGCTGGACTCGGCGGCCTGCTGGACGGTCTGCGCCACCGTGTCGCCGACCTTCTTGGCGGTCTGCGCGGCGGCGATCACGGCCGTGGCCACGCCGGCGGTGGCGGCACCGGCCGCTGCACCGGCACCGGCGCTGGCGGCACCACCGCCGGCACCGCCGCCCGCGGTACCGGCCCCGGCGCTGCCGAACCCGCCGGTCGTGCTGGCCCCGGTCGGCGCCGAGGTGGCGGTTCCGGAACCACCACCTCGGCGCCGACCGGGGCCAGCACG
>NZ_QEIO01000141.1 GCF_003336425.1 Marinitenerispora sediminis | reverse complement strand
ATACCCGGTCCCATTTCGAACCCGGTCGTTAAGCTTCTCAGCGCCGATGGTACTGCCCTGTTGGGTGGGAGAGTAGGTCGCCGCCGAACATCTTTTTTTTGGGGGGTCGCCCTTTGGGGCGGCCCCTCTTTTTTGTTGTTGTGGTTACTGCTGCTGGCCGACAATGCGGCCCGGAAGAGAGTCCCCGATCGGGTGGCCCTAGACCTGGCCGGCCGGGCATGGCCGGCCGCCGTCCACGCGTCAGCGGCCGTAGCTGACCTTGTGCCGTCGCGTCGTGGCTGTTATGCATGAGTCATGCATGATACGCGTCGAATCGCGAACCTGCTCGGAGCGGCGTCGTTGGCGTTCAGCGACCTGATGCTCGCCGGAGTGACCGCGGTCGCCGGGACCAGCACGAGCGGAGCGGCCGCCCTGGTCGTGCTCGCCCATGCTCCCGGGCTGAGCGTGACCGAACTCGGGCGGCGCGTCGGGCTGAGTCAGCCGGCGGCCGCCCGCATGGTGGACGCCCTGGAGCGTGACGGCCTGGTGCGCCGGGAGCGCGGCTGGGGACGCTGGGTGGCGGTCCTGCCTACCGAGCTCGGCCGCCGGGCCGCGGACGATTTGCTGGCTTCCCGGGGTGGGGCACTCGCCGCGGCGGTCGAGCGGCTGGAGGAGCCCGAACGCGGCGAGCTGGAGCGGTTGCTTGCCAAGCTGCTCGACGGGCTGTACACGAAGCCGGGCGACGCCGAGCACCTGTGCCGGCTTTGCGACCGGGCTGCCTGCCTGGCACAGGGGTCCGTCTGCCCGGTCGGGCAGGCCGACCGCGACCATCGGGCGCGGGAGACCCCCGATGACGGGTGAGGGGGCGGCGCTGCTCGCCGCGGTGTGCTTCGGTGTCACCGACGTCCTCGCGGGCCTGCTGGCGCGGCGGGCGTCCGGAGCGGTGGTCGCCCTGTACGGTCAGCTCGCGGGGACGGCCGTGGTCCTTCTCCTCGCGTCGCGGGTGGCGGCCCCCGGTGTCGGTCCGGAGGCGCTCGCCTGGGGAGCGCTGTCCGGCGTGGGCACGGGCCTGGGCGCGGCGGCGCTGTTCCTGGCCATGGGAGTCGGGCGGTTCAGCGTCGTGGTACCGCTCAGCGTCGTGGCCGGAGTCGCGCTCCCGGTGCTCGTCGACGTCCTGCTGCTGGGGAACTCCCCCGGACCGCTCGCTTGGACGGGAATGGCAGCCGCGGTGCCGGCGCTCTGGCTGGTGACCCGCACCCGCGACGGTGCTGCGGGTGCCGCCAACGGCGCTGTCGCGACCGGTGCCCCGCTCGCGTTGGTCTCGGGTGCGGCCTTCGCGGTGCAGTACGGCGCTCTCGCCCAGGCGGACCCCGCCGCCGGGCTGTGGCCGGTGGCCGCCAACCGAGTGGCCTCGGTGCTGGCCATCCTGCCGCTGGTCGCCCGTCGGCCGGCGCGGGCGAGGGTGTCCGTGGGCACCGCCGCGGCCGCGGCGGCGACCGGGGCTGTCAGCCTGGCAGCGATCACCGCCTTCACGCTGGCCGGCCGGGCGGAACCGCTGTCCGTGGTGGTGGTGCTCACCTCGATGTACCCGGTGGTGCCGGTGGTGGTCGGATTCGCCGTGCTGGGCGAGCGGCCGACCCGCGGGCAGGCCGCCGGCCTCATCTGCGCGGCGACCTCGGTCGCGCTGATCACCTTGTCGTGATCCGGCGGACGGGTGGGCGGCGGGCGGTGTCGACCCAGCGAGGTGTCGACATATCCGTACGTCGATTACTCGGGAAAACGACGGCCCGAAACGCCGCGGTGCCGGTGTCGAGCACCGGTCACACCTGCTCCTCCATGGCGTCGACCCCGATCGCGCACTGGAACAGCCGGGTGTCGATCCACCGGCCGTGCTTGCGGCCGACGCGGCGCAGCCGGCCGACCTCGGTGAACCCGTGCCGCAGGTGCAGGGCCGCCGATGACTCCGTACCGCTGTCGGCGATCACCGCGACGACCTGGTGGACGCCGCACCGCGCGCACTCTTCGAGCAGTTCCGCCAGTAGCCGGCCGCCGAGTCCGCGCCCGGTGCGGTCGGGGGCCAGGTAGACGGAGTTCTCCACCGTGTGGCGGTACGCGGGCTTGGGTTTCCACGGGGCCGCGTAGGCGTAGCCGACGACCGCGCCGTCGAGTTCGGCGACCAGGAAAGGGAGTCCGCGGCGGGTCAGGTCGGCGGCTCGCTCCTGCCAGTCCCGCGGTGTCGGCGGAACCTCGTCGAAGGTCACCCGGGTGTGGAGGACGTAGTGCCGGTAGATCCCGGCGACGGCGGCTAGGTCCTCCGTCCGCACGGCGCGCACCCGTACGCACGCCTGTGGCATGGGCTCCCCCGCTTCGCGTCAAATGCTGGCATCGCGAACCTATCGGACCGGCGGTCCAGCCGCTCCACCTGTGGGGTCGTTCCTCCGGGCGCCGGACGTGGGACGTCACGCGGGGGGCGTCCGCCGCTGGATGACGAGAGGGGCGGTCACTCCTCCTCGGAGTCCGCCCCCACCGGTGTTTCCATCAACTGGCGCACCAGCGCCATGAACTCTTCGTCGCTCATCGCGGCCCAGTCCACACGCTCGTTCATGTTGAGCGGTTTCCCCAGGTTCAAGATCGATAAGCGTGATCGTGTGCCAGTTACGCCGTAATTCTGGGTAAATTCGGCGTTTCGTCGGGTACGCGGGCCGGGAGCGCCCGATCGGCGCGCCGCGGCCCGGTCCGGCCACCGGTCGGCTCGCGAGGTGCCGGTCAGATCCGCCGGTTCACAGCGGCCCGGCACTGGGGGCACCGGCAGCGCTTGTTGTAGCCGGTGACCGTGCCGTGCGGCAGGTCGGGATCGCGCTCGGCGGTGAGCGTCGCGTCGAGCTGGTCGCCGAACGCGCTGAGGATGCGCGCCGTGGCGAACACCCGCTGCACACTCACGTCGAGGTCGCGTGCGGCGTCCTCGATGTGGATTCCCATGCGCAGCTTCGCGATCAGCCGTGACCGCGTCGACGGCGGGAGCTCCTCCTGCGCGGTCGCGATCAGCTGCTCGGCGTCGTCTATGGGGTAGCTCATTAAGTTCCTATGTGTATAGGGGGCCGTACCCCCGGTAATCCACCCGCATAGTACGCGGTCCGGGTCCCTCGGTCGCCACCAGCCCGCTCCGGGGCGTGCCGCGCTGGGCGGCGGACACGCCGTTGTCGCCATGTCGCTTTACCGATACGGAGACGGCCGGGGACGGAATCGCGCGAACCGTTTCCCGTGGTCGGTGGTGCTGGAGGTGCGGGCGGTGTCGCGACCGCGGGCGCTCGCTGGCGCCGCGGCCCACCGGAACCTCCGGTCCCCTGGCCCTCTCCGGCACCATCCGGCGCGGAAGCCGAGGGACGAGCGCACGATACCACCTGGTCATCGGCACCGCGCCGCCTCCACCGCCCGCCGCCGGGCGCTCCGTGCGGAGCCGCGCCCGCGCGGGCCGACCCCGCCGGGGCGCGGAGGCGCCCCGGGCCCGGCTCCGGCGGGCGGTCGGTGGTTCCGGACCGAATCGGCCAGCAGGTTTTTACGGCATTCCCGCCGGCGGCCGAATGTGGAACCGCGGCCGCTGCCATCCGCAACGGGAATTGCGTCCCGCCACACCTGTCACGCTGTGGAACGACGCACGACGTTGAGGAATGAAGAAAACCCGCGAATTGCCGTCCAATTCCTAGAAACTCATTGCTAGAGGCTAGGTCGAGTGCTTCTCTAGACGACAAGACCAGCGCCCAGCGTGTACGGATACAACGCCATGACCAGTCCCACCGTCCGTCGCCGCCGTCTCTCCGCCGAGCTGCGTCGGCGGCGGGTGGAAGCGGGAATGACACTCAGCGATGTCGCCGACGTGCTCGAATGGTCGCCGGCGAAACTCGGCCATATCGAGACCGGTATCCGCAAATGGCCATCGGTCATGGAGGTCTCCGCTCTGCTCCGACTCTACGGAGTCACCGGGGGCCAGCGCGAGGCGATCCTCACCATGGTGCGGGAGTCGCGGCTCCGGCCGTGGTGGACCGAGTACGAGGACGTGCTCTCCTCCGCCTACGTCGGCAACGAGGCCGGGGCGGTAGCCATCGACACCTACGCCGGGATACTCGTCCCCGACCTCCTCCAGGTACCCGAGTACACCGCGATGCTCGCCCGCTCCCAGGGGCGCGACGAACGCGCGGTCGAGCGCATGGTCGCGGCCTTCCTGAAGCGGCAGGAGGTGCTCGACCGCGACAACCTGGAGCGCTACCACGCCGTGGTCGAGGAGGACGCGCTGCACCGCGTCTCCGGCGACCCGGAACTGCTGCACACCCAGCTGCGCCGGCTGGTCGAGCTCGCCGAGGACGACAACCGGGTGACCATCCAGCTGCTGCCCACCTCGGCAGGACCGCACGCCGGCTACGCGGGCCCCTTCACCGTGCTGGAGTTCGACGAGGGGGAGAGCTCGCTCGCCTTCGTGGAGTCTCCGCACGGCGGCGGCATCGTGGAGTCCGAGGACGCCGTCGCGCGGTGCCAGCTGGTCTGGCGGAACCTGGTCGACACCGCCGCCGCCGCCCGCAGCACCCTCGTGTCCCTGCGCAGGCTGGCGCTGCTCACCTAGGCCGCGCCCGCCGGTCTTCCGCGGGCGGTCGGCGCTGCCGCGCCCGCGGTCCGGTCCTGGTGTGTCCGGGGCTCGCGGCGGCTGCGTGCAGCCGCTGTGCCGTAGTGGCGTCCGGCCACACCACGGCGCCTGGGCTCGATGCCGAAGAGGGTGGGTGCTCCCCGGGGTCGCCTCCGCCGGCGCGGTTCCCGGCCGGGCCACGGCGTCAGGAGCCCTGGACCGGCGGGCCCTCGGGGTAACCCGGGGCGGCGGTCCCGGGGGCGCGGTCGCCGCCCGCGGCCGGGCCGCGCGGGGACAGGCCGGCGACGGCGTAGGCCGCGGCCTCGTCCAGGGTCTCGTGCTCCAGGAGCGCGTGGGCGAGGGCGTCCAGCCGCGCGCGGTTGCGGGACAGCAGATCCCGTGCCCGGTCGTGGCACTCCTCGATGATGCGCCGTGCCTCGGCGTCGACCGCGTCGAGGGTGCCGGGCGCGAAGTGCTGCCCGAGCGTCTCCTGGCCCGGTCCCGGCAGCACGGTCATGGGGCCGATCTCGGGGGACATGCCCCAGCGGCCCACCATCTGCCGGGCGATCGACGTGGCGTTCTCCAGGTCGCTCTCGGCGCCCGTCGTCACCACTCCGTACACCAGCTCCTCGGCCGCCATGCCGCCGAGAGCGCCCACGATCCGGCCGCGAAGGTAGCTCTCGTCGTAGCCGTAGCGGTCGCTCTCGGGCGTGGCCAGGGTCGCGCCGAGCGACCGGCCGCGCGGGATGATGGAGATCTTGCGCACCGGGTCGGCTCCGGGCTGCAGCATGCCGAGCAGCGCGTGCCCGGACTCGTGGAACGCCGTGCGCTCGCGTTCCTCCGGTGCCATGACCACCGAGCGGGCCGCACCGAGTTGGAGTTTCTCCAGCGCGTCGGTGAAGTCGGCGGTCGCCACCGCGGTGTGGTCGCGCTTGGCGGCGAGCAGCGCGGCCTCGTTGACCAGGTTGGCGAGGTCGGCGCCGGTCATTCCGGGGGTGCTGCGGGCGACGGCGCCGAGGTCGACGCCGTCGGCCAGCGGGACGCCGCGCGCGTGCACGGCCAGGATCGCCGTCCGGCCCGCGGTGTCGGGAAGGTTGACCGTGACCGTGCGGTCGAACCGGCCGGGCCGCAGCAGGGCCGGATCCAGCACGTCGGGCCGGTTGGTGGCGGCGACCACCACGACCCCCTCGGTGCCGGTGAAGCCGTCCATCTCGGTGAGGATCTGGTTGAGGGTCTGCTCCCGCTCGTCGTTGGCACCCAGCGACTGCCCGCCGCGGACCCGGCCGATGGTGTCGATCTCGTCGATGAAGATGATGGCCGGTGCGACCTTGCGGGCCTCGCCGAACAGCTCCCGGATCCGGCTGGCTCCGACGCCGACGATCATCTCGACGAACTCGGCCGCGCTCGCGGAGAAGAAGGGGACCTTGGCCTCGCCGGCCACCGCACGGGCGAGCAGGGTCTTGCCCGTGCCCGGCTGGCCGGTGAGGAGGACCCCCTTGGGCAGCTTCGCGCCCAGTCGGCGGTACCGGTCCGGTTCCCGCAGGTAGTCGACGACCTCGACAAGTTCGTCCTTGACCTCCGGCATGCCGGCGACGTCGTCGAAGGTGACCCGGATGTCGGCGGTCTCGATCGGCCGGGCTGCCCGGCTGCTGCCGATGCCGGCCAGGCCGCCCAGCCCGCCGCCCGCCATGAGGCGGCGGCCTCGGCTGATCAGGAACCACCAGAAACCGCCGAACACCAGCACCGGGAGCAGCGCCCAGAACAGGTTCGACACGAAACCCCGCTGCTGGGCGACCGGGGTGGCGCGGACGACGACGTCGTGCTTCACCATCTCCTGGTAGATACGGTCGTCGGCGAACGAGGGGCGCTGGGTGGTGAACCGCGTGTAGGTGCGGCCCTTCTCACCCGGCGTCTGCTGCGCCCGCTTCAGCGTGCCCTCGATGGAGTCTCCGGAGCTGTAGACCTCTCGAACGTTGCCGGCCGTCACCTGCTGGGTGAACACCGTGTAGGGGATCGTCGTGGTCCGCGCACCCTGGTCGGTGAGCCACGTGATCGCGAAGAAGATCAGATAGACGACGGCCAGCGTGGTGAGGAAGCGCCGCCAGTTGAACTTCGGCCGCTCGGACCCCCGGTCCTCCCGGTCCGGCGTGCCCTCGGTCCGCCACGGCCATGGCCGGTTCGGGCCACCGTCCTCCGGCCGCTTCCGTTCCCCCGGCTGCCCGGAGACATCGTTCCCGGCCATCTCCACCCCCCGCGGATCGCCGTGACCATGGTAAACACCGCGAAGCGGGAAATACCGGCGCACACGCGTGGTCGCTCCGAACCCGCGCGCGGCGGGGACCGCGCCGCCACGCGGACGCCCGCCGGGCCACCGCCCGCCGGAGCCGCTCTGCTCGAAGACGCGCGATACGGCCGCTGAGGCAGGAGAGCAGCCCCACCATGTTGCTAGGCTGCTTGGGGACAAACCCATAGAGTCTCTACCGACGCCTTCGCTCGGATGGATGCCCAGCGAGGCCCGGCCGTCGTCGGCGGCCGTGACGCTGCCTCATCCTTCGCCAGAGCCACCGCGTCGTCATATCTGACTCGCCTGAGCCATATCCGTGAATGAAGAAGGGGTCCAGACCGTGAAGAAGATCATCGTCCTGGTGCTGGTGGCCCTCGGGGCGTTCGCCATCTACCGCAAGATCCAGGCCGACCGTGCCGAGCTGGACCTGTGGACGGAAGCCACCGCCGCCAGCGACAACTAACGCCGCCAACGCAGTCGATCAGCCACGGCACGTCCCGGACGTGTCAGTGGCTGTCGGTTTTCCGGGGCTCTGCCCTCGATGTCCGAGAACGCATCCGGGCGACCGCTGACGCCTCCCGCACGCGCCGCCACGGCGCGCCTCGCAAGAGCGGTATGCTCTCTCAGGGGTCACCGACAGCGCGGGACAGCGCCGGTGACCGATCGCGGGGCCATAGCTCAGCTGGCAGAGCGCCGGTTTTGCATACCGGAGGTCAGGGGTTCGACTCCCCTTGGCTCCACCATTTGATCGAAGATCCAACCCTGCCCCCGTGATCGGTGGGCAGGGTCGCTTCGTTGTGGGCGAGGTCGATGGCCGGGTGGAGCTGGCCGGTGTGCCGCCAGAACTCAGCGTGCGGCCGGCTGGTCGGGTCCGGGATGGTCGTGATGTCCTCGACCATCCCGGAGAGCGCGTCGGTGGCTTCGGGAGGGAGCTCGATCGTGCGGTGGCACTCGGCCGTGAACTCGCCGCCACCGAGACTGACGCGCTCCTCGCTCCGGGCGTATGACAGCCCCGGCGGCCCGGCGCGTTGTGCGGGGTCGAGCTACGAGCCGACGCGTTGCGACAGTTCCACGAGGCGGTTCGAGAAGCCCCATTCGTTGTCGTACCAGGCGAAGACCTTCACCTGGTCACCGACGACTTGGGTGAGGGGTGCGTCGAAGATCGCGGAGTGGGGGTCGCCGACGATGTCTGTCGACACGAGGGGGGCTTCGGAGTAGGCGAGGTAGGGCCGCAGCTCTGGGGCTTCTGCCGCGGTACGGAAGGCTGCGTTGACCTGCTCCACGGTCGCCGGCCGCGAGAGCTTCGCGGTGAAGTCCGTGATCGACCCGACCGGCACGGGCACGCGCAGCGAGACCGCGGTCAGTTTCCCGTCGAGCTCGGGAACGATCCGTCCGATCGTTCCGGCAGCACCCGAGGAGGTCGGAATGGTGGAGAGGGCGGCGGCGCGCGCACGGCGGAGGTCGCTGTGTGGGGCGTCGTGTAGGCGCTGGTCGCTCGTGTAGGCGTGGACGGTCGTCATCAGGCCTGATTCGATCCCGAATGCCTCGTGCAGGACCTTCACCATCAGCGCGAAGCAGTTGGTCGTGCAGGACCCGTTCGAGAACACGTCACCCGTCATGTCGATGGTGTCGTCGTTGACCCCGAGTACGAGCGCGGGGACCTCGCTGTCGGCCGGAGCCGAGATGATGACTTTCCGGGCGCCGGCGACCAAGTGCTGGCGGGCGCTGGCCGAATTGGTGAACCGGCCGGTGGACTCGATGACGACATCGACGCGTTCCTCGCCCCACGGGATCCGGGCGGGTTCACGCTCTGAGGTGACACGGATGCGGGCGTCCTGGAGGACGATCACGTCGCCGTCGACGTGCACGCCGTCGAGGTGCCCGGTGATGGAGTCCCACTCCAGGAGCGTGGCCAGCGTGGTGGCGTCGGCGATGTCGTTGATGGCGACGACCTCGATGTCGGCCCCGCTCCGCAGGGCGGCGCGCAGATAGCTGCGGCCGATGCGGCCGAAGCCGTTGATTCCGATCCGAACGGTCATGGATGTGTCTCCTTTTTCGCGGCGCTCAGTGTTCGTGGCCAGCTGTGGCGTGAGCGGCGTCGAGCAGACCGATCGCTCCGCGGATCGCGGCATCCATCGGCGCCTGGTCGCCCTTCGCGCGGGCAAGTACGTAGCCGCCCTGTATGACGGCGGCCAGTGTCCGGGCGAGATCGGCCGGATCGGTTTTCGCGGGGAGCTCTTCGGCGGCGATCGCCGCGGCGATCGTTCGCTCCCAACGGCTCAGCATCGTGTCGAAGGCGTTCGCGACGATCGCGATGAGTTCCGCGTCTGTCACGACCTGTGGGTCCTGGGTCATTCGGCCCACCCTGCATCCCCGCGTTCCGGGCCGTGCCACGGAGAGGTAGCGCTTCAGCCGCTCCAGTGGTGAGCCTTCCCCCTCCAGCAGTGCGGACTCACGCGTCAAGTCTTCGATGACCGCTGACAGTGCCTCGACCGCGAGCTCGTGCTTACCGCTGAAGTGGTGGTACATGCTGCCTTGGCCCACGCCGGCGCGTGCCATCACGTCGCGCGGGCTCGTCGCCGCGTAGCCGCGTTCCCAGAGCAGCTCCGCCATCGCCTCCGTCAGCTGATCACGTGAACTCATGAAGGGAGTGTAACAACTAGTATGTACATCGGGAGCATTGGAACGCGACCGCGCCCGACCCCTCGATCGGTGAGCCGACGTCGGACCATTCGGTCTGCCGGCGGTGACACTCAGCAGGAGGAGGTGGCCCTGCGCGCGTCAGGTCGCCGGGTGGAGCGTGCCGGTATCGACTCCAGGGGCGCGGGAGATCGCGGCTGCGCGTGACCGGGCCGGTGGCTCGGCATGGCCGTCCGTGTCGTTCGCCAGTCCGTCGAGGGGGCCGGGCGCATCGGGGGCGTCCTGCTGGCGCCCGTGGGGGCGTGGCCGCTCGTGCGCCGGCCGCCCGCGGGGGATCCGCGGGCGGCCGGGGGGTCGTAGTCCTGGCCGGTCAGGCAGTGGCCAGGGCGTGCAGGCCCATGTCGTGTCCGCAGCGCTCCAGTTTGCCGGCGGTCTCCTCCTCCTGCACCAGGTTGGTCTGCAGCAGTTGCGCGCAGTCGTTGTGACCCAGGCACATGGCCTTCTCGACGAGGCCGCGGTAGGTCGCTATCTCGTAGTGCTCCACCTTGGTGGCGCCCCCGAGGACGAACATGGTGCGCACGTCGTCCGACGGCTTCTGCTTGAGGAACTCGGTCAGTTCCTTGTGGATGCCGTCGATCGCGGCGCAGCCGACCTTGTGCGGCGACGCGTCGAGCGCCTTGAAACACTGCTCCAGGTTCTTGATCTGCTCCTGGGTCTCCTTCTTGTGCTCCGCGAACATCTCCACCAGGCGGTCGTCCCGGACGTTGCTCGCCGCCTCGTCGAGCATCGTGACGATCTTCTTCTCGCCGTCGTACATCGCCGAGAGTTCGTACAGGAACAGGTCCTTCGGAGTGTCGAGCCGCATGGGTTCCCCCCTTCTCCGGTCCGGTGCCCGCTGGGCGGGCACCCTGGCACCAGCCGCCTACCCGTGCGTCCCCCTGTTACGCGACGTCGGCCCGCCTTTCGGGACGGGGATGCGGCCGACCGCGCGGCCGCTCCCCCGTCCCGAGGGCCGGCCGACGGCGGTGCGGGGCGCGGGCACGGTGCCGCCCCGGTGGGAATCAGGGTCGATTCAGGGTCACCCCCCACCCTCTCGGGCGCCGGGATCGCGCATCATAGAGAGAAGAGTGAGAAACGGCCCCGTCGGAGCGGGGCCGACTCCCGGCAACGCGGCAAGGAGTGAATGTGGCTGTGGTTGACCGAACGCCTCCGCCCTGGGGCCCGGGCGATCCCCGACTCCGCCACTCCGTCCAGCCGGCTCCCGAGCAGCTTCGGGTCACCCACGCCGACCGCGACGCCGTGGCCGACCGGCTGAAGGAGGCCTACGCCGACGGCCAGCTCGACCACGAGGAGTTCGAGGAGCGGCTCGACCTCGCCATGGGCGCGAAGACCCGCGGCGAGCTCCAGCCGCTGCTCCTGGACCTCACCTTGGAGCGGCCCTCCGGCGGCGCGGCGCCCGCGTCGCCGTTCGCCGCCGGTACCGCCGAGCCGGAGCCTGAACGGGAGGAGCGGCTCTGGGCCCTGGGCACGCACCTGTCGGGGTACCTCACCCTCGCCCTGGGGCCGCTGGTCGTACTCCTGGTGAAGGGCAACACGTCGCCGTACCTCCGGCGCCAGGCCATGGAGGCGCTGAACTACCAGCTCAACTTCCTCATCGCCTCGATCCTGCTGCCGATCATCGCTGTGCTGACCCTTGGGATCGGGCTCGTGGTGTACCTCTTCATGGCCTTCGGCTGGGCCGTGCTGCCCGCCATCGCCGGTATCGCCGGGGCCCTCGGCTACAACTGGCGCTATCCGCTCACCCTGCGCATCGTGAAGGACCGCGAGCGGCGGGTGTGACCGCCGTGCCCGGCGGCCAGCGGGCCCGCGTGGACGTGAACGCGCGAGCGGCCCGGCGGTGGTTCGCTGGGCCGCTCGCGCGCTGGCTCGGGGTGCCGGCTACTTCGCCACCCGGCCGTTGAGGTCCTGGGCGGCCTCCCCGTCGGCGGTGGCGTCCTTGGCGTCGGCGGCGAGGTCGTGGGCGGCTCCGCGCAGCCGCGCCTGCGTCTCCCTGGCCTTCGCGGCCAGCTGGTCCTTGGTCTCCCGGACCTGCTCACGGGCGTTGTGGAGGTTCTGCTGCCACTCCGCGTCCTGGGACGCCTGGCGCAGCCGCACCACGCCGTACAGCGCCGCCGCCCCGAGCGCGCCGACACCAAGCACGACCACGGCGCGCGGCACCCGCCGACCGCGGCGGATCGGAGCCGGCTCGACCTTCTGGGCAGCCGCGTTCAGGAGGTCAGCCACCCGCGGCGCGAGGGTGTCCTCGACGCGCTGGGCCGCGGTCTCCAGACGAGGCGCCGTCCAGCCACGGGCCTGGTACCAGCGCTGCGCGGCGTTGTCGCGGGCCTGGTCGGCGTACGGGCCGAGCCGCTCCGCCTGCTCGCGCGCGAACTCCTGGAGCCGGGCCAGGGCCGCCTCGGTCTCGACGCCGCCCGTCCGACGCTTCAACGTGATGCCCACGTCGACCTCCTTCGCTTTCGTGACTGCTGGGTCTCCCCTGCCCGCTCCGATCGCTCCTATGCGCGGGACGCGGGGCGCACGGATCGTCAGCCGGGCTGTCATACGTGCGTTACCTCAAGATACGTCCTTGATGTCGAGTGGCTCACTCTTTGACACGCACTGTCGGTGGCGGGGGTCGCCGCGGCGGCCGGACGGGCCGACCGCCCCGTCGGGCGGGACCGGTAACGTGGGATTGGTAAGTACACACAACGGAAAGGCACCCAGGTGTCTGACGCCAACGGTCAGCTGTTCGCTCGGCTGAACACCAACAAGGGCGCGATCGTCGTCAAGCTCTTCCCCACCGAGGCTCCGGAGACGGTGGAGAACTTCGTCGGGCTCGCCGAGGGCACGAAGCAGTGGGTCGACCCCCGCACCGGGAAGCCCAGCAGCGCCAAGCTGTACGACGGCACGATCTTCCACCGCGTCATCAAGGGCTTCATGCTGCAGGGCGGCGACCCGCTGGGCAACGGCCGCGGCGGCCCCGGGTACAGCTTCAAGGACGAGTTCCACCCGTCGCTGCGGTTCGACCGTCCCTACCTGCTGGCCATGGCCAACGCCGGAGCCAACACCAACGGCTCGCAGTTCTTCATCACCGTCGGGGCGACGGACTGGCTGAACGACAAGCACACGATCTTCGGTGAGGTGACGGAGGGCCGCGAGGTCGTCGACGCCATCTCCCAGGTGGCCACCAACCCGTCGGACCGTCCGCTGGAGGACGTGGTCATCGAGTCCGTGACGATCGAACGGCGGTAACCGGACCGACCATGAGCGCCTCCCCGCCGCCCCTCCAGCCGGAGCGCGAGACCTCCGAGGTCCCGACCTGCTTCCGGCACCCGGACCGTGAGACCTATGTCCGGTGCTCCCGCTGCGACCGGCCGATCTGCCCCGACTGCATGCGTGAGGCGGCTGTCGGATTCCACTGCGTCGAGTGCGTCGCCGCGGGCAACCGAGGCGTGCGGGAGGCGCGCACCACGTTCGGGGGGCGGCTGCCGAGCCGCCCCTATGTCACCTGGGTCCTGATCGGCCTCATCGGGGCCGGCTTCGTGGTACAGCAGATCGCCCCCGCCGTCACCCAGCAGTTCGGCATGTGGGGCGTCGGCGTGGCGCTCTACGGCCAGTGGTACCGGCTGCTGACCGCCGCGTTCCTGCACGGCGGCATCACGCACCTGCTGTTCAACGGCTTCGCGATGTACGTCGTGGGGCCGCAGCTGGAACGCTGGCTCGGCCACGGCCGCTACCTCACGCTGTGGCTGCTGAGCGCGGTCGGCGGGTCGGTGCTCAGCTACCTGGTGGACCCCGGGCAGCTCTCGGTGGGCGCGTCGGGGGCCATCTTCGGACTGTTCGGCGCCATCCTCGTGGTCGGCCGCCGGCTCCGGCTCGACACCCGGTTCATCGTCGGCCTGCTGGTGGTCAACCTGCTGATCACCTTCCTGGTCCCGGGCATCTCGTGGACGGCCCACATCGGCGGCCTAGTGACCGGGCTCGCGCTGGGCGCCACCTACGCCTACCTCCCGCGCGGTGCGGGCCGGGCGGACGGCGGCCAGACCCGCACCATCGTGCACGCCGCCGTGAGCGCCGGATACGCCGTGCTGCTGGCGGCGGTCGCCGCGATCGGGACCTTCCTGCTCCTGGGCTGATCGCCCGACGGCCGAGGGCTGGTCGGCCGTCCGCCGCTCCCGCGCCGGCGCCCGTCAGGGGTGCCGGCCGCGGTCTGTTCCGGCTCCGGTCCGCCTCCACTGGACGCGGCGGCGGACGCTCCATCCGCCCGGGCGAACCACGACGGAGGCCGGGGCCCGGCGCGGCCGTGCACCGGTCGGATGGCGGGGCACGCGCTCCGGAGCGAGGGGGGACGGGACGGTGGGGGCC